>DYET01000086.1 GCA_020725625.1 Desulfovirgula sp. | reverse complement strand
ATCGACCACGCTGATCATTTCCTTTCCTCCTGTTCGCTGCGGTTTGTCCTACCTACAGCTTACAGGAAAAGTTGATCAGGGTGGTCCCCTTTTTCGTGCGCACGGGGCTTTTAGTGGTCCCCTTTTAGATTAGCAAAAACATGCCGGAGAGGTTCTTTTTTTCTTTAGGAACACTATTCTCATTAGAAATCTTATTTTTAAGAACTTTGCCCGTCCAGATGTAGTTTAATGCTCGGGACAATTCCCGGCGGTTACCGATCGCCCAAACCAATGCCTCAGCGGTACGCTGGAGAAGCGACTCTACTTGGCGAGCCTTGAGCAACAGATCCCTGAGATCGCCCACCAGTTCCGGCTTCTTCAGAAATGGCGCGGGAACGGGCAGATATTCTCTGCGCCAGAGCTCAATTTTAGCTTTTTTTTTGGCCACTCCGCTCACGATTATGCCGATCACTGCCGGAACATCAAGGTTATATTGTTTGCCAATCTCTTCAGCCGCAGCTAACCAGCCGGTCAGGTACGGGCGCGCCGAATCTGCATCCGTGGCTTGAAGAAGAACGTGAGTTGACTGCCAAATGGCCCGCTGTTTTTTTACCTCAAAAGGAACCCACCCTCTTTTCTCTTTTTTGTAAACCATGCCGGGATCGATCCGGTGGCCGTCCTCGGGCAGGCAATACCGTTGCCTGATTTGGCAGCCGGTCACCATACCCTTTGATTCATCGACAATAAGGCAAATCTGCCTGCTCTGCCAGGTAAGGTAATGAATCGGCCCCAAGGGAGGACTCCCCTCTTTTATCGGCGCCGGGGGACTCTCTATTTCCCAAAACGGGCGGTCTCTTTCCGAATAAGGCATAAAAGATCTCCAGTATTCCAAAGGCATCAGGTTTAAAAGCAAAGTTTCAAAAACAGTGCGCCCCCGGGCCTCTGTCACCAATCCTTTGGCAAGGGGTGCATCCATCAAGTTAAAGGGCTTACTAACCCCTCCACCGATGGCAAAAAGCTGGTGGGCCACAAGATGACAAGCTGCCCGGCCGATCGGCATTGCCTCCATCCCCTCCACCCGGCCGTGGTCAAAAAGGGTGGGGTTGTTACCCGATGCGGCCTCCAGAACCAATTTGCTAACTGGGTGGTCTTTTGCATCGGACATCCGGGACACCTGGTAAAAGGGGTGTGCAGGATGAAGCAGATCAAACCGATCCTTCCATTTTGCGCCATATCCGTCCAGGCTGCCTGAATCAAATCTTCCCGCACGCCAAAGTCTTACCCAGTCATCTTTGTTGTATGGACTGAAAACTCTGTAGAGAACCGCCTGTAGCAGTCTGTGTATGGCCACTGTTATTAAGGGGGACGGGTCAAACACCTCTCTAAGGGTATGAGCATCCACCAATGTTTTGCTCAAGCTCAAAGTAGACGGATTACCAGCCAAATCCAATACTGGGATCCATGGCTCTACCCATAGTGAATAACTGATCACAAATCATCCTCCTCCGGTTTTTTATTAAAAACCAAACCCAGCTCAGGATCCAGCCGGATGGGCAAGTCCGCCGTGTAGCAAGTGCCATCCGGGCCGAATTGAAGCAAACGGCACCGCCGCAGGTAGGCCGAGCCTTTCCAGACGGGCGGCACCTCTTGAGCCAAAATCCTCCTCACTAATCCGGGTGCGAAGCTGATACGCAATGAACGGTCTAATAATGCCCGTATATCGGAAGAATCCGGACGCTTATCCAACTGTATTTCCCGGCGATCTTTCCCTTCAGCCCAAAGCTTTCCTTCTTCAACCAATAGGCAGATTACGTTGACTGATGGCCCGCCAAGGCGCGTAAGTGCCTGATGAGCCTGGTGAAGCGTCTCGTTCTCTTCATCCAAAAAGTCGAGGGATATACTGAAGAGGTCTTCGGTCGTGTCGGGAATATACTTTCTCTGGGCTTTTTCGACATCCCTTTGTTTCTCCTCCTCACATTTGGCCCATGTCTCAATCCAAAGGGAGCGGATCGGTTCTGACAGTTTCAGCTTGACCTGTTCCATACCGTATACCGCCTCCACCAGTTCCTCCACACCATCCGGTATTTTTAAAGTGTCTTTTTCATCCAGAACCAGCCATGTGCGCAGCAGGGTATGAGAATCATAGACTCCGACCGATCCCTTGTCGAAGATTGGCCGGCCCGCTTCATCCATTGGCGGCATCAGCACCCAGAGGGCCGGCGCCGTCAACCCGGGAGGGCGACTGGGGCGTTGATGCCGCCATACTCTTCCACTTCGCTGCAGGAGAAGGTCAATGGGCGCAAGGTCAGTCACCATTAGATCGAAATCAAGGTCGAGGGATTGTTCTATTACCTGGGTGGCCACCACCACAGCCCGGCGGGGCCGGTCAGCGGCCCCTGGGCCAAACCGTTCCAAGACTGTTCGCTCCCGTGCCATTCGTTCATTAAATGGGTATCGGGCGTGAAAAAGAACAAGTTCTTCCTTTGAAAAGTGGTCCTTGAGCTGCTGATAGACTGTCTGGGCCCGGGTAACAGTGTTCAGAATCACAGCTGCACACCCGCCCTCAGACAAGGCGGCATTGAGTTCTTCAATCCATGATTCGTCTGTCTGGCTTAAATAGCGAAGGGCAACATTCCGCTTCAATCCTCCGGTGATGTGGCGGGTACCCCCGGTCCCTTCTGTAACCCAAGTAATCCGTGGATAGGCAACGGACGATTCGTTCACCGGCAGCCCGCGGCCAACTGCATAGGCAGACAGGATCGCTTGCCTGGTTCGGGAAGGCAGGGTTGCGGAGAGCAAAATGACTGAGGTGTTACAAGCACTAAGCCAGGCAATTAACCGGCAGAGCAAAGTCTGCATGTAACTGTCGTAAGCGTGAATCTCATCCAGTATCACCACTTTGCCGGCCAGGCCGAAGAGGCGGACAAAAAAGTGCTTGGTTTGCAGTACAGCCAAGAGCGCCTGATCAATGGTGCCAATGCCGTAGGGTGCCAGTAATCCACGCTTCTTGTATGTGAACCACTCGGCAGCCAAAAGGCCGGACTCTTTATCCCCATATATGCGGGCAGGCTGGATCAACTCGGACCCGGCCTGTTTCAGCACCTCAAACTCAGCATTCAATGCTGCGTGCCCGTGCAGGAGCTGCACATTAGTGCCGGAACCGGGAAACCTGTTAATCAGGTACTTACTGACCCGCCCAAACATCTGATTGCTGGTGGCCATCGTGGGAAGGGCGAAATATAGTCCGCTCTGACCGGCAGTCGCTGCAAGGCAGTCAGATAAATAAATCGCTCCCTCGGTCTTGCCGCCGCCCATGGGATACTCCAGGAGTATCAGGCTTGGACCACACAGTCCTGGAACAATTTCCATAATCTGCTCCTGCAGCTGGTTTGGGACCTTGTCAAACAACTCCTGGAAGGCTAAGGGCGCCATGTTCCGGGGCCGGTGATGCCAGCCCAGCCGGTGCAACGCTTTCCAGGCCAGCCACCTGGATCGACGGGGATAGCTGGGAAGTCGCACGTCATTACCTGCAAAGGGAAACAACCGGTGATCGGACGCAATCCAGTCAGCCACGCTGGTCAGTCCTGCCAAAATCATCAAAAGACCATTCGAACGTGTCAAGTCGCCAGTGGGTCCGTGGAGTTGATCCACTTTAAGTGCATAGGCCAGCAATCGTACCAGATTGGCCTGGGCCTTCGTCCAGGAACCTTCGCCCGCAAACCGATCCGCAAAACGTAATGCGGAGGCCGATGGGAAAACCCCATGGTGTCCTCCCGCCACATGAGCCACTGGCCCGACAATTTCTTTTGGCAAACCCATTTGCATGAGAAGGTTCCGCAACAAATACGTGCTCATGACACTGTGATCCATCTTCTCGTCGCTCCGGGCAGGACCATATCCTTTCCCGCGCAGCACCTTCCACCCATCCGGCCACTTTTTGGCAAAAGGAGGTGTCGCCTTGCCCAGATCGTGAATTCCTGCAAAAAAAGCAAACCACAGACCCGCTTCTTCAATAGTTGCCACAACAAGCTCAGAACGAATCTTTTCTTTAAGAATAGGAGGAAGAACGTATTGCCAAAGCCTGAGAGCAACCATTGCCACATCGATCATGTGGCAAATCAAGGGATGATATACTCTCTCACCCGAATTCGACTCAACCAAGTCCGGACTTTTGCCCCAGATCTCCAGGTGAAGGAACATGCTCCAGTCAGTTGGGTTTGGCCAGTTTTTTCCTGAGGGTACAGTTGTTTTGTTCACTTTTGGATCAGGACGGCGGACCAGAAAAAGACCCTCCCATTCTTCCACTTCCCGGGTTGTGTCACCGAATGTACGGATGGCAAAGCCCTGTTCGCCGGCGGTACGATAGATCATCGTACACCCGCCAACCCCCACCTCACGGCAAGCCTTCTCCCAGAGAAGATCCCGCACAGCACCAGAAATTGTACCGACAAAGACGCCTGCCTTAGGTTCCAGCATCCATTTGGACAATTCGCCACGAAGACTGGGCGGTGCCGACTCAAGAATCAGGACAACCATTAGTATTGCCCTCCGTCAAAGTTGCGTCCGCCCCCAACGATCTCATCCAGATCCCACAAATCGCCCGGGAGGGCAGACTCAAGATCCACTGCGGGAACAATTCCGTAACTGGAGTCCAGGTTAAAGAGACGGGCAAGGTCAGCTACGATCCGATCCAGGAGCCGCTTCTCCGAAAAAAGATCCCGACACCGATGTCGAACCCTGGATTCGAGCTTTTGCTCACATTTAGCTGCCTCCATGAATGCAGCAGGTACAGCAAGCTCGATTTTGTAAAGATCGGCCACGTCATAAACAAAGCTGAGCATTTTCCCAGTGTGTATAAATCCTAGGGCTGGAGAGTAACCAGACGAGACAATGGCTGCATGGCAAACCCCGTACAGGCAGGCGTTGGCGGCTGAGAGTGCCCGGTTGACCGTGTCAGACCGATTCCAGTCCAGGCGGTCATAGTTGCGGCCAGACCAATGAACACCATACTGCTCACTGGCTTTGGCGTATGCTGCACGCACTCGGGCACCCTCCTTCCCTCTTATCTGACGAAGCGTAAGTCCTTCAGCAATTGGCTCTGTAAAACGCATTTCGTACATACGACGGACTACCTGCAGCCGGAGCTCCGGATCTGCCCAAAAACGAGCCTGTTGGAGAAGATTGGCCGCGCTGCGGGTCTCTCCCATCCCTTGGGCATAGAATCGAATCCCCTGTTCACCGCACCAGGCCACCAGACAACCTGCCTCGGCCATAGTTAATACGGCCGCGTGGGTAACAGTGGTTCCAGGCCCAAGCATCAAAAGCGAAAGAGATGCGCAAGGAACGTGTACCCGGCCTTTCTCATCATGAAGACAGATTCCCTTGTCCTCCTGGTCGATTCGGGCATGCTCAACGTACAAATAGCTCCAGCTATCGCGGATCTTTGGCAGAATTCGCAGATCCTTCAATAATCTCCCTCTTTTCAACTTCAGGAGCAGGTTTAGATACTTTCTTTCCTTTTTGTTTTAATAACTTTTTACCTTCTTCCGCCAGTTTTAAAATTGATTACCAATTGATTCCATATTCTAACCTTTTTTCATTCTTTTCTCATTCCCACGCAATCTTCTCCACCGCTGCCGGGTCGAAGTCGCCGCATGTCCCTTCTACCCAAGACGCAAAACGGCGCAGGTGCCCCAAGTATATGGCCGCCGTGCCGGGGGAAAGGCCCCGGCCCAGCAAGTGATTTTCAAAACTGGTCAATATATCCATTCGACGTTTTCCTCCTTTTTCCTTTTGCGAACAAAAAAATCGCCCTTAAAAGGTTTCTACGGCCACCCTTTTGCGCCCTTTTCAGGTATTTTTGTTCGCTAAAGGGCCATTTTGCGAATAAATCATAAGGTAATCCATAAAACTCGTCTCCACCAGGCCGCTCTCTCCGGCTTTTACTGAGGCCGGGCCGGTCCCGGCCTTCCAGGCGGCCCATCGAGACTCCAGCTCAGCAAAAGGCAGGATGAAAAATTTCCGTGACTCCCAAAAACCTATCAACACAAACGAAAAGGCCCCGGTGAGGGCCGAATCTCTGAGGTATTCATATTGGTGTTCCTCAAGCCTGGACAGCGGCCAGCGGGAACCCTTCGACACCTCTTTGACGTCGAACGCCACCGGAAGGGGGCCGCCGGGCAACAGGACGTGGCCGATGAAGTCCACGCTTGCTTTCCTGTCCACTTTGGCTGAAACTATCTTGCCTCCAGGCCCCCTTATGGGCAGCCAAGCGGTAGGCACCTTGTGGATCACGGCGGCCCTCCGGGAGCGGTAGAGGACGTTAGCCCTGGCGACCAGATCCTCCAGGGCCGTCCCTCTATTGGCAAGGCTTGCAAACATATTTTTTCACCCCTTCAGAGTAGAATTTTTGTTTACGGACATAATATATATAAATAACCCCTCATAACATGCGGAATAAAAAAGCCATAGACATACGGAAATAATCGTCATATAATATGCGTACAAGCTATTTCAAAAAGGCGGGGACAAGATGGGAGGCGCGCTAATGGCTGAAGATTTTGATGATCCTGTACTCTTCGGCCCACAGCAATTAGTGCCATCTTCAAAACTGGGAAAAAGCCTGGGGATGTACCTTGATAAGGCACAAAAACGACCGATTTTCATTACCCGTGAACACGAAGTGGAAGCTGTTTTAATTAATATCGACGATTACCGGGCGCTGCTTCTTGAAGAAAGAAAAATAGAAGAACTATATTTTGCCGTTAAGGCGTTAAGGAGGCTTATCGAACACCTCAAGTCCGGCAGTCCGTTAATTGACATGGACGAAGTGCTGAAAAGGTACGGATTGTCAAGAGAGTCATTAGCGGAGGCACCCGACGATGATGAAGTGGAAAGTTGATTGGTTGCCGGAAGCGCTAAAGGACCTTGATGATCTGGATAACAGCATAAGGATTAAGGTTTTGAAAGCCGCCCTAAAATTAGAGATGGACCCCATAAATTACGGTGAGCCGCTTGGAAATAAGATGGGGCTTGAATTGACCGGGTTCTATAAAAAAAGGGTGGCCGACGGGTACAGGATAGTATATTTCGTAAAAGAACAACAAGTCTATGTGGCCGCAGTTGCAGTAGGCAAACGCACCCGGTCTGAGGTTTACAAGAGTGCCCTCCAGCGGATCAACGAGCATAGGGCCGATACCAATGAAGAATTAAAAAAGCTGATGGCGCTCATTAAAAAGTGACCCTGCATTGCAGGGTTTTTTTCTGTTAAGCGTGCCCGATACTCATTTCCAGCGCCTTCGCGTTCTCCAGGAACAGCCGGTCGTAGTCCCGCTTGCCGCTGGCCTTCTTGCGGCCTTTAACGCCTTCAATGACCCGGCCCTTCCGGGCCAATAGAAAGGGCTGGGTGGTGAGGAACACCACCTTTTGGGGAAGGGCGGATTGGATGGCTGCCATCTTTTCACTATTACCTGCCCCTGTGAGGATGACCACCGTTTCTTCCGGTATCCGCCCGCAGAGGTATATAATCCCTTCGAGGTACTGCCGCCAAAAGTGACCGGCGTTCTTGCCGACGGTCTGGATGCTGGTGGATATGACTGGGATATTGTATCGGCAGATATACTCCGCCCAGCGGTCCAGGTCAGTCTCGTTCAGCCACGACACGTCAGGGACCGCCCGTATTCCCCGGTCAAGCATTTCAGCGTACACCAGGGCGCTGCGCTTCATGTTGACTAAATGCTCCAGCCTGGGGCTGTCCTCGTAAACGCTGAAGTTGGGGGCTGTAACGAGGTCGTACTCCTTCAGGGCCGGGTATATTTCCCGGCGGGTCCGCCAGAACGCTTCCAGGGGCGGGTCCGGGACATAAAAGTGCAGGGCCATCCTTGTGTCAGGGTGGACCCTGGCGAACTCCCGGACGCTGCCGGTTTTCCGCCGCAACCCGCCGGTCTCATAGTCCCGGCTGATGACAATGCGGGCCGCGTTAGCCGCCACCCAGGGGAGAAGAGAGGGGGCAGGCATTGAAGAAAACCTCGCAGCTATTGCGGGCAGTACCGCCGGGAGGTCACCCGGCCAGGAAACCGGCTGCCCCTTTAACCCAGGGAACCCCGGCCCGCCCAGGGAGTTGAGCAGCCCCACGGCCCCGGGCCGGGAGGGGCAGAGGTAAACGCACAGGCGGCAGTTGCGGTTGCAGTCCCCCGCACCGCAGCCGTCATGGCAGCCTCCGCAGGAAATATAAAAGCGGCAGGACCCGCAGTCCGTACCGCATTTGCCAGGCAGTATCATGTCAGGCCAACCTCCACCTGTTTTTAATTAAATATATGTGCCGGATTTTTCCGGGGGTTTTCCCGTGCCCTTTTTCTTGCGTCGGAGTGAATCTGTCTGAACGTCCTTTGTAGTTTCGCTCTTTCTACCAGGATTCTGGCACTCATTACCATCCTGTCGATTACTTCCAGAGCTTCACCCTGCTTCTTGAGGTACCTCCGGTACGCCAGGTAATCACGGCGCGTAACGCTCAATGTCAGCGCTTCTCCCCGGTGTTGAACGAACCACTGGATGAACTTGCGCATGTCGCCGGGATAAGGCCCGGACA
Organism: Desulfovirgula sp.; assembly: GCA_020725625.1. Taxonomy (GTDB): domain Bacteria; phylum Bacillota; class Desulfotomaculia; order Desulfotomaculales; family Desulfocucumaceae; genus JAILZP01. The sequence goes on along the minus strand of DYET01000086.1, from coordinate 9,900 downwards.
GTCCCTTGTATGTATCATGGGCCTTTTCCAACAATTTTAAGGCGTCTTCCTTAACGCTGAATACCTTCGCCATCCTTGCGCCTCCTGCCGCTCATATCTCCCGCCTGTACACCCTCCGCCCAGCCGTGGGCCGCCCCAGGCATGACGTGTCCAGAAAACTCAGGAACCGCCCTTCCAGCGGGGTGTCAAAGTGCTTCTTTTTGGTGACCTCGAACACCACCGGTATCCTCTGGCCAAGCCGGAAGTCCACCCCCTTTGGCAGCGGGGCGCGGTAGGTGACCGGCAGCCCGCATGGCCACCCTTTCAGCTCCATCTCCCAATAGCCGTTGCCGGCGTGCCGCAGCATGGTGACCTCGGCCTCGACGGTCACCTGAAGGGTTTCGGTCTTCCGGAACTCTTTCCGGGCCTTTAAGGCCAGGGGGACGTAGAAGAACGACATGGGGGCCAGCATCGCGCCCAGGAAGTCCCAGATGTTCTTGGTGCCCGCATAGGTGAGGGCGACAATGAGGGCCGCCGCAGCGGCCCAGCGGCAGGGGGCCGGGAACCGTACCGCTACGGGCAGTTTAGATGTGTGCGCCGCTGTGCCAGACATGCCAGGTCACCTCCCTTTCAGCGTTCCGGTAAGGGCTGGTGCGGTAGACAAACTCCCCGCCCCGGTATACGTGGACGCGGCAGGCAGATACCGGCTTCCAATTCCGTCTTCCTGCCAGTGGGACGGTGCAGAACAGGGCCGAAGCCCTGTTTACGGACTGATGCAGGGTCCCCGGACGGTTGGTATGTATATAGAGGTTCTCCCCGTCGGTAACAAGAAGGTTCAACATGCCGTGCTCACCGGCGGACTTCACTTCCTCGGCGATGACCTCCGCCACGGTATACTCGTCTGAGTCTCCCGCGAACTCTATGGCCGCCGCCAGCCGCATGAAAAACGCCTCGCTGTCGGTGTCCCCGTGCTGGCCGGGGACGGAACCGTAACGGCTCAGGTGGCCGTTGTGGACCATCGCCCAGTCCCTGCCGTTTATACGGGCGAAAAAAGGGTGGGTGTTGACCAGGGCGGTCTTCCCTTTCGTGGCGTACCGGATATGCCCGATCATGACGCTGGAGGGGATAACCGCCTGGCCGAGGGCGGCGGCCAGCGGGGAGAGGTCGCCGGGGACCGGCTCCTTGACGACGGCCAGACCCTGGCCGGTCCCGTAGGCAATGCCCCACCCGTGGGGGTTGTTGGTGGCCCCGGCGCGGAAGTTATCCCAGTATTTGCCCCAGTTCAAAGGGGTTTTTGAGCTGAATCCAAGGATCTGGCACATCGCCTTGACCTCCTTCTATGCAGTGTATCTTTTGGGTTTTTTTATCTTCTTCTCGACTTTGCGCACTTCCCTTTTTTGTCGGCGCAGTTCCTCGGAGATTTCCCGCGTCCTGGGCGTGATGTTTTCCAATTCCGCTATGCTTTTTCTCCACTCCTGAAGGGCCTCCATCAGCTCTATGTCGTAATAGGGCTTATTTGCAAGTCTGCGTTCCCGGCTGGCACCGACGGAGTGGTTGTAGAAGCGGTATCTGGCTGTAAACTCCCGGGCCTCCCGCACACCTTCAACTGACCAGGGCACACGCCTGACGCTTAACCCCGCGTCATCCGCCGTGATCAGCAGGGCGATCCCGTGTTTGTAGTACCAGTTGCTGGCGTAAGTAGCATAGTGATACACCCGGACAACGGCGGCCCTTGACTGTGGCTCCAGGTCACTTATTATCACCCGGTTGCCGTGACCCATGCTTAAAACGACCCCTTCAGCGTCCACAACGTCGTCAGTGCCGTCAATGTATTTCCCGCCTCTTATTCTATACAACCTGCCGTAACCATACTCTACGGTCACGCCTGGCAGCCCCGCATTGTGGAGGATTTCTGTCATCCTTTGCGCGTTCTTAGTAGAAGATCCCCAATTGATTTCGTTTAGAACTTTACGTATTTCGTTATTATCGGACATTTCAACTCACCTCCATGTTGTTTTCCACCAGCCTAACCCTGCTGTCCAAAGGAACGTACCGTACATCAGACATCTGGCTATACTCTTTATTCACGGGCGCGAAGGCCGGGCATTTCGCGCCGTCTCCCGCGTCCTTCGCCAGGCCGTATACCCCGCAGCGACCTTCCACGTAGTAGTGGCACAGGCCGCAGCCCCTGCCCGAAAGCCTCTCCCAGGGGGGACCGTAGCACAGGATGTGGCTGTCGGACCTCTCGGCCACCCTGATCACGTCGGCCTTCATCAGGGAAGTTACAAACTCCCTGTCCGTCCTGACCTGAATTATCACCGGGTGAGAATTGCTCCATTCCACTTCTTCCATCTCCCCGGCTTCGTCAGGGTCCACCTGCCGGTTGTCGAACAGCGCCCTGTCCCCGTCCATGACCACCGCCGGTTGGCCGTGGCCTCCCAGCTGGGCGGCTATGAGCCGGGCCGCGTCCAGTCGCATGTGGTAGGCTGCCTCGGCGGCCCGCACGTCCATGTACTCCCGGCCCACCACGGCGGCCACCAGTCCGGGGAGGCAGTCGGTCTCGAAATAGTCTGAGTCCGACACCCCTATGAACAGGGGCAGGGTGGGCATTATGCTTTCGTCGGGCGGTATCCTGTTGAGCCTCACTCGTCATCCCTCGCTTTAATTCGTATTTCCCCAGTTTTCTCATCCCACAGGACTATCTTCGGTTCATCAACCCCCAGGAGCTTCCCACCCCTCATCAAGTAGGCCACGTAACACCTAAAAATATCGGCCACCGACATGAAGTTGGCTGCGGCCAAAGTGGTGATGAACATGTGTTCTTCGCTGTTCAGGACGAATTGGACGTTTTTCCTGTCGGCTTTTACCTTTTTCAACCAAACCCCTCCTTCTTTACTGAGAACATGTTATCATGTCCACATGTTTATGTCAATACATTGCCGGAAAAATTTTGGAGCCGCCGCCGGGAGTCGAACCCGGACCTCCCGCTTACAAGGCGGCTGCTCTGCCATTGAGCTGCGGCGGCAAGGAAAAAGGGAGCAGGTGCATTTGACATTCTCCCTTGAATTGACAGTTTATGTCATAAATGTTAGGATACAGGTATAGTATCCCTAGGGATACTATGGTTGTACCCAAAAATCGTCCTATCTCTTGTGAAATAAGGGGTACCCCTCCGGACGCTTATTTCCTTCTGACTAATCTCTATGTATAACGTACTAAAACAGTATTAGTACGTCTAAAGGGGGAAACGCAGGGCGGTGACAGGTCTGACATCCTCCTGCGGCTAACCCGCAAGAGGATGTCAGTGCTGCCACCTCGACGAAGCGTACAGCCACAGGGCTGCCGCCTTGTCCCTGCTGCGGACAAAAATAATGTCCAGGAGCCTCCTTACCTCGGTGTGGTCGTCCGGGTCCTTGCCGGACCTGGCTGCCTGGCCGAACCCCATCGGTTCGCGGGGGATAAGCTCGTTCCTGTCCCTCGTGGCTTCCTCCGTCCGGCGGACCACTTCGGCGGCGTGGACTATCCCCATCGCGATTCTAACGTTGGTTTGTATCTGCTTCGGGTCCAGGGTTCCGTTAAAAAGCCTGAACTCCAGCGTGTTCTTCTGGGCGCCGGGGTTTGCGTTCAAAAAATTAAGCCCGTGGTAGCGGCTGTTGACGTGGCTTTTGATTTCCGCCTCGTCGGTTTGCCTGTCCCCGAAGAACTTCGACGGCAGGAGGGAGGCAAAGGGCCGGGCGTAGTGGCTGCCCCGGAAGCGGCCTTTCGATTGCCCGCCTGCGGCCATCCGGTATAAAACGTCTTCAAATCCGGCGTAAATCCGCATCAGCCGGTTCCACCTGAATGAGCGGGAGTCCAGCGGGTCGGCGCAGATGTGGACGTGCGCGCCGCACTTTCTGCTGATCTTCCCGCCGTGGAGCTTAATCACCTCGCACACTTTTTCGATCTGCTCCCAGGTCTCCCGGCAGTCGGTCAGGACCGGGGAGACCACTTCACCGCCCCTGTTCCCGTTTGACACGGAGCCGTCCCTCTCCACGGTCCACATCCCCGGCCTCCTGGCCGAAGAGTGATACCCGTGCAGCTGCCCGTCCCCCAGGCCCAGTTCCTGGAGGTCCCTGGCGATGGCGGGGGCGTAGCCTTCGATGAACTCGATCTCCACGCCAAACGTATTCTGGCTGCCCGCAAGGACGTCTTCGTACTCGTACTGTATGTTGCCGCCGCCTTTGACGGCGTTGTACAGCCTCGCGAAGGCTTCGTCGTCCCCCGACAGCATCACGTTGTCGCCGTAGCGGGCCTGCCAGGCTTCCAGGCGGTTCCTGCGTCTGGCCCTCTCCCGGTCGTTTTCCCGTTCCCTGGCGATGTTTTCGCCCGCCGCCGTGGAGGGCACCTCTCCGGTGGTGACGGTCTCCGCCGGTTCCACGGCCTGGCCGGTCTCCACCAGTTCAACCGCCCGGACGTGCACGCAGTCCCCCGTGGCCCGGAAGTCCGGGCAGCCGCACCTGCCGTCCCTGACCGCATAAACATTCAGGGCAGGCGTTACAACAGCCGTATCCCCATGCCTGACTTCTACATTCAACGCTCCGGCGGTCTCCGTGACAACCTCGTACACCCCGCCGGTCAGCGCGTCTGCATCCCGCACTGACCGGGATGATTCCAACAAGGAGCGGTTCCGGGCGGCCATTTCCCGCAGGCGGGCGATCATGCTGTGCCTGTCAGTTAAAATTTCGGGCATTCCTGTTCATCTCCCTCATGGCGGCCTGGATCACGCGGACGATTTCTCTCTGTTCGGCCAGCTCACGTTCAATTTCTTGCGACCGGGGAGTGACCCGCTCCAGGGCGGCGACGCTCTCCTGCCATTCCCTGAGGGCCTGCATCAGCTCGTCGTCGTCAATTTCCACGGTCCCCCCGCCCCTGCTGGGCGGCAGAGTGATGGATACCCTGCGTTTCGGCATGTTCGACACCTCGCTTTGAATTGAATCAGCCCCGGAAACCGGGGCTGGTGCCTTAAATCAACTTATGGACAAAAGAGCTGAACTTGATCAGGTAGACAAGGCTGATTGCCGCATTCACGGCCAGCAGAGCGATGATAATATCAAGTTTTTTGTCGTATCCACCCATTTCCGGCCCTCCTTTCCGCATATCCTCATGCACCGCCTGACGCTATGCTGCTGATTTTCGGCTCCTGCCCCCCTGGGCGGAAAACAACCACACATGACGGGAAAGGCGCTCCGCTGGCCGCTCCGCCGAATTTTAACCGGCCCCGCACGAACCGGATTTCTGCTGCCCGCATGACGTACCTGTGCCACCACGATGTGTCAGTGCGTGCTGGCAGGAGGCAAACCACGACTGCCCCTTTTTGGGCCTCCAGAAAAGCCTTTTCGACCCACCTGGCAATCTCTCTCCCGTAGGGAGGATTCATATAGCAAGTCTCAGGCGCCCATGCTTGTCCCAGGCCGTCACGCTCCGGGCTGAAAAACCTGGGGCACTTAGCGTTTTCCGGCCTGGCGCAAACGTCCAGGGTGAAGCCGAATTCGGCATGCAACCTCTCAAAAAACGGCTGCGGCGTTTCCCATTCATGTGTTGCGCTGGAAAACATCGCCCGGTTAAGCATCAACTCACCTCGCTACTTGAATAATTTAAGCAACCAGTCAAGCAAAAACAGGATAAAATCCCACAGCTTCCCGTACAGGCTCCAGACCGCCTCGCTGCCGGGCAGGTCCCTGCCGGTCGCTAGCCCGAGCAAAGCGTAGAAAAAGCCCAGGACCAAGGCCAGGCTGAAGACGCTGACCGCCAGGGAGGCGGCGCTGCTAACGAACTCCCACAACCCGAACCCGGCTGGCCCTCTCCCGCCCCTTGGCGGGTTTGGAATTGGGACTGGAACAAAAACGGCCTCCCTGCCGGGTCCGGGGTGGCCGCTCCTGCCCGCTTCGCGTCTCTGCTCCGTCCTGACTGTTTTCCTGGTCTCTCCCGCCGCCACAACTTTCCGCCGGACGGCAGGGGGCAGGGAACGGGCTATGTCGGACTCCTTCAGGGGCTCCACCCAGCCCTCGTCCAGGTCGATGACGTAATCTTCCGGTCGGACATCACTCATAAGGTCACCCCCTCAACTGGAAAATCGCTGGAAATTTTGGCCCTCAAAAAAAATAGTTCCCGGAACGGTTCCCGAAACAGTTCCGGGCCATATTTTTCTAAGGGCGGAACTATTTGGGAACCATTTTCCGGGAACTGAAATCTGGGGCTCAAAAAACTGGAAAATCGCTGGAAATTCAGAGCCAGTCTGAGAGCTCTTCGCGCCCGGCCAGCACGCGCCTCCTGGCCGCCCGGCCAGCACTTTCCACCGGCGACACCCACCCTTCGGCCTCCAACTGCCGGAGGATTTCGATGACATCGGCCTTTCTGAGCTTCAGGGAGCGGGCCAGCGCGTCGGCAGGGGGGAGGAATACTTCTTCCCCGTCCCTTTCCAGGGCATAACCGGCAATGTATGTCTTGGCGCGTTCTATAGGGTCCTCCGGCAGCTCCGGCTCTTCCTCCTGGAGTCCGTTCGCCCCCCGTTCCCACCGTCTTAGGAGAGGCAGTCCACCCGAAAACGCGGGCACCTGTGCAGGCCGGACGGACTTTTCAGCCCAGTATTTCTTCAAGTTGTCAATGGCCTCGTCGGCCTGCTCGTCGCTGACGCCGACCCCGGCAGACTGGAACCGGATCAAACCAAACTCCCCTTCGATGGCGGCAATACCGTCGCCCCTTCCGGTCAGCGCAACTTTAGGGTCGTCGTCGAGAACCGTCATGTAGTCGTGGTTTTTAGCCAGCCGGAACACTACCCTGGTGGGCAGGTTGGCCTTGATTACGCCCGTGATCACGTCAACGCTGGGCCGCTGCGTTGCCACGACCAGGTGAATCCCGCTGGCCCGGCCCAGCTGCGCCAGCCTCTGGAGCAGCGGCTCAACTTTTTTCTTGGCCTGCACCATCAGGTCGGCCAGCTCGTCTATCACGCATGCGATATACGGCATGTTTTCACCGGTTTTCTGTCGGTATCCGGCTATGTTCCTCACCCCGAGGTCTGCGAATGCGCTGTACCTGCTGTCCATCTCCGCCGCGAGCGTTTCCAGCACGCACACGGCTTCCTCCGCCTGCCTCGCCACCGTCAGGACGTGGGGGAAGTCCGCGTACTGGCTCAGCTCGACCTGCTTCGGGTCCACCAGGACGAGCCTCAGCCTGTCCGGGCCAAGGTAAAGCAACCATGTGACCAGCAGCTGGTTGAGCCACCACGATTTACCCGCTCCTGTGGCCCCTGCGACCAAAATGTGGGCCACCCTGGTTAAATCCGTCAGCACCGGCTCCCCGACCTCGTTCACGCCCACCGGGACCGGCAGGCCGTTTTTCTTTATAAGAGACTGGAACTCCGGGGTCTCAAGCAGCTGGCGGAGGACTACCGGCTGCTTTTTCCGGTGCGTAATGATAAGGGCCGCTGTATTGGCCTGAGGGCCTGCCTGCACCTGGAGGGAGGGAGCGCCGATGGCGGCCTGGAGGTCCCTGCCGGCGTTCTCCAGGCGGGACAGCCGCAGGCCGGGGGGCAGGGACACGGTTATCCTGGCCGCCGCCGGGCCGTCCCGTACCTCCAGGACGCTGGCCTTTTGGTCGGGCCGGACCAGGCCGGTCCTCACCAGGGCGGGGGCGACCTGCCTGGCGTATCCCTGGCCCGACCTTTCGTATTCAGACGGGGGAGGGGAGGGCAGCAGGGAGGTCAACCCTGTGGGATTATGGGGGTTTTTGTTTTGCCTGCCCCGTTTTAACAGGCCGAACATCTCCTGGAGACCTCCTTTGCCCCGCATAAGCAGCAGGCGGGCGCAGGCGTATGCAGCCGGTATCCCGAAGCCGAGCTTGACCCCGGACCAGGCAAGTTCCGTGGGGATAAAGGACAGGAAATTCCTGATGTCCGGGCTGGCCAGGAAGGCCAGCGAGAAAACCCCTGTCATGGCGCATACGGTCACGCCCTGGAAGATATAGTCCGAAAAGCTCACGGGATTTGGATTAGGGGACAAGGCTTCGTCCTGCTGCTGCCGGGCAGGTTTCCTCGGCCTGGTCATCTCCACCCACCTCCGGTCAAATGGCGCAACAGGCCCAGGAACGCTTCAGCGGCGCGGCTGGCGCTGTCGAGCACGAAAGGCCAGGTCTTCGACACCAGGCCGCTAAACCAGTTCACCACGTCGCCCGGGTGGGACAAGGCCCCCAGGGCGGCCAGGACGGCCAGGGCCAGGAAGAAACCGCGCGTGACCTGCTTGGACACAAAGCGGGAGAAGATATATACAGCCAGGACCACCACCCCCAGGGTGACCAACGTTGAGGTCGACATGTCGGGCTTAACCCCCTTTCGCTATTTCCTGCAATTGTCCGTAAAAGAAACTTACGCCCCTCCACCAGTTCGGGTCCCCGGCGTAGCCCCAGTTGGGGTTGGCCCGGCGGCCCGTATTGTCGAGGCCGTTCACCCACCGGATCACGCTGACGTTCTCCGGGCACCCCTGGGACAGCCGGGCCACGGTGTGGGCCGCCCACTGGGCGGAGGCCCCAAAGCCTCCGCCCCACCTCTGCCAGCTGCCGAAGACGTTCCAGGGGTTCCGCATCACCGCCTGCCAGTTGCCGCGCTTTGGGACGAACGACTGCTCCTGGCCGGTGATCGCCAGCAGAAGCAGGGGGTCCACGTTGTAGGCCCTGCCCGCCTCTTCGATCTCGGCCAGCCTGGCCGGGTCCGCGATGGCCGAGTCGCGGGACTCCAGCCAGGCTATCAGGGCGGGGTATAAGCCTGACCGGTCCCGGTACTGGATTTCAGACGGCACGTAGGCCCGTACCGGGCCGGGAGGAAGGCCCCCGCCGGCAAGGGGGGCAGGCATTATAGAAGGCGCGGCCAAAAACGGCATAAAAAACATCAGCCCCAACACGGGGCTGAGCGCCAGGAACATCACGACCAGGGCAATCCCGATTGCCGCTTTACTCATCTTTCAACCCCCTGGTCCCGTACATGGCGATCTCTTCGGGCGGCAGCATGACCTGGCAGCGGTCCCACCCCCGGTCGAGGTGCCTTATTAAAAACTGGTTGGACTTGCACATGCTTTTCAACTGGTCGGTTATTTCCGGCGGGACCTCGGCGTTCTTTTCGATGGCCGCGATCTCGCTGTTTTCAAGCCAAAAGAAGATTTTATACTTAGAGTTGGCCCATATCCCCGTGCCGCCCTCGCCGCCTCCGTGCGCCCAGAAGACGTGGGGCTTGTTGGTGGCCACCACCACCAAACCGTTCAGGTGCCGGATCATGGTGGCCAACGTGTTGATGAAGGCTGAAGCCTCCGGGTTTAATAACAGGCGCTGGGCCTCGTCGAAGACCACCGCCGTGTACCTCTTGCCCAGGAGCTTTTCTTTCCGCAGCTGGTCCCGGACAAAGCTCATGGTCATGGCCATTTTGGCCGCCCCCACCTGGGCATCGGCCCCTTCTATGGAGGTGCCCACCTGGAACACCACCAGGGAACAGCCTTCGGGTATGGTGATTTTCTCGCTGTGCTTGAACAGGTGTTTCTTTGAGCCGGTGAAGTATATAGCCAGCTTGGCGGCCAGGGATACCGCATCCCTGTCCTTGTCCTGCCGGAGCCGGGCGTGCCAGTCCTCGATGTCGAAGGGCTGCTCGTCGAAGTCCCAGGTTTTCGGGTCGTCGATGTCTATACCGGCCTCCTGGTACAGCCTCATCAAGGCCCTGTCCGCAGCGTTGCGTTCTCCGGGCGTGATGCCCCCGGCCAGGATGGAGACGGTGGACAGGAGCGCGTCGGAGACCGCGTTCAGCCGCCCTGCGTCCTCTTCCGGCACTCCTGTCCTGTCAGGTATGGAGAGGGGGTCGATGTACTTCCCGGTGCCCAAAGTGTGGTCGATGTAAAGGCCGCCGGT
>DYET01000085.1 GCA_020725625.1 Desulfovirgula sp. | reverse complement strand
TCCCTGACCAGCAATCCCCGGGACCGGGCGCCCTTTTTGTAAGACGCGGGGTCCCGGTAATTGGTGACGGCGGCAAAACGGCCCCGGCGGGTAATACCCATCCAGGTCCCCCGGTGTTCAAGGTCCATGCCGGCCAGCAAATCCGGGTAATCTTCCCAGAAATGGGCGGCGGCCGTGGGCCGGTCATAGAATTCGTCCCGGTTGGCGGCAACTATTAAAATGAAGCCGGGGTGAAGGTCATAAGCGGCCAGAACAAGGCACATCTCTATTCTCCCATCGAGCCGTACTGCCAAAACAGTAAACCTTTTAGTTGTTTTTCTATGCCGCCACGCCCATTCCCTCCCTGCACAGACTGATTACCCGGCAATGGGCGGCCCAAATTATGAAAAGCCCCTACCCTGCTGGAAGGGTAAGTGCCTTTTAACCATTTACCGGCTGATTAAAGGCTGATTACCTTTACACCTGCCACCCCCGGAATCTTCATTATTTCCCCGGCTATTTCCCCGGGCACCTCTCCGTCCACCGATATCAACATGATGGCCCTGCCGCCTGCTTCCTTGCGGCCCACCTGCATGGCGGCTATATTGATGTTGTGATCGCCGATAAGGGTGGCCACCGATCCCGCCACCTTTGGCTTGTCCGTATGCTGGACATGGAACATGAAGCCACCCGGATAGGCGTCCACCCGGTAGCCGTCGATCATCACTATGCGCGGGTCGTTGGATCCGAAAAGGGTCCCGGAGATGACCCTCTCCTCCTTGTCGGTAAATACCTTGACGGTGATCAGGCTGGAGTACCCCTCCTCCTGCCCGTCCACCGACTGCTGCACCTGGATGCCCCGGCTCTTGGCCAGCAGGGACGCGTTGACGAAGTTCACGGTCTCCTGCAGGATGGGGTCCAGCAGTCCCTTCAGCACCGCCGTGGTGACGGGCGCCACTTCCATGCCGGAAAAGTCCCCGCTGTACACCACCTCCACCTTGCGCACCCGCCCGGTTACCAGGTGGGCCTGGAAGCGGCCCAGCTTTTCGGCCAGACCCAGGTAGGGCTTGACCACGGCCAGGGTCTTGGGGCTCAGGGAGGGCATGTTCACGGTGTTCTTGACCAGATTCCCGGTCAGCGCCGCCACTATCTCTTCGGACACGTCCACCGCCACGTTCAGCTGGGCCTCCCGGGTGGACGCCCCCAGGTGCGGGGTGGCGATGAAGTTCGGCAGCGCCAGCAGCGGACTTTCGGTGTTGGGCTCTTTTTCAAACACGTCCAGGGCCGCCCCGGCCACCTTGCCCTCCACCATGGCCCGGTACAGGGCGTCCTCGTCTATTACTCCTCCCCGGGCGCAGTTGATTATCCTCACTCCGGCCTTCATCAGGGAGATGGCCCGGTCGTCGATCATGTGGTAGGAGTCCTTGGTCTTGGGCATGTGGATGGTGATGAAGTCGGCCCTCCGGTACAGTTCTTCCAGGTCCGCCAGGCCCACCGCCAGACTGGCCGCCTTCTCTTCGGTGATGTACGGGTCGTAGGCCACTACTTCCATCTCCAGCGCCTGGGCCCGCCTGGCCACCGCCGACCCGATCCGGCCCAAACCCAGGATCCCCAGCACTTTGCCCCTCAGCTCCACCCCCAGAAAGGCCTTCTTGTCCCACACGCCCTCTTTCATCTTCCCCACCGCCTGGGGTATGTTCCGGGCCAGGGCCAGCATCATGGCGATGGTGTGCTCGGTGGCCGCTATGGTGTTCCCGTCCGGGGCGTTGACTACCAGTACCCCCTTGCGGGTGGCCGCCTCCAGGTCTATGTTGTCCACCCCAACCCCGGCCCGGCCGATGGCCTTGAGCCGCTCCGCCCCCTCTATTATTTTCGCCGTCACCCTGGTGGCGCTCCTGACTATCAATGCGTCGTACCCGGATATGACCCCGGCCAGTTCATCCTCGCTCATCTTGCCCCCGATTACCACTTCGATCCCGGGGCTTCTCCGCAGCGGGGCCAGACCCTCCTCGGACACCCCGTCCAGCACCAGTACCTTCATCTATTCATTACCTCCCAGGAAAACCTTCTGAGCCGCCCTGACCCCGCTGCCCAGATCCACGGGTTGCCCAATCCGGGCCAGGGCCATTTCAAGGGCACTGATTGCTATGATTACGTCCATTTTATCGGCGAAGCCCATGTGAGCGATCCTGAATATTTTTCCCTTCAGTATGCCCTGCCCGCCGGCGAAAGTGACCCCGTACTCTTTCCTCAGGACTTTGCGGATGTCGTCCCCGTCCACTCCCGCTGGGCTCTTCACCGCGGTAACCACCGGCGAGGCGGCCTCTTCCGGGGCCAGCTGTTCGAGGCCCAGGGCCCTCACCGCCGCCCGGGTTGCCCTGGCCATGAGCATGTGCCTGGCATACACATTGTCCATGCCCTCGGCCATCATCATCTCCAGGGCGGCGTCAAGCCCGGCAAAAAGGGATACGGCCGGGGTATAGGCGGTGTTCCACTTTTCGCAGGCCTTTTTGGCCGCCGGCAGGCTCAGGTAAAACCGGGGGGATTTGTTTCCGGCGACAACTTCCCATGCTTTCGGGCTTACAGCCACCATGGCCAATCCCGGCGGAAGCATCAGGGCCTTTTGCGAGGCGGTCACCAGTACGTCGACATTCCATTCGTCCATTTTTATCTCTATCCCGCCGACTCCGCTGATCCCGTCCACCAGCAGGAGGGCGGAGGTTTTGCCCACCAGGGCTCCAATCCCGGCTATGTCGTTGACCACCCCGGTGGAGGTTTCGTTCTGGGTGGCCAGCACCACCTTGTACCGGGCGGAAGAGAGTTTCTCCTCCACCGCTTTCAGGTCCACGCAATTCCCCCAGCCGAAGTGCACCTCGTCCACTTCGGCCCCGTATTCCCTGGCAATCCTGGCGAAGCGCTCGCCGAAGTTGCCCGTTACAAGGGCCAGCACCCTGTCTCCGGGACTCACCGTGTTGGCCACCGCCGCCTCCATTCCGCCGGTGCCAGAATTGGTAAGGATGAAAATGTCGTTTCCGGTCTGGAACACCACCCGCAACCTTTCCACAATGCGCTTGTGCATGGCGGCAAAATCGTCGGTGCGGTGTCCGATCATGGGCCTGGACATGGCGGCGGCCACTGCCGGGGGTACCGGGGTCGGGCCCGGGATCATCAGGTAATGTTTATCCTGCATCATTAACGTTCCATCCCCTTTTTATAATCATTAAATATTTGCTTTACAGGCACCCAAGTTGTGATAACCGGAATCATTGCAAGTAGTTTTTTAATTATGACCCCCTACATAATAAAAACCCCCCGTCCCCTGGAATTAATATAGGGACGAGAGGTTATACTCCCGCGGTGCCACCCTTATTGGCAGGACAAGAAGACTTATCCCCCCACTCTGAGGGTATAACGGAACCACCGTGCCCGCATACTGCAGCTTGTATGCCGCTGTCAGGCCGGGACAGCTTTCTTTTCCCGGCGGTCGAACCGATCCTGACCGGCAGCCGTCAGGCGCTTTTTCCGCGGACCCCCTTCGGGGTGCCGTTCACCAGGTTCCTGCCGGTTCGCACCACCCACCGGCTCTCTTTAAGGAAAAACTGGTTACCTTCCCCTTCATCGGGTTTTTTATGAACTTAGTATAAATAATACAACATGCTTTTCTGTTTTGCAACAAAAAACTGGTCAGGAAGCGATTTTAACAATATTCAAAAAATACTCGTGCATTCTTTTGTCGCTCGTCAGCTCCGGGTGGAACGCGGCCGCCAGAAGCCTGCCCTCCCTGGCTGCCACGATTCTTCCCCCGTATTCGGCCAGGACCTCCACCCCGGCCCCCACCTTCATTATGTAGGGGGCCCTGATGAAAACGGCCCGGAAAGGCTCCGCCCCCAGGCAGGGTACTTCGATATCGTCCTCGAAGCTGTCCACCTGGCGGCCGAAGGCGTTGCGCTCCACCAGCATGTCCATTAGGCCGATCCGCGGCTGATTCGATCCGTTGATGTCCCTTGCCAGCATAATCAGCCCGGCGCAGGTCCCGAATACGGGAAGGCCTTGCCCGGCCCGCTCCCTGATCGGGTCCAGGAAGCCGTAGTCGGCCATCAGCTTGCCCATGGTGGTGCTTTCCCCGCCGGGAATGATCAGCCCGTCTATGCCTTCCAGTTGCCCGGGCAGGCGAATCTGTCTGGTTTCGATATCGCCGCAGGCCCGGATCATATATTCGTGTTCACGAAAGGCCCCCTGGAGGGCCAGCACTCCAATTAACATCCACTTCCCCTTTCTGCTCTACCCCAACAATCAAAAAAACAGCAAAAATGGACTTTTTTGGCAGCCTTGCCCTTACCATCCCCGGTCCTGCATGCGGTGTTCCGGCGAAATTGCGGCTATTTCCAGGCCGGGCATGGCCTCTCCCAGGCCCTTGGAGACTTCGGCCAGTATCTGCGGGTCGTTGTAGTGGGTAGTGGCCGCCACAATGGCCTTGGCCCTGGCGGCGGGGTTCTTGGACTTGAATATCCCGGACCCGACGAATATACCGTCGCAGCCCAACTGCATCATCAGGGCAGCATCCGCCGGCGTGGCAATCCCCCCGGCGGCGAAATTGACCACCGGAAGCCGTCCCAGTTCGGCCACCCTGACCACCAGATCGTAGGGGGCACCCATTTCCTTGGCGGCCGCCATCAGTTCTTCCCTGGGCAGATTCTGAATCCGACGGATTTCCCCCATCACCATCCGCATGTGCCTGACCGCTTCCACGACGTTGCCGGTTCCGGGTTCACCTTTGGTCCGGATCATGGCGGCGCCCTCCCCGATCCTTCTCAGCGCCTCCCCAAGGTTTCGTGCCCCGCAGACAAAGGGAACCTTGAAGGCGTGCTTGTCAATGTGGTGCTGTTCGTCGGCCGGGGTGAGGACCTCGCTCTCGTCGATATAGTCAACGCCCAGCTGCTCCAAGATTTGGGCTTCGACAAAGTGCCCGATGCGCACCTTGGCCATCACCGGTATGGTGACCGCATCCATGATTGCTTTTATCACGGTCGGGTCGGCCATCCTGGCCACTCCCCCGGCCGCCCGTATGTCCGCGGGCACCCGTTCCAGGGCCATGACCGCGCAGGCGCCCGCATCCTCGGCTATTTTTGCCTGTTCGGGGGTGGTCACGTCCATTATGACCCCGCCCTTCAACATCTCGGCCAGCCCCGCCTTGACAGTCCAGGTACCTTTTTCCGCCACCTTTTCTTCCCCCCAGGACGTTAATCTCTATACCAGGTTATTTTACCTTATCAGTCCGGTAAAAACAATATCCGCCAACGTCGGCAGCCTAACGCCGGCTTCACTGTTCTTCCTCCACAGTGTTTACCTTCGCCACTGCCACCAGCTTGTCTCCACGGTCCAGCCGCATCAGGGTCACGCCCTGGGTCGCCCGGCCCATGGAAGAAACGTCCCTGGACCTGATGCGGATGATGATGCCCTCCCTGCTGATCATCATCACTTCCTCGTCAGGCCTGACGACCTGCAGGGCCACCACCTCCCCGTTCCGGCGGGTGGTCCGGACGTTGATCAGGCCCATCCCGCCCCTGGACTGCGACCGGTACTCGTCTACGCTGGTTCTTTTGCCGAACCCATTGGCCGTCACTACCAGCACGTCAGCGCCGTGGCGCACGGTGTCCATGGAAACCACCTCGTCCCCGGCCCGCAGGGTTATCCCCTTGACACCCCTGGCCGTCCTTCCGTAGGCCGGTACGTCTTCCTCGTGAAAGCGGATGGCCAGGCCGTTTTTGGTGCCCAGCATGATTTCCTGCCGGCCGTCGGTGAGCTTGACCTCCACCAGGTCGTCCCCCGGGTCAAGGTTGATGGCGATAATCCCGTCCCGCCGGGATGTTTTGTACTGGGTGAGCCGGGTCTTCTTGACAATGCCCCGCCTGGTGGCCATGAACAGGTACATGTCTTCAAAAAATTCTTTCACCGGGATAACGGCGGTAATCCTTTCTTCCCTTTCGATCTGGAGCAGGTTGACGATGGCTGTGCCTTTAGCCGTCCGGCCGCCCTCGGGGATTTCATGCACCTTGAGCCTGTATACTTTACCCTGGTTGGTAAAGAAGAGAAAATAATGGTGCGTGCTGGTGATGAAAAGGTGCCTTACAAAGTCCTCCTCCT
The DNA here is from genome assembly GCA_020725625.1 of Desulfovirgula sp. Lineage (GTDB taxonomy): Bacteria > Bacillota > Desulfotomaculia > Desulfotomaculales > Desulfocucumaceae > JAILZP01. Next base: position 11,541 of record DYET01000085.1, on the reverse strand, counting down.
TGGTGCCCATGCCGGCGATTCCCCGCCCGCCCCGGCGCTGGCTCTTGTAGGTGTCCAGGGCGATCCTCTTGATGTAGCCCTGGTTGGTTATGGTTATTACCATGTCCTCTTCCTGGATCAAGTCCTCCTCGTCAATGTACACTCCCTCGTCGGTAATCAGCGTTCTCCTGTCGTCGGAGAACCTGTTCCTGATTTCGGTAAGCTCTTCCTTTATAATCCGGTAGACCATCCACTCGTTTTCCAGCACCGATCGCAGGTAGGCGATGCGCTTCTGCAGATCTTCATACTCGTTGTCCAGCTTTTCCCGCTCCAGGCCGGTCAGGCTGCGCAGCCTCATCTCCACGATGGCCTCAGCCTGTCTCACGGTGAGGTTGAATTTTTCAACCAGGGACTGCTTGGCGATTTCCACCGTCCTGGAAGCCCTGATGGTGTTGATTACCTCGTCGATGTGGTCCAGGGCGATGATCAACCCTTCCACGATGTGCGCCCGGTCCTCGGCCTTTTCCAGGTCGAACCTGGACCTCCTGGTTATTACCTGCTTCTGGTGGTCCAGGTAATAGTAGATGATTTCCCTTAAATTCAGTACCCGGGGCTCCCCGTCCACCAGGGCCAGCATGATCACGCCGAAGGTTTCCTGCATCTGGGTGTGCTTGTAAAGCTGGTTGAGGATTACCTCCGGGTTCACGTCCCGGCGCAGCTCGATGACGATGCGCATGCCCTTGCGATCGGACTCGTCCCTGAGGTCGCTGATACCTTCGATTTTCTTTTCCCTGACCAGCTCGGCAATTTTTTCCACCAGCCTGGCCTTGTTCACCATGTAAGGTATTTCGTTGACAATAATAGCGCTCTTGCCGCCGCTGATTTTCTCAATTACGGTTTTCGCCCTGACTTTAATCGATCCCCGCCCGGTGGCGTAGGCCGCCCTGATCCCATCCCGGCCCATGATTTTGCCGGCGGTGGGAAAGTCCGGCCCCTTGATGAACTTCATCAGATCCTCCGGCCCGGCGTTGGGATTTTCGATCAGATGAAGAATGCCGTCTATCACCTCCCCCAGGTTGTGGGGTGGGATGTTGGTGGCCATACCCACGGCAATTCCTGAGGACCCGTTAACCAGCAGGTTGGGAATCCTGGCTGGGAGGATGGTGGGCTCCTGATCGCTGCCGTCGTAGTTGGGAATGAAGTCAACGGTGTTTTTTTCTATGTCGGCCAGCATTTCCATGGTAATCCTGGCCATCCTGGCTTCGGTGTAGCGCATGGCTGCGGCCGAGTCCCCGTCTACGGACCCGAAGTTCCCGTGCCCGTCCACCAGGGGATAGCGGCATGAAAATTCCTGGGCCAGCCTTACCAGGGCGTCATAAATGGCCATGTCCCCGTGGGGGTGGAATTTGGCCATCACCTGGCCTACGATGTGAGCGCTTTTGCGGTGCGGCTTGTCCGGCGTCATGCCCAACTGGTACATGGCATAGAGTATCCGCCGGTGAACCGGCTTCAGGCCATCCCTCGCGTCCGGCAGGGCCCTGCCCACGATCACGCTCATGGCATAGTCCAGGTAGGACTGTTTCATCTCGTCGTTGATGTCTATCGGTACAATTTTTTCTGCCAGCGGCGGCAAAAGGTTCCCTCCCAAAAAAAACTCCGGCTCCCGGCTGAATTCGCGGCCCGCGGTACCTGCTATACAGCCCCTAATATTATATTTTCAGGGCTTTAAAAGTACAATACTGTATTTTTCCAATCATAATTTTATAACTTTTCTTAAAAAAAATGAATACCGGCGCGAGGTACAGGAAAGAGTCAAAAGAGCGGCGCCCCCCGCCCCCCCGACCGGGGGGTTTCGGCAAACCCTGTGGCCGGATCGGGCCCGCGCGGGGCGGCCGATTCGGGGGTCGGGATATTCAGCCGGCGGCCGGCGCCGGCCGCCGCGTTCATCTTTGAAAGCGGGAACCCCGAAAACAGACTGAAGTTTCCCTGCGGCCTTCTCATGCGCACGGCCGCCGGCATACGCGGCCGTTCATAACCGGAAATCGGGCGACCACACTGTCTGCCGCCAGGTAATAATTAAACTCAAATGTGCCGGGCCCGCGCCCCCTGCAGCGAACCCCCTCGCCGGCGAAACTTCCCTTTCCCTCCCGGCACCGATGTCTTTTTGCGGGCTGCACCGTTGCAACGGGCAGGATCGCTACAAGGACGGCCAGCAGGCAGACCAGCTGCCAGTCCTCCAAGGGCCTTCACCTCCCGCAGTTTTTTAGTACAATCTTAACACGGCGGTGCAAGCGCCTTTTCGGACCGATTTTAACGAAACGGATAAAATATACCTCCGCATCTTCCATAATCTGTTAGTTTTGAGTATTTACAATGTTATTTGATCACCATCTGCGCGTCCAGAACCGTGTATCCACGGGGATGGACCGCCACGGCGAAAATTCCCCCCATTCCAACCATGATCACCGGGCCGAATTGGCTGTCCCAGAGAGTTCCCACAATCATCTCCACCCCGGGGCGGGCCATTTTTTGCAAAATTATCCGGGCCTCGGGGTCGTACCGTTTCCCTGCGGTAAGTAATCTTTGATACGCCCCGGCTACTTCCTCCCCGGACCGGAGGTCCAGGGCCACGATGTCCAGGAAGCGGCCGAAATTTCCGGCCTGGAAGCCTGGGGCTCCATCCAGGTTTCGGCGATCTTGCCGTCCTGGCTCATGACCCCGGTGTAAAACCTTTCAATCCTCCACCCGCCCTCGGCCGGGGAATACCTGGTATACTCCCGGCCGTATACTTCGGGCACCGTGTCGTAAAACAGGACTTCTGAGAAGCCGATCATGACTATGTTGCGCCGGTTGGGATGCGCCCGAACAACGGCAGCGGATATTTTTTCCGCATATTCTCTCACGGACGCCGGGTCGTGCTTGAAGATGGCGTCTGAAAAAGTGAAATATTTGAAAGGGTCTACCCTGGCAATAACCATAATCAGCCTGTCGTCCTTATTTCCGTTGACCGCGATTTCCCTGACATAAAAATTCATCTTCACGCCTTCCCAGTTGCCAAACCGTCCGTTCAAAGAGTCGGCCAAGGCCGTCATTTCGTCCGAGGACTTGTCAAAAAACTGAATGGTGCCGTTTTTCATCAGGGCGGCGATGGACACGTCGGAAAAAAAGGCGCTGTAAATCAGTGCTGCCGCCTCGGCACGGGTTAGCGGGGATTCAGGCCGGAAGGTCCTGTCGGGGAACCCCTTAATCAGCTTTTTGCCTGCGGCTCCGGCAATTCTCATCCTGTAAGCCGGGGAAATGTCCTCGTGGTCGGTGAAGGTCGCCTGCAACAGCAGCGGGTCGGCCATGTCGATGGGAAGTTTCTTCGCCAGCACTATGGCCCCTACGGCTTCCTGTCGGGTTACCAGGTCGTCCGGACGAAAGACCCCCTTTTCCAGGGAGTGGTCAGATGAAAAGAATTTTTTGGCTGTTTCCACCGGGGAGTAAAACCACTGATCCCTCTTGACGTCGTTAAAGGACGGCTTTTCCGGCAGGAGGGGCTTTTCTCCGGCAACCTTGACCAGAATCGCCGCCAACTCAACCCTGCTCAGGGGCCTTTCCGGAAGGAAGGTGCCGTCGGCGTAACCGTAAATGCAATTGTTCTTGCTCAGGACCCTGATTTTTTCGGCGGCCCAGTGGGAATCCGGAACGTCGGAGAAGAGGGCCGGGGCCATTTTTCCTCCCGGCCCCGCCGCGACGGCCGAGGGCGCCTGATCGGGCGCCGCCCTTTCTATCAGCAACCCCATCAACAAGCAGCTAAAAACAAAAACGGTTGTAATTTTTTTCATCCGCCGGTACCTCCTACTAGATAAGTAGACGCCGGCGGGACGGTTTTTGTTCCATAATTTAGTGAAAATCTTGCTTTGCCCGCAATAATCCGCTGCAACAACCACCGGAGCTGTCATAAATTGCCTGCGACGCAAATAAATGATTTAACAGGCCGCCTTTGCGGGGTGAAGATGTGGATACCTTTGGCCATAAAATGGTGTTGATTTTCTTTACCGCCCTTGGGGTAATGCTTGGGTCGGTCATGGTGGGATCCCTGGCCGCGGTCCTGGTGCGGGAGCCCCCGGTTGCCGTTATGCTCAAACTGGCCCGGGACATGAAAATCTGGGCTATAGCGGCCGCCATCGGAGGGACCTTTTCTACTTTTGAAATATTTGAAAGCGGACTTTTCAGCGGAGAAGTCCGGGCGGTAATTAAACAGATCCTCTACATTGTCAGCGCCCTGGCAGGAACACAGGCCGGCTACTACCTTATATTGGCCCTGTGCGAGGGGAAATTTAAATGAGGACCGGCTTTTACAGGGGAATTTCGATTCTTATCCTGGGCTTTATCCTGGGGTCCTCGCTGACAAACATGTATCTCGGCCACCAGCTGGATAATTTGACCCTGGCCAACAGGTCCCTCCGGGACGAGTTGGCTGATACCCAGCAAAAACTACAGCAACTGAAAGAGTTTTCGGAAAACAGAAAAAAACACGCCATAAACTCGGTGGAGAGTTTTTTGATCATCGACTCCCGGGAGGACCTGACCGACTACGATAAGATGACCGTTGAGTTCGAGGCCAGCAAAAGGGTCAAGGAGTGGCTGGAGCCCGTCATCGGCCAGGACGTGTCCGCCCTCGACGGCCTTCTTATCCCGCGCATTCTTGACAACCGCGAAATAGAAGCCAACGGGAATACATACCGCCTGAGGACCCACCTGGTGGTAGTCAACCGGAAAACCACGGTATATATAAAAGCCTCCCGGGTAAAATCCGGCGGCAAGTTAAACTGATTCTGAGCCTATCCGCCTTGATCAAACATCAAGGTTCCTCACGTACCTTGCGTTCTCCTGGATGAAATCCCTCCGGGGCTCCACCTTGTCCCCCATCAGGGTGGAGAAGATGGCGTCGGCTTCCACGGCGTCTTCCAGGGTCACCTGCAGGATGGTCCGGGCCTCCGGGTCCATAGTGGTTTCCCAGAGTTGCTGGGCGTTCATTTCCCCAAGCCCCTTGTATCTCTGAATGCTTACCCCGGACCTTCCGGTGCTGTTAAGGTATTCCTCCAGTTCCCGGTCGTTGTAAGCGTATCTTTCTGACCTGCCTTTTTTTATCTTGTAGAGCGGCGGCTGAGCGATGTAAACGTAGCCGTTTTCCAGCAGGTTTTTCATGTACCTGTAAAAGAAGGTCAACAGAAGGGTCCTAATGTGGGCTCCGTCCACGTCGGCGTCGGTCATGATGATTATCTTGTGGTACCTGGCCTTCCCTATGTCGAATTCGTCGCCTATGCCCGTCCCTAGGGCGGTAATCAGTGACCTGATCTCCTCGTTGCCGAGGATTTTGTCCATGCGGGCCTTTTCCACGTTCAGTATTTTTCCCCTAAGCGGCAGGATGGCCTGGAACTTTCTGTCCCTCCCCTGCTTTGCCGAACCGCCGGCTGAGTCTCCTTCCACCAGGAACAGTTCCGACCTGGCCGGGTCCCGCTCCGAGCAGTCCGCCAGTTTGCCGGGCAGAGTCGAGTTTTCAAGGGCGCTCTTTCGGCGGGTAAGTTCCCTGGCCTTGCGGGCAGCTTCCCTGGCCCGGGAGGAAATGATGGCCTTTTCTATAATTCTCTTCCCCACCGACGGGTTTTCTTCCAGGAAGGTGCCCAAACCCTCCATCACCACCCAGTCCACAACCCCGCGAACCTCGCTGTTGCCCAGCTTTGTCTTGGTCTGACCTTCAAACTGGGGTTCCGGTACCTTTACGCTGATCACCGCCGTCATTCCCTCCCGGATGTCCTCTCCTGAAAGGCTGGCGGTCCCATTTTTCAATAAGTTGTATTTTCTGGCATACTCGTTGGCAATTCTTGTCAGGGCGGTCTTGAAGCCCGCCTCGTGGGTGCCACCGTCCACGGTGTGGATGTTGTTGACATAGGAAAACAGGTTTTCCACGTAGCCGTCGGTGTACTGGATGGCCGCCTCCACCTGAATTTCTTCCCTTTCCCCGTAGAAGTAAATCACCCGGTTGTGCAGGAGTCCCTTGTTTCTATTGATGTAGCGGACGAAGTCCTTGATACCCCCGTCGTGCTGGAAGACCATCTGCTGGTCGTTTCTTTCGTCCAGAAGGGTGATTTTCAGCCCTTTGTTTAAAAAAGACAGTTCCCTGAGTCGCTGGGCCAGAATCTCCTGGCTGAAGACCACTTCTTCAAAAATAGCAGGATCGGGCTTGAAGGTCACCCTGGTCCCGGTGTATTCGGTGCTGCCCGTCACCTCCAGGGGGGTTACCGCCACCCCTTTTTCATACTGCTGCCTGTAAACCTGGGAGTTGCGCTTGACTTCCACCTCGAGCCACTCGGAAAGGGCGTTGACTACGGATATGCCGACCCCGTGCAGTCCCCCCGACACCTTGTAACCCCCGCCTCCGAACTTTCCGCCGGCGTGCAGGAGGGTGAGGACGGTTTCCACCGCCGGGAGGCCGGTCTTGGGATGAATGTCCACCGGGATGCCGCGGCCGTTGTCTACGACCGATACGGTGTTGTCGCTGTGAATGATTACCTCGATGCGGTCGCAATATCCGGCCATGGCCTCGTCGATGCTGTTGTCCACAACCTCGTAAACCAGGTGGTGAAGCCCCCTGGAACTGGTAGACCCGATGTACATCCCCGGCCTGCGCCTTACCGCCTCAAGGCCTTCTAAGACCTGTATTTCCTCAACCCCGTAACGGCTGGCGTTTTCCTCGAACAAATATATGTCCTCCGTTTCCAATATTTTTAAGATATTAGTCAACCTACAACTGCTACCGGCTGCAGTCACTGCTCAAGTCCAATTCTCTCCCGGGACCTTTTTTTCAGGGTGTTGCACGATATAGGCGAAACGTATATCTTCTCCGTGGTTATAACATAAGACTTTTCTTTCTCCGGTTCGGCAATTGTTTCAACAAATCCATCGTCCCTGGCAATCTGGATAAATTCCTTGGTGATGGCGGAATTACCCTTTTTATAATCCAGTATGACGATGATGTCCTTTTTGGGCACGATTTTATCGCTGCCAAGGTGTAAGAACATTATTCTTCCCCCCCGATAACTTTTCCTCCGGCCACGGTGTATGTTTTTCCGCGGCCGCCGAAAGATCCGTCAAGTCTCCTGTTCGAGGTTATAAAAACCTGTGCCTCCCCCTCCAAAAGCTCCTCCAGGCCTTTTTGCCTATGCCTGTCCAGTTCCAAAAAGACGTCATCCAGAAGAACTACCGGGTAATCGCCGTATTCACCGAAGAACATTTTCACAACCGAAATTTTCAGGGCAATAACCAAGGTTCTTTGTTGCCCCCGGGACCCGTATTTTCTGGCGTCCTCGCCGTTGATGAAAAACGCCAGGTCGTCCCTGTGGGGGCCGAAGAGGGTCTGCTGCCTTTCTGCCTCCCGGACGAAACCTTTTCTCACCGTTTCTTCGTACAGCCTGCGCAGGTCCTCCGGCTTCGTTCCCTTCTCCAGGGGAAGGCTGGAGAGATATTTCAACGATATTTCCTCCTTACCAGAGGTAAGGACGGAGAATACTTTCCTAAGATGCGGAAGAAGTAACTTCAAAAGGCGGATCCTGGCTTCTATAACCCTGCTCCCGTAAAGGAACATTTGTTCGTTCCATGGTTCCAGAAGTTCTCTAGTCGTCTGCCGGCCGGCGTTTTTCAGCAGGTTGTTTCTTTGGGTCATTACCCGTTCGAAACTTTCAAGGCTGTGCTGGTACCGGGCATCGAACGTTCCCAGGTCGAGGTCAATCCACCTCCTTCTTTCTGAAGGCGATCCATTGACCATTTCCAAGTCCGCCGGGGTGAATGAGACCGACATTGCCGGTCGGAAAATCTTTTGCCTGGGCTGCCTCCTCCCATTCAGCAGGAATGTGGTCCTGCCGCCGGCGTTGGCGTTGAGGCGGGCAGATATTTCAAAGGAAGAATTCAATCCTTCCAGTTCCGCGCCGGCAAAACACTCCTGCCCCGCCCAGCCGATCATTTCCTTGTCCCTTCTTGTGCGGAAGGATCTTCCCGTCGTACAAAAAAAGATTGCCTCAAGGAGATTGGTCTTACCTTGGGCATTGTTGCCTGAAAGGATATTTAAAAAAGGGTGGGGAGACCAGCACAGGTCGGCTAAATTCCGGAAATTTCTCAGCATCAGCCGCCTGACAATCATTGTCTGCCTCCCGCGGCGGATTCTTCACCGGCGCAAGCGACCAGGTAGTCGCCGAAACCTTCCACGCTTACCACGTCGCCGTCGCCAAGCGATTTTCCCCTGTTTACGACCGGCACTCCGTTGACCCTGACCATACCCGACCGGATCATTACCTTTCCCTGCCCGCCTGTAGAGGCTACGCCTGCCCACTTCAAAAACCGGTCCAGCCTGATGCTTCCCCTTACGGTGACCCACCGCAAAAATCTTTCACTCCTTGGAAGCCCTGGCCGGAACAATGACGGCCAGGTAACTGTCGTCCCCATGGGGAGTGAGCAGCGCCGGAGTGTACGTTCCGGTAAGCTTGACCAATATCTCCTCACCCTCGCAGGATTTCAGGACGTCGCAGAGGTAGCGCACGTTGAACAGGATGTCGAAGTTCTCCCCTTCAACGTCCGCCTCAATATCCTCCCTGATCCAGCCGTTCTCCGACCGCACGCTGATCACAATCCCTTCCCTGGCGGACTGGAACAGGATCAGCGAGTTCCTTTCCCCGGCCAGAAGTGCTGCGCGGTCTGCGGAATCAAGAAGATTCCTGACGGAGACCCTGATCACGCACTCGAAATCTTCCGGTATCACCTGGCGGTAAGACGGGAACCTGCCTGGAATCAGCCGCGAGGTGATTACCGTGTCCTCAGTTTCAAACATGATGTGGTTTTTGGAAAGGGTCACCCTTACCCCGTCGCTGACGCCCATCACCCGGACGACCTCATTTAAAGTTTTTCCAGGCACCACCACGTTTATAAGACCCGGGGCCGGGGCATCGAGGACAAATTTTTTCATGGCCAGCCGGAAGGTGTCGGTAGCCACCAGGGTTGCACCTGTGCCCTCTATCTCCATCAGCACTCCGGTGAAGATCGGCCTGGAATCGTCGTTGGAAACGGCGTAGATGACCTTCCTGATGATGTCCCTGAGTTCTTCCGAGGAAACGGTAAAGGAGAACTCCCCCTCCGGAACCTGCAGCAAAGGAAAATCAGATGCACTGTAGCCGTTGATGTTGAACTCGGACTGGCCGTACCGGATGGTGGCCAGCCTGCTCCCCCCGATGGTTTCTATTTCTATAGGCATGTCCGGAAGTCTCTTGGCGAATTCGGCGATGTACCTGGCCGGTATGACCAGGTCTCCGGGGTCGGCCACATCGACCGGAACTGAGCAAACCACGGACATCTCCATGTCGGTGGCGGTAAGTTTCAGAACTCCGTTTCCGCACTGGAAAAGTATTCCTGTGAGAACTGGCAGCGGGCTTCTGGGAGAAATAGCCCTTTGAACGTTCTGAATGACGTACTGAAAATTTTCCCTGTCGATCGAAAATTTCATATAAACTCTCCGCCGTTATATTAATTATAATATAAAAAAGTAATAAGTAGTAATATAACCTGTTGATATGTGGAAATTGCCCCTCCGGAAAAATGGCAGCTGAAAACGGAGGTCTTTTTGGCTGTGCACAGTGACATAGAAAAAAGGTGACTTTCTAAATTTGCCTTCCGGCAGTCACTGGCCAGCCGGAAAAAAACATCACTTATTGAACAGTTATAGAGTCAGCTGTTTTTTATTTTGTGAATAAGTTCTTTGATTGTTTTTTCAAGGCCCGGGTCAAGCCGCATTTCAGTAGTTATCCTTTCGCAGGCGTGGATCACCGTGGTGTGGTCCCTTCCTCCGTAGAATTCGCCTACCTTGGGGAGGGAGAGATCGGTCAGGTCCCTGGTCAGGTACATGGCGATCTGTCTGGGAAAGGAGACGTTTCTTGTTCTTTTCTTTGCCTTCAGTTCCTCCGGCCTGATGTTGAAGTAGTCGGAAACAACCTGCTGAATCAGGCTGGCGGTAATTTGGCGGGGCTTGCTTTCCGGAAAAATATCCTTTAAAACTTTTTCGGCCAGGGAGAGGTTGATTTCCTGCTGGTTGAACGAGGCGAAGGCGATAAGCCTGATCAGGGCTCCTTCGAGTTCACGGATGTTTGACTGTATTTTGTCTCCTATATAGTTAAGTACCTCGTCGGGCACGTCAAGGTTTTCAAGCTGGGCCTTCTTTCTGAGGATGGCTATCCTCGTTTCCAGGTCAGGGGGCTGCATGTCCGTGATCAGTCCCCACTCGAACCTTGACCTCAGCCTGTCCTCCAGGGTTGGGATGTCCTTCGGCGGACGGTCGCTGGAGATGATAATCTGCTTGTTGGCCTCGTAAAGAGTGTTGAAAGTGTGGAAAAACTCTTCTTGGGTTCTCTCCTTCCCGGCCAGGAACTGGATGTCGTCGATCAACAGGATGTCTACGTTCCTGTACTTATTTCTGAATTCCAAGGTCTTGTCGTCTCTTATGGAGTTGATCAGGTCGTTGGTAAAGTTTTCGGAGGTGATATAGAGCACTTTGTAATATTGGTTCCTGGACAGGGTGTGGTGGCCGATGGCGTGCATCAGGTGGGTTTTGCCCAACCCGACGCCGCTGTATATGAACAGAGGATTATATGATTTTGCCGGCGACTCGGCCACGGCTAGGGATGCGGCGTGGGCGAATCGGTTGCTGTTGCCCACCACGAAGGTGTCGAAGGTGTATTTGGCGTTCAACTGTAACCTGGGATCCTCCGGGTAGGCATAGCTCTTCCTGTTCCTGTTTAAAATTCTGCCGGCCAGTTCATGGTGAAGGACGAACTCCACATTCAGTTCTTCTTCCAGGAAGTCGTAAAGGATGCTCCTGATTACCGGGCCGTACCTGTCGGTAAGCCAGTCTCTTGAAAACTTGTCGGGCACCTCGATTATCAGTGAGTCGTCTATGAAGGCCACGGGCTTCATGGACTGCAGCCAGTTTTCAATGGACGGGTTGTTCAGCCTAATCTGAAGGGTGGAAAGTAAGTGTTCCCAGGTCTCATTAAGGCTGTATTTGTTAAACATAAAGGCCCTCCAGAAATTGCTAGTTTAAAGCTTGCCGGTGATAAAAAAATCTGCCGAGGGAGGAATCCCATGTTAATTCACAGTAAATGATTAACATGTATGTTGATTTTGTTTATTCCTCCGGGCAAAGCACGTCAATGCAATAATAACAAATTTTACATTCGTTATCAACAAGGATGAAAAATTCAAAACAGGGGTTTTTGGGCTAACCCAATAACACGTCTCCCAAATGGGGTTTTCTCCTTTATCGACCTTTGTGTACGGAGGGGGAAAAAACCTCAAACCCATTATAGATCAGCCGCCGAAAAACTTTACAGCCGAAAAACTGTCAATGGACTGAGAAAATGTCACCCGAAAACACGTTTATCCGGACTGAGAAAATGTCACCTTCAACCTTCCTGCTGTATCAAAAAAATGCCGAGCGGCCGCCCTTGACGTGGAGCCTCGCACCCATGTTTCTGGGGG
>DYET01000084.1 GCA_020725625.1 Desulfovirgula sp. | reverse complement strand
CGCCTCCTTGATGGCGTACATGCAGCAGACCGATGAGCAGTAGCCGTGATCCAGCTTGCAGTTCCTGGAACCCACGCACTGGATCCAGGCGATTTTTTGGGGCTGCTTCTTGTCGTGGGGCCGCACCAGGTGGCCGCCGAAGGGTCCCGAGGCGCTCAGGATGCGCTCGAATTCAAGGCTGGTCAGCACATTGCGGAACTTGCCGTAGCCGTAATAGAAGAGCTGTTCAGGCTGGAAGGCGTCGAATCCCGGAGCCAGGATGACCGACCCCACATTCACCTCGACGGTCTCGTCCGCCATTGAATGGTCGATGGCATTGGCCTGGCACGCCTCCACGCATTTGCCGCAGGAATTGGGCTTTTTCAGATTAAGGCATCTCTTCGGGTCAACGGCATAAGCGTTGGGATAGGCCTGGGCGTAAAGCTTGTAGATGGCTTTCCGCAGACCCAGGTTCTGGTTAAATTCATCCCGCACCTTAACCGGGCATGCTTCGGCGCAGGACCCGCACCCCGTACACTTTTCAGGATCCACGAAGCGGGCTTTTTTAAGTATGGTGGCGGTGAACTTTCCGGGTTCGCCCTTCAAATCCACAAGCTCGGAGTTGGTCATGGTCTCGATGTTCAGGTGGCGCCCGCACTCAACCAGCTTTGGTGACAGGATGCACATGGAGCAGTCGTTGGTGGGGAACGTCTTGTCCAGCATCGGCATGACTCCTCCGATGGCCGGCTTCTTTTCCACCAGGTAGACGTAGTAGCCGGATTCGGCCAGATCCAGGGAGGCCTGGATACCGGCAATACCGGCGCCCAGCACCAGTACGGCCCCGACCTTGTCAGGCTTGTTTGTCATCATTGCATCACATCCGTCCTCGAAAAAAATTGTTAACCTTCTCCCTTTCCGACGAAAGAAACTCACTCCGTGGAACGACTACACAGTTGAATTACCCGGCCTGACCAGGGCGGACAAAGCGTCCCCGGAGACGCCGGACCTTCTGCCGGTCCGTCAACTGGTCAGGCAATCATCAGGAATAATCTAAGACATAAATCCTTTCTTTTCACCCCGTTCCCAGTATAATATTTCCCGCAATTACTGTCAATTGCTTGAAAACCCGGCTTGGTTCGGCTATAAGAAGGGACTTTTCCAGCTAATCTGGACAAGGATTTCACTTAACATAAAATTAGCACTTATATTTAGAAGTTAATATGGACAATAGTTTGCTATAATACCAAGACACGACAAACGCTTAATAAATAGCGGGCCCGGAGCCTTTTTTCGTCCGCCCGGTTTAACAATGGGCGGCAGTGTTCCTGCCGCCCCTATTTCCTTTATCCCGGTGCCGTTCAAGGGGCTGCCCGGGTGACTATCTCTGTCTGAAGGTCTTCAGGAAGGAGTCGCAGTATATATCCTTGTTCAGCAGGATGTTGGCGGCGGCCACGGCGTCAATCAGCATGGGGTCGTCCACGTCGGCAATGGCCGAATCCAAGCCAACCGCCATGCACATGATCAGGAAGGTCCTGTTCAGCAGGTGGCGGTTGGTGCAGCGCTGGGAGGTGTTGGAAAGGCCGAGGGTGGTCCGCACCCCGGGGGCCAGTGCCTTGATCTGCCGGATCGCCTCCAGGACCTCCACCCCGTGCTCCTGGGCCACGTTGGCCGGCAGCATCAGGGGGTCGATGTAGAGGTCTTCCATGGGAATCCCGTGGGCGTCGGCATTGACTACGATTTCCATGGCCAGGGCGGCCCGGTCGGCGGCGCTCTTGGGCACCCCGCTCTCGTTCATGGCCAGGCCGATGATGGCGGCGTTGTACTTGGCCGCCATGGGCAGGTACAGGTCCATCTTCCACTGGTCGGCGTGGGTGGAGTTGATCATCACCTTGCCGTGCTTGTTGGCGGCGCAGCCGGCCTCAATGGCCTCCGGGTTGGTGGAGTCCACGCAGCACGGCAAGGGAACGGTCTCATTGCATATGTTAACCAGCCACTCCATAACCTTGGGCTGATCTTTGGCTTCCACGGTGGGCCCGGTGTTGACGTCCAGGTAGTGGGCGCCCGCTTCGTACTGGCGCTTGGCCCAGTGCTTGATGGGCTCGGGGTCCTTGTTCAGGATGCCCTCCCGGATGTCTTTGAACATTCCGTTGATCCGCTCACCTATGAGGATCATTCATTATTCCTCCTTTGTAATTCTGTCGGGTCAGAACCCAGAATCCAGAATTCAGAAGCCAGAATTCCAGGCTTCCCTGTTGCCTGATTTCCGACTCCTGTCTCCTGTCTCCTGACTTCTGTCTCCTGACCCGGTACTTTTGCAAAAATGAGCTTAGTACTTCACCGGCTCCATCATCTTGTCGATGTGCGCCTTGAACTGCTTGGCGGACTCGGGATGGCGCATGACCATAATGGCCCCGCTGGCCTGGGCGAAGGTCACTGCGGTCATGACTTCCCAAAGAACGGCCCGGCGGGCCTGGTCGCCCCACTCCGGAGCCTCATCGTTCGGGGCTTTGGATTCCTTGGCTTTCCAGGCTTCTTGTCCGACAAAGCAGATTACCGGCATGGCCAGCATCTTGTCGCCGGTCAGTGCTCCCAGGCGGGCCCTTTCCATGATCGAGTATGCGTACTCGATACCGTAGCCCAGGGCGCCCACCAGGGGGTCGATGGCGATCCTGTTGGCAGCCAGGCCCATTTCGGTAATCAGGATGTTCAGCTGCTTGGCCAGGTTGATGTCCAGGGGGCTGGACGCAATGATGGAATGGCCGTTGACCATGCAGGCGGCGGTGATGGTCTTGTAGTTGTTGGGAGTGGCGCAGCCCAGCAGGGCCACCTTGCCGGCCAGGGCCTCGCCGACCACCGGCATGATTTCCGCATCCTTTTCCTCGACGCCGCAGCCTACGACGACCAGGGGTACATTGACCGCGTCCGCGACGGCCTTGGCGGTTTTGGCGCAGTCCTCCGGGCTGGCGTTTTTGAAGTCCGGGTGGGCGCTGATAAGCCTCAAGCACACCAGGTCGGCACCGTACTCCACATTTTTCTTGGCCCAGGCCACCGGGTCAGCCAGCACTCCCTCAAAGGGAGCCTTCAAGATGTCCGGCCAGTCCGCGGGCTCCAGGTCGAGAACCTCCAGGGCCACCACCGGGCGGTTGGGCATTTCGCCCTCAAAGAACAGGAAGGGCAGCGTGCTGTCCCCGCCCACCTTCACGACATTTGGATCCGTACCCAGGACCAGTTCGTTGACCTTGCTGGTCCATCTTTCCTTTGCTATCGTTACAGCCATTACTCCCGCTCCTTTCTTGTATTTAAGGACCGAAGTCAGTCAGATGATGCCGGCCTTAATCATTATTTCGCCCACTGCCGACACCACCGGCGAATCATCCGGCAAACCTGCCAGGGGTTTGCTGTACAGGTCGAATTCCCGCACCTGGTCGTCCAGGGGGATGGTACCGGCCAGATCGAGGCCGGTGCGGCCGATTTCCTCCCGGAGTGCCTCGATGGTTCCGTCGCTCACCTTGCTGACCACAAGGTACATTTTCTTAATGTCCAGACCCAGGGAGTCCACCAGTTCCTTGACCCTTCCGGCCGACCGGACGCCCCTGGCGCTTGAGTCGCTGGTAACCAGGAGCACGTCCACGTTCTGGGTTGTCCTGCGGCTCAGGTGCTCCAGTCCTGCTTCATTATCCATGACCACGTAGGGGTAATTTTTGCTCAGTTCCTGCATGAAGCCCCGCACCAGGTTGTTGGCATAGCAGTAACAACCGGCCCCCTCGGGCCCTCCCATGACCAGAAGGTCGACGTCGACGCCTTCAGCCAGGGACTGGTGGACACGGTACTCAACGTACTGGTCCTTGGTCATCCCCGCAGGCAGGGGTTCGATGTTCCTGTTGATGCGGTTGAGGAGTTCGGAGATGGTGTCCTCCACTTCGATTCCCAGAGCTTCGTGCAGGTTTGCGTTGGCATCGGCGTCCACGGCCAGAACCGGCCCTTTTCCGGCTTTGGTGATCTGCCTGATCAGGAGGGCGGCCAGTGTGGTTTTGCCGGTTCCTCCTTTTCCCGCGATGGCCACTGTAAAAGCCATTCTCACACTCCCTCTCCATGCCTTGAGTATTACTTCCCACAATCAGCCGTTGTTACTGCAGCGGCGGGATCAATGGCGGCCTTCGCGCGGCCGGGCTGTGCCTTCCCGGCGCCTCGAGATTTGAGCTGGACCTTAATCCGTCCCGTTTACAGCCAGCGCTGCTTTAGGAAGGACGGTATCCCCGCGGACTCCCTGGGGCCCACCAGCACTTCCCACCCGGAGAGCTCCTGCAGTTTTCCGCTTAAGACCGCCACGCCGCCGGGGATGATTACCTTGCGGTGCTTCACCTTGTCGGCGATACCGGAAGTCTGGAGCATTTCGGTTATTTTCTCCGGGGTAAACTTGCCCGCGGCCCATCCGGTCATGACCGAGATGCCGTCGGTGTCCACCGGCAGGATGTACCCCGGCACCCTCGATGCCTCAACGTCGCCGGCCACGCAGAAGTAGGTCAGCGAGAAGTTCGTGGTCACGTACACCGGCGAATCCGCCGTGACATTGCCGATTTCGTAGACCTTCGACTCGACGGCGATGGGCTTTTGCGGGTCGGTGTAAATGTTCAGCCGCAGGGTAATCAGGGGCAGCACGTCGGCCGGGTCGGCCGATCCGATGACCACTATGGCGGCGTACTTGGCGATATACACTCCGGCATCGGCGACGGCCTGGACGGGGTCCTGGTTGTCCGCAAAGGCGATGGTGGGATAGCCGAAGGGGCGGAATCTCTTCAGGGCCTGGCGGCGGATCTGGGTCTGGTCGGCCAGCACCTTGTTCACTTCCCGGGACCCTGAATCCAGGACAATCTGCTTGAATCCCATGCCCGCCACCTTCTCCGCCAGGGCGGCCAGTTCGTTCAGGTCGGCGCCCCTGACCACCATGGGCACGTCGTACTTTTTGGCCAGATTGGTCATGGCCTCGACGTTGGCGGCGTTGGCCCCGCAAACCAGGGGTTTCTTGGCGGCCGTAATTTCCAGGGCCTTTTCAATGGCGGCGGGATCCTCGCTCATCAGGACAAGCGGGAGTTCGGTCTTCCCGAAGGCTACCTTGACGGCCTCGGCAAACTTGCCGGCGTCCCCTGAGCAGTTGCCCACGGCCACCAGGTTCACGCTGTGCACCTGGCCCACGCGGTCGAAGACCAGCTTGTTGATTTGATCCACCTTGGCGGCGATTTCATCGGCGCTCATGGTGTCGCACACCGACACCGCGATCCCGGTCATGTGTTCGAAGCGTTTGTCGTGGCGGAACAGCACGGTCTCGTTGCCCAGTTCGACGGCCCTTTCGCCGGCGCCGATCTTCACCAGGGCGATGGGCGGGGCGGAAGCCGAGTCCAGTGCTTCCCTGGCAGCGTCGCTGACGTGAGGGCACTGGTCAAGGCTGGCCTTGCCGCCGGCCAGGGCCATGGCAAAGGCCAGGCAGGTGGGCTGTCCGCAGTCCTTGCAGTTGGTCTTGGGCAGTTGCTTAAAGATTTCTAAACCTGTTAAACCCATTCTCCGTACTCCTTTCTCGGACTAATTTATTTGCAAAGTGACACCCGAAGACACCCGGGGTGCCGCTGCAGCCGGGTGTCTTCGGGAACTCTTCAATGGTTTGATTGACTTGTCGGGCAGTTACAGAAGCGGAGGCATGGTCAGGGCCGGGTGCCACTTCTCCTCCAGGAAGCCCATAATCTCCTCGCCGCTGGTGCCGATGGTCTCGTCGGCGATTTTGTCCACAAAGTCTTTGCCCAGCCCGGCGTTCTCTGCGGCCTCTTCAAGCAGGGAACGCAGCTCTTCCTTCAGGGCCTTGGGCATCCACACCAGCCGGCCCAGACCGCCGTCGGCGGGGACGAACTTGCGGGATCCCAGGTACGACTTGCCGCAGCCCATGAAACCGGGCATCTGGGCGCCGGCGCCGATGGTCCCGGCCAGGGTGGAGAAGGTCATCCCGGAGGGGGTCATGCCGCCGTGCTCCCGGT
>DYET01000083.1 GCA_020725625.1 Desulfovirgula sp. | reverse complement strand
GGGTTATGGTATTGTGGGTTACTTTACCAATTCCCCAAACCGAGCGGTGTTCCTCTTTTTTGCTAAATTTTTTACATAATTTTTGGTATCTCAACCCTTATGTTTACTGGCTTTTTGGTTTCTACTTACCGGATCTAAGTTTAAAGTAAAAACAAGATCGCTAAAGTAATGGCTAATTATCCAATTTGAGGTTGGGTTGGAATATTATTGAAGAAATAAGGGGCGTACTTGACCAGGCTTTCAAGAAGTTCCCGGTCTCCGTCCGCGGGCGATCCCGGCGGGCTGTCCGGGTAAGGCGGGGAGAGATTGCCGCCGGCATTTTTTTCTGTAATTTCGCCGGAAGTATTACTTTTTGCAACGCCGGAAGCCCAAAGGGTGCGGTCCTCCCTTCTATCCGGGGCTGAAATCTGGGCCGATCAGGGATGTGGTGTCGTCCCAGGCCTGCTTCAAAAGGCGGTAGTCCGATTCGGTCAGCAGGGGATCGCTTTTCGATTCGTAGTCCCGGATCGCTTTTTGCACCGGCAGGACGCGGTACTTGGTCTTTCCCTCCCGCTTGTATTTATGCATCCATACCGGGATGTAGCTTACTCCCTCCAATCGGGTGCTTTCCCCGGCCTTTTTGACGACCTCCAGGTTCAGGATAATGCCGCAGTCCGAGTACCTCCAGTGCTGGTTGGAAATGAAATTGCCCAGGGAATACGCCGCCAGGACCTGCTTTTCTTTTCCGTCCCGGACCACCCTTTGCCACTCCAACGGCTGCACCACGTGGGAGTGGGACCCCAGCACGACGTCCGCTCCCGCCTCGAAAAGCTGCCGGGACAGGGTCCGCTGGAACCCGTCGGGCTGCCTGCTGTATTCGGTGCCGAAATGCATGTAGGCGATTATGAAGTCGCAGCCCTCGGCCTTAAGCCTGCCGATTTCGGCGCAAATCAAATCGAGGTTGATCAGATTCACCAGGTAGTCTGCCCCTGGAGGGACCGGAATGCCGTTGGTGTGATCGGTATAATTGATGAACCCGACCTTTATTCCCTTGATGTCAAAGACCGCAGGCCTGTCCCTTTCCCGGGCGTCCCGGTGGGTGCCCACATGATGAAGCCCCGCCCGGTCAAGGTTGTCCAGGGTGGCGACGACCCCTTCCCGGCCCATGTCCAGGCTGTGGTTGTTGGCCGTGGCCACCAGGTCGATTCCCATCTCCTTCATGTTCTCCGCCAGTTCGGCCGGGGTGTTGAAGAGGGGGTAGCCGGAGTAGCCCCTGGCCGGGCCGGCAAGCCGGGTCTCCAGGTTGGCCAGGGTGAAATCGGGGCCCGACAGGTAAGGCCCGCACTCTTTCAGGATGTCTTTGAAATCGTACTTCCCGGCGCGGGGGTCCCAGGAAGTGGTCACCAGGGGGGCGTGCATAAGGAAGTCGCCCGCAGTGGCGATGCAAATTTTCACGGGGGGCGGGTCCACCCTTTCTTGGGGGGTGTGCCCGGCCTCCGGCGCGCATCCGGACAGGAACAATACAGCCGCCAGGACCGGCAGGATTAATCTTTTTACCCGGGCCGGGGTAAGCCAGGGTGTCTTATGGCGGGAGCCTGAGGTGCCGGGATTTTCCGTTTCAGATTTCATGATTTCACGCCCCGGGGCTGAACAAAAAATTTTTATTTTATGTCTTTTGGTTAGAAAAGGATCGGTTTTTTTCGATAGTACCTTCTTTATTTTAGCATCAAAACAATCCGTTGGGAGAAATTCTTTTTCGTCGAAGCAGGCATTACCCTGTTGAACGTATTTTTTCCAGCCGGAGGAACAATTTGACGTACTATTCGTCTTTGCTATTAAATGCACTTCGAGGAGGAGGTTTATCTTCGGATGAAAATGAAGTCAGCCGCAGAGAGAGTAGTCGCCTGCCTTCTGGCGGTGTCCCTGGCGGCCGCGCCGCTGCCCGGGTGGGCGGACCAGTCCCGTGATCAGGCCGTGCCAAAACCGGTGAATAAGGGGGCTGCCGTTCAGCCTGCCGGTCCGCCGATGCCCTTGGAAAAGGCCATCGCCATCGCCAGGGAAAAGGTGCCGGTGCCGGCGGACCTGGACGTGTTCAACTCCGACTACCATGAGTACGGGGGAAAGGGCCGCTGGAACCTGCACTGGAAGAGCAGCAAGCCGCCGGAATCCAGCATGCACGCGGCGATTAACGCGGTCACCGGTGAAGTGGAAAGTGTGCATTTATACAAGGGTATGATCCAGGGTACTTATTATAAGGGGCTTCCGGCCTTCAGCCGGGACCAGTGCCTGGAAATAGCCCGGAAGGAAGGATCCAGACTTCTTCCCGACAAGTTTTCCAGCACCGTGCTGGCGCCCAGGGAGGAATGGCGCCCGCCCGTGGTTTTAAGGGACCGGGAGTACCCGATTATCTATGACTTTTATTTCAAGAGGACTTTTCGGGGCATCCAGGTGGCCGACCAGGGAATCAACATCGGGGTCAACGCCGAAACCGGGGAAGTGGTCAGGTTTGACTGCAACTGGGATCTTGAAGCCGGCCTGCAGTCCCCCGAGGGGCGGATAAGCCCGGAACAGGCCAGAAAAATATTTGTTGAGAAGTCCGGCTTTGAGCTGACCTATTTTCTGCCCCACCGGGGGGATCCGGACACCCCCGGGGAACTGAAGCTGGTGTACCGGCTTAAACCCCCGGGACGCTTCGTCCTCAACGCCCTGACCGGCGAAGTTCTCGATCAAGCCGTGGATATCTTCTTTGGCGACCTGGGCGGCGGGGGCGGTGAACCGATGTATTCCCGCATGGCGGAAGCCAAACTTGCCCCGGCCGAAAGCAGGGCGGTGAGGGAGACCAGGGACCTGATCAGCGCCGACCGGGCACAGGAAATAGCCCAACAGCTGGTGGAGATCCCCCGGGAATACACCGCCACCGGCAGAAACCTGGAGCGCCAGTACGCGGTTCCGGGCAGCAGGCTGTGGACCTTTTTCTTCTCGGACTCCGAAAAGAAGAAGTCGATCCGGGTCTCGCTGGACGCCCGGACCGGCGGGCTGATTTCCTTCAACAAGGACGAGAGGTTCGACTTCGCAGACTATTACAAGGAACCCCAGGTGAAAATCAACCAGGAGGAAGCCGGGAAGATCGCCTGGGACCTGGTGAAAAAGCTCCAGCCTGTAAGGTCCGGCCAGGTGGAACTGAGGAAGTCGGAACCGGAAATCGGCCCCTGGGTTAAACTTGGCAGGCCGGTTCCCCGGGCCTACACGTTCCATTACGCCAGGATGGTGGGCGGCATTGTTTATCCCGAAAACGGCTTCCGGGTGAGGGTCAGTTCCTCCGACGGCGAGGTGCTGTCCTACAACATGACCTGGTGGGATACCGAGTTTCCGAAGCCCGACGGGGTCATCGGCGCCGGCCGGGCCAATGATATATTCCTGGCCGAACATCCCCTCACCCTTGAATACGGCAGGGGCCACAGGAGGTACGTGCCGGAGATGGACGCTCCCCCGGCCTACTACCTTGTTTACAGGCCCTCCGGCAGTTCCACGCTGATGCTGGACGCCTTTACCGGCAGGGAAATCGATTACTCCGGCGAGCCGGTGGTGAGGAAGGGCAAGCAGCCCTTCACCGACACCGCCGGCCACCCGGCGGAGGATGATATTATGCTGCTGGCCGGGGAGGGCATCGTTACCGGTGACGGCGGCAAGTTCCGCCCCGATGACCCGGCCACAGTGGCCGAAGTCCTGGCCATGCTGGTCAAGGCTTACAGCGGCCGGGGGCCCTACTACCCGCTGGACAAGGGCAAGGACGACCCCTGGTACAAACAGGTGGTGGAAAGCGCCCTGGCCAAGGGCATCCTGGATAAAGATTTCACCTTCGATCCCGAAAGCGGCCTGAACAGGCTGCAACTGGCCCGCCTGGGCATGAACGCCGGCGGCTGGGGGAAGCTGGCCAGAATTTCCCGGATTTTCAGGCTTGAAGCGGCCGATGCCGGGTCCATTCCGGCGGAGTACCGGGGGTACGTGGCGGCCGCGGTGGGCATGGACCTCCTGCCCCTGGAAAACGGGAAGTTCAATCCCGGGGGCGGGGTCACCCGGGCAGAGGCTGCCATCTTCCTGGTGAAGCTGCTAAAACATTAAAATGCATGAAAGTTTAAGCCCGGATGTAAAAATTCCGGGCTTCACTTCTGAAGATTATTTTCAACCATGGTCCGGAGAATGTCGGGGAGTTAGCCCGGGAGCTAAGCAGACTCCCCGCCTTGAATATTCAACGGCCGGGGCATATAAGCGACGAGGATTGGGACGATATAAAGAGAAAGGCGGAGATAATGGCGCAGTTTGAGGCCGGCCGCATTCACGCCAGGGTCCAGGACGTGCTGGTGAAACAGCCCAATGGGAGTCGGCAACTGTTACCGTAGCTGCCCGTATGGAGTAAATTGCCGGGGGTAGTTTCTGACGGCAGGAATTTTGTTTCCGGGGTGGAATATTTTTTAGGAAAGAAAAGGTAATTTCGCAAATTCCCCCGGTTTTTTTGCAGAAAAGGCACTTGCGAAAAAAACGGCCGCTGCTGCACCGGGCTGATCCCGGAAACCCTTCGGGGACAATGGTTCCCGGCGCATACCGCGGTCGGTTTCAGCCTAATTCCCGATGAACAAGGGGACTCGTTTTTTTGACGACCGAAACAGCAGGAAAGTGCGAAAAAACAGTCGTATAGTTTATTTATGGGCATGGGTGGCAATGGTTTGTCAAATCAGAGGGGTTAATAGTTTTTGAAAGATGAAGGCCATGAAGTATTGATAAGGCTTTTGCCGCACCTGGTGGGGTCGGGGCATGTCGCCCTCGAGGGCGGGGCTATGGAGATTATGTGGCCCCTGGCCGGGAAAAGGGTAACCGTTACCGACCCCTACGGCAGGAGCGTCCGCTGCCGGGTGAGCGCGGGCGGCAATTACCTCGTGGGATTAAGCCTGGAGGGACTCCTTATTTCGAATTACAGGAGCGGGTATTTCGCCCTGAAGCAGTGCGGGCCGGCCAGTTTTCTTGTACGGCCCGTATCCAGGCCTAAAAAAGAGAGGATTAATAAAAAAGAGAGGATTAATAAAAAAACGGGCACTGATCAGCCGTCTTTGTTCCCGGAAATAAAGCCCGAAGAACCCGGGGCGGAGGTTTCTCACGGCCAAGGCGACGGAAGGGCCGGCGGCAGGCGGGCGGTGGCGGGTGTCCCGGTTTCTTCGCCGGCCCCTGGGATGGTTGCCCTGGGGAAGGAAGCCGGGGAGGAAGAGCTGAGAGGGAAACTACGGGGTAAAAGAAGCCGGCTGCTGGACACCGTGAACCGACAAAGCGGAGAAAAAAAGGAAATCATGTCCCGGGAGAGAGATCTACCGGTGCAGAAAAAGGAGGGGGCCGGCCGGACAGGGCCAGGCCATCAGTCTGCCGCCCCCGCCGAAATAAAGCTGCACAGTGACGGGGACGGTTTCGGGGACGAACTAAAGGTAAGTTTTTTCCCGGAAGAGGACATGGCTATTTTAAGGGCGGCGGAAGAAAAGAGGCGCGGGGAATCAGCGGCGGCCGATGAATCACCGGTGTCCGATCTTATTCTGCACCGGCAGGCCCTGCAGCTTTCCCTCAGCCCTGGCTTCGACCGCCTGCTGGCCCTTTCTCTGGTGCGTGACGTGGTTCCGCTGGATTACCAGCTGAAAACGGCCCGGCACGTACTGACGAATTTGCGCGGCCGGGCGCTTCTCTGCGACGAGGTGGGCCTGGGGAAGACTATCGAGGCCGGCCTGATTATGCTGGAATATATATTGCGGGGGTTGGTGCAGAAGGTGCTGCTGCTGGTTCCACCTTCCCTGGTGGAGCAGTGGCAGCAGGAGATGCGGAACAAATTCAACCTCGATTTTATCGCCTACGATGATCCGGCCTTCAAAAATCACCCCAGCCCGTGGAAGGAGTTCCCCCGCATCATCGCCTCCCTGGATACGGCCAAGAGGGAGAGCAACCGGGACGGGGTGCTTGATACCGATTACGACCTGGTGGTGGTGGACGAGGCCCATCACCTGAAAAACCACCGCACCCTGGCCTACCAGCTGGTGAACCGGCTGAGGAAAAAATATATTCTCCTGCTTACCGCCACGCCGGTGGAAAACAGCCTGGAGGAGCTGTTCAACCTGATCACCCTGCTCCAGCCGGGCCAGCTGGAAACGGCGTCCTCCTTCAAGCGCAAGTACATCACCCGGGGCGATCCCCTGAAGCCCAAAAACACCGAGGCCCTAAAGCGGCTGATCCGGGAAGTGATGATCCGCAATCGCCGCAGTGAAACCGGCGTTATCACCAGCCGGCGCCTGGCCGAGGTGGTGGAACTGCAGCTTTCGGACGAAGAAATGGCCTTTTATCAGCGGCTTACCGTTTTTGTCCGCGGCCACTATGTTTCCGGCTTCAGCGACAGCAAAGACAACAAGGGAACGGAAAAGTTCATTTTAAAAATGCTGCAGCGGGAGGTGGGCAGCAGCATTGAGGCCGTCCTCCCCACGCTGGAAAAGATGTCCGCCAGCGACAGTTATCCGGCCGTGATCAGGAGGGTGTTCCGGACGCTGGCCGAACAGGGCCGGTCGGTACCCCGGCGCCGGAAGGCCGAGGCGCTCCTGCAGCTGCTGGACGGTATGTCCGAGAAGGTCATTGTCTTTACCGGTTTTCAACAGACGCACTCTTACCTGGTTGATCTTTTGCGCCGGCAGGGCTTTGGTGTGGCCCAGATCCACGGGGGCCTGCGGCGAATGGAAAAGGAGGAGCAGCTGCGGCTTTTCGCCGGTGAGGCAAGGGTGCTGGTTTCCACCGACACGGGCAGTGAGGGGCGGAACCTGCATTTTTGCAACGTACTGATCAACTACGACCTGCCGTGGAACCCCATGCGCATCGAGCAGCGCATCGGGCGCATCCATCGCCTGGGCCAGGCCGCTGATGTGAGGATTTACAACCTGTCGGCCGCCGGCACGGTGGAGGCCCACATACTGGAATTGCTCGACGCAAAGATTAACATGTTTCAGCTGGTGGTGGGCGAACTGGACATGATCCTGGGCAATCTTAATGAAAAAAGGGAATTCGAAGATATAATCATGGATATCTGGGCCCGGGCGGCGGACGAGGAGGATCTGAAAAGGGGCATGGACGAACTGGGACGGCAGATCCTGTCGGCCAAGGAACATTACCTGTCGGTCAGGGACCTGGACGACAGGCTGCTGGGGGAGCTTAAGCCCGATGATTAAGGTGCCTGAATTCAGCCCGGAGGATTTTGTCACCGCCTACCTTCGGCGGGCCGGCGCCCTGGTGGAAAAGGCGGGCTTCGCCCTGCGGGAAGTGCTGCTGCCTGACGAACTGGCGCCCCACTTCAAGGGCAGCCACCTGATGCTGGCCTTTGACCACGAGGCGGCCTCCGAGATGCCGGGGAGCGTTTACGTCACGTACGGCAGCCAGTTGCTGGATGCGTCGGTGCGCCTGGCCCTGGGCTACGGCCGGTACACGGATTTGTACTGGCCCG
Organism: Desulfovirgula sp.; assembly: GCA_020725625.1. GTDB lineage: Bacteria > Bacillota > Desulfotomaculia > Desulfotomaculales > Desulfocucumaceae > JAILZP01. The sequence goes on along the minus strand of DYET01000083.1, from coordinate 5,727 downwards.
GCGACCCCCCTTCCGCCCAAAAACAGATAGATCGCCAAGTCAACGAAACCGTCGAGTTTGTCCAGTGCCGCCCGGCGAAGCAGGTTGTACAGCGGGCCCTCGATCACGTCTTTTATGCCTTTGTTTTTCGCTGTACCTTCCGGTCTTTCGAAAAGACCGAGGACACCTTCACCGTGGTGGTGGACGGGCATTCGGGCTGCGTGCAGCCGGAGTTCGAGGAAATGTGGAAAAAGGTCGTGCCCGTGGAGTTCCCGGGATATAAACTGCCCTCGGCGGAGGTCCGGCCTCTGGAGGAACTTTACCGGACCGCGTGCCGGGAAGCTGAAAACGTCGCCCTCCGGCAGGCGGCGGACCTGCGCCGGTCCGCCCGGTCGGCGCTGAGGCGTGAATTGGCCAGGATAGCCGGCTATTATGAAGAGACCATCAGGGAAATAGAAAAGAAAATGGCCGCCGCCGAGGGGGAGAAAAAAGACCGTTTCGGCAAACAGATTGAGGCCGCCAAGGCCGACTGGAAGCGCCGTGAAAAGGACGCGGCCCAGCGGTACCAGCTGGAGGCCGAACTGCGCCTGGATCACCTGGTGGCCTGCCACCTGCCCTGCCTGCACGCCAAAATGGAGGTGCAGCACAGGGACCGGTTTCTGCACCAGGTGGTGGTGTATAATCCCCTTTATGCCCGTGTAGAGGTCCCGGTCTGCCCACGCTGCTCCAGGCCCACCCGCCGCCTGGTTCCCGACGGGAGCGGGGGTTTCATATGCCCCGGCCACAAGGGCTGATTGCCGGATTGGAAGCTCAGTTGGAATCCAATCCTGCCCAATTCCTGCTAGTTATGTTACAAAAGTTATACCGAAGCATGATTTCGTTATGGAAAGACGACATAGAAAACAGGTACGCCGTGTTCGCAGAATTTTTAGGACCCTGAGGACCTGAAACAGGGGCTTTGTTTTGAGATACAACCTCCAATACAAAAAGCCGGTTTATTCCCCAGCGGGTTTTTGACGGGTCACTTAAGGGTCAGCGGCGACCTGGCCGTGTCCGGTTCGCGGTGGTATTGAAACGGCCGCGGGGGGAGCTTATAAAGGTTATAAGCCCCCCCCGCTTCCTGATGGCCGGCAGCCGCCCGCTTATTTGAAATATCTGTTCAGCAGGCCCTCCAAGGCCCGGGCGTGCCTGGCCTCGTCCCGGGATGACTCGTCCAGGGCGTCGTGGGCGTGGTCGTTCCCCAGTTCCTTGGCCCTGACCGCGGCTTCCCTTTTAACCTTGTTGGCCGTTATTTCCCCTTCCAGCATTTTCTTGATGTTTTCCCTGGTGTTTTCGGAAATTATCCCGTTAAGCTCCGCAAAGCGGGCAGCGTGCCGGGCCTCGTCCATGGCGATGGACTCAAGCACCAGGGCCACCTCGGGATACCCTTCCCGCTGGGCCTGCCGGGCCATGGCCAGGTATGCGCCCACCTCCCAGGTCTCACCCCTGAATTCCTTGGCCACTGCTTCTTCGATTTCGGTTCCCTTGGCCACGCCAATCTTTACCTCATTAATCAGATCCGCCATTATCTTCCTCCTTATTATTTATTTTTCGGCTGCTGCCCCTGCACAGGGGACAGTAACCGTAAAAATGCAGGTTCACGAATTTGATTTCACAGGGAGATGTGGAGGCGGCCTTTCTGACATAATTTTCCACATCATCCGGGAAATTATCCATGTCGTCCACCCTCCCGCAGGACAGGCATATAAAGTGGGGGTGGGGAGACACATTGGCATCGTACCGGTATATGTTTTCACCGGTGTTGAAGCGCTGGAGGAGGCCCCATTCCTCAAGGGAGCGGACGGTTTTATAAACGGTGTTGAAGCTGATGGAAGGGAAGGTCTTCCTCACCTCCTGGTACACGTGTTCCGCCGTGGGGTGGGCCTTGCTTTCCGAAAGCAGCCGGTAGATCAGCTCCCTCTGCGGGGTAACCCGCAACCCCTTTTTTCTTAATAAATCTTTGATATAAACCATGCCCGCCACCTAAGTGATAATCATTACAACATAATAATAGTTATCATATATTTCGGCCGCTGTCAAGAGGTCATCCATCTTTTTTTCTAAAAAAAGATTGGAGCTTCGGAAGCATCCGAAGCTCCTTAATATATGTGCGCATTTTTTATAATTTTTGAGGGAGACGGACTTTAAAGCTCGGTGACCCAGCCGAAGTCGTCCGGCAGCAGCCCGTACTGGACTCCCGTGATGTAGTCGTAAAGCTTCTGGGATATTTTGCCTACGTTGCCGTCTCCCGGGATGATGATCTTGTCGTTCCACTTGAGCTCGCTGACCGGTGAAATGACGGCCGCCGTGCCGGTGCCGAAAATTTCCTGCAGGGTTCCTTTTTTGTATGCCTCGTATACCTGGTCAATGGCGATGGGCTCTTCCTTTACCTTGAGGCCCCAGTTCCTGGTGGCGTGCAGCACCGAGTCCCTGGTGATGCCGCCCAGGATGCTGCCTTCCAGGGGAGGGGTGATCACCTCGTCGTCGATGACAAAGAATATATTCATGGTGCCCACTTCCTCGATGTACCTGAACTGGCAGCCGTCCAGCCAGAGGACCTGGGTGTAGCCGGCCTTTTTGGCCTCCTCGGCGGCCAGCAGGCTGGCGGCGTAATTTGCGGGGGTTTTCACGTAGCCCAGGCCTCCCTTGACCGCCCGGACGTATTTGTCGGTGACGTATATCTTAACCGGCTTGAATCCCTCGGGGTAGTAGGCCCCCACCGGGGAAAGAATAATCATGAACTTGTACGTATGGGAAGGCCTTACGCCCAGGTAGGGATCGGTGGCGATGACAAAGGGCCTGATATAAAGGGAGGTTTCTCTCGACCCGGGGACCCAGTCCTTCTCCATCTCAATCAGCTTGATCATCGCTTCGTAGAAGAGGTCTTCGTCCACCTTCGGGATGCACAGCCTCTCGGCCGACCTGTTCAGCCTGGAGACGTACGCCCGCGGGCGGAAGATGCCGATTTTCCCGTTGTTTCTCCGGTATGCCTTCAAGCCCTCGAAGATGGCCTGGCCGTAATGCAGGACCATGGTGGAAGGATCCAGGACCAGCGGCTGGTACGGCTCAATGCGGGGGTTTTTCCAGCCCCCGGGGGTGGTATAGTCCATGATGAACATGTGGTCGGTGAAAACGGTGCCGAAGGTGAGTTCGCTGTCCAGGGGCTTTTTCTTCAGGGATTCCGCTTTTTGAACGGGAATGTTATACATCTTTCCCACTCCTCCTTACAATAACCCGGTACCTGACTGTATAATTTTGAATAATAAAGTAACGGGAATCTTTTTTCTGTATTATTTGGATACTTCTATATTTCTGTACTTTTTCCTGCAAAAAGAAAATTCTTTCGCTGCGTTCCCCGGGTTAGTGGCGGCAGATGAACGGGTCCCGCCATGGCGGCCCCGGGGAAAGCAAAGCCGTATTGATTTTTACCGGCCCAGCCTGTAAAATTAACCTGAGGTAGAAGCATGAAAAAAGAAAAAAAAATAAGCAAAATTGGAATAATGGGAGGGACGTTCGACCCCATCCATTACGGCCACCTGGTGGCGGCGGAGGGCGCCCGCCATCATTTTGATCTCGAGGTGGTTGTTTTTGTTCCTGCGGCCAGGCCTCCTCACAAGGGCGCAAGGGCGATCACCGACCCTGCGCACAGGCTTAACATGACCGTGCTGGCCACGGGCAGCAACCCCGACTTCGAGGTTTCCGACGTCGAAATAAAGCGCATGGGGACTTCGTACACCATTGAAACGGTTAGCTATTTTCACCAAGCCTGGCCCGACTCGGACATCTGTTTCATCACCGGGGCCGATGCCGTACTGGAAATCCTTACCTGGCACCGGGTCCGGGAGTTGCTGGACCTGTGCTCCTTCATCGCTGCCACCAGGCCGGGCTACCGCCTGGAAAACCTTGCCGAAACCCTCAAGGGCCTCCCCCCGGGCTACATTGACAGAATCTCGGTCATGGAGGTCCCGGCCCTGGCCATATCCTCCACCGACATCAGGGACCGGGTGAGAAGGGGGATGCCGATTAAGTACCTGCTGCCCGAAGAGGTGGAAAACTACATTTACGAAAAGGGGCTGTACAGAAAGTAATAGTCAGCCCACAAAACAAGGGGCTGCCCAAGTGTGTTTTTTTTATTTTTTTTCAAGTGTTGGCCAAATATATAATTCCGGCGCAGGCAAAAATGGAAAAAACTTTGTTTCTTAGAACTGCATCACCCTTTTGCCTTTGGCAAATAATATTTTTATAGCAAAGCCTGGACATCGATTGAAAGAGGTGAATCTAGTGGTGCGGACCCTGTATGTCGGTAATCTGCCCTGGGCGACAAAGGCCGAGGACTTGGAGGAAGTCTTTTCCCAATACGGAGAGGTGATTAGTACCCGGGTGATAACCGACCGTGAGACGGGGCGGTCCCGCGGGTTTGGTTTTGTAGAGGTGGCGGACGAGGATGCCGAAAATATCATCGCGGCGTTGAACGGTGCCGAAATAGGCGGGCGGATACTAACCGTCAACGAAGCCAAGACCAGGGAAGAGAGGCCGAATTAATCCGGTGGAAACCTCCTGAGCCAGGGAGGTTTTCTTTTTCTGCAACCAGGAGAAGCTATTCTAAGCAGGAACTCAAACCGGAAAGTAGAATATAATATTAAATATTCACGGCCTTTTCGCCGCAAGGGGGAGTGCTGGTTGACGATTAGTCCACAGGCACTGGCCGAACTGGTCAGGCGGGTTGCCGAGAAGAAAAAGGCGCGGGATATTACGATCCTGGATATCAGCAAAATATCGATAATAGCCGACTTTTTCGTAATTTGCACCGGCAGCTCGTCAGTCAACGTTCAGGCCATCGCCGGGGAAATAGTGGAGAGGGTCAAGGAGGAATTCGGAGGCCTGACCCCGCGTATGGAGGGATACCGGGAGGGGCGCTGGGTGCTCCTTGATTACGGAGATGTGGTAATCCACGTATTTCAGGAAGAGGAACGGCGATTTTACAACCTGGAACGCCTGTGGGGAGATGCTACCGTGGTGGGAATACCGGCCAACCTGTAAAGAAACATGCCCTAAATCAAACTATTTTTAGTCAAACTATTTTTAGTTGACATTTTCAGCTGGGTGCCTTATAATAAGTCTCGCCATCTTTCATCTTGAAAAATAAAAGGCGTTGAAGGGGAGCAGTAAGCGGTTCGGGCCTTAAAGAGAGCCGCCGGGTAGGTGCGAGGCGGCAGGCAGTGCTGCTGAAACTCGCCCCGGAGTCTGCCGGGGGAAAGCAACGGATGCGACTATCCCGGTGCGGTTCGCCACCGTTATCAGCGTCGAGAGGGTAAGTCACATGGGGCTGTGGCGCAGAGGGAGCGCGCTTCCTTGGCATGGAAGAGGCCGCGGGTTCGATTCCCGCCAGCTCCACCAACACTTTACCAACAAGGGTGGTAACGCGGGCAAAAACCCGTCCCTAATGGGACGGGTTTTAATTTTACCGATGGCGGGAACTTGAAGCACATGTACAGCGTTAGCGGTCATGAACTCGTCTGTTGCCCCGGGGTGGCTGAACAGGTACAGTTCTCCACCCCATTTTTTTAAATCTGTCAATGGACTGAGAAAATGTCACCCGAAAACACGTTTATCCGGACTGAGAAAATGTCACCTTCAACCTTCCTGCTGTATCAAAAAAATGCCGAGCGGCCGCCCTTGACGTGGAGCCTCGCACCCATGTTTCTGGGG
>DYET01000082.1 GCA_020725625.1 Desulfovirgula sp. | reverse complement strand
TGCTGGCCATTATCGACGATATCCTGGACTTTTCAAAGATCGAGGAGGGCAAGCTGGCCCTGGAAGAGGCCGACTTCGACCTCCGGCGGGTGGAAAGAAGGGTGGCCGGCCTGTTCGCGCCGAAGGCCGGGCTGAAGGGCCTGCTTTTCACCTCCACCGTCGACCCGGCGGCGCCCCGCGTCCTGCGCGGCGATCCCCTGCGCCTGGGCCAGGTGCTGCTGAATCTGGTGGGCAACGCCGTGAAATTCACCGAGCGGGGGGAAGTATCCCTGGGGATCTTTGTGGAAAAGCGGGAGGGCGACACCGCCACAATACGGTTCGAGGTGCGGGACACCGGCCCGGGCATCCCGGAGGGCGTCAGGAATAGTTTGTTCGACCCCTTTACCCAGGCCGACGCCTCCACCACCCGCAGGTACGGCGGCACCGGCCTGGGGCTCTCCATCTGCCGGCGTCTGGTGGAACTGATGGGCGGGGAAATCGGCCTTGCCAGCGAGGAGGGGCGCGGCGCAACCTTCTGGTTCGCCGTTCCTTTTAAAGTGGGAGATCCGGTTGAAATGCCGGAAAAATACGACACTGCTGTTTTCGGGCGCCTGCCGGGGTGGACGCAAAACCCCGGGCCCATCCTGGTGGCCGAGGACTCCCCCGTCAACCGGAAGCTGATTCTCGCCCAGCTTAAGAAACTGGGGCTGGAGGCCGAGGTGGTGGACGGCGGGCTGGAGGCGGTGAGGGCCGCTTCCCGGACCGCCTACGCTTTGATCCTGATGGACTGCCAGATGCCGTTGATGGACGGCTACGAGGCCGCCAGGGCCATCCGCCTGCTGGAAGGGCGCCTGGGGCGGCATACCCCCATCGTGGCCATCACCGCCGGCGCCACCCGGGGAGAACGGGAGAAATGCCTGGCCGCCGGGATGGACGACTACCTGTGCAAACCTGCCCGGCTGGCCGACCTGCACAGGACGCTGGCCCGCTGGCTGCCGGCGCCGGGCGTTTCCCCGGCGCCGGACGTGGATGATGCGGCCGCCGCCGGTGAGAGCGGGGGGATGGCGGCGGCGAAAGCGTCCTCAAGTTACGGGGGGCTTGGGGAACTGATGCGGGTAGCCGGCGGTGACGCCGGCCTGACGGCTGAGCTAATAGAGACTTTCCTGCAGGACATACCGGTCAAACTGGCCCTGCTGAATAACGCCCTGGCCCGGGCGGACGCCGCCGGGGCGTGCCTGCAGGCCCACGGCATGAAGTCCAGCGGCGCAATCGTGGGCGCCGCCCGCTTCGCCGCCCTGTGCCGGGAACTGGAGGACCTGGCCGGCTCAGGTGATCTGGCGGGTGCAAATGAACTGGTTTCAAAAGCTGAGGAAGAATACAGGCGGGTTGAAGAGGATTTGCGAATTTTTCTGGGCGAATACACACAACCTGTTTCAAAATAGCAAAGGGGTGGCAATTTCTTACCGGCTGTCCGGTAAGGGCTTTCTTTTAGATTACGTTAAAAAATGAACTGTTCCGAGAAGTTTACTCAATTTAACTTGACTTGGCCTCCACCGGCTTTGCCGGCGGGGGCTTTCTCTTTTGCTCCGATGAAACCACTCATCGGAGAATCATAAAAAATTCGCAGAATTAAGGTAAATTTAAGGTCCAGTTAAGGTTACTTTCTTAAAGAATTAGGTTGTTGCTGGTAAATTTTTTACAGTGGCCATATTTGTGCCGCTAAAAGCGGGAAAAAGCCTTTTCCCAGCAAGGGAGTTGGAGGCGCAAGACATGCACAGAAAAGTTGTATCAAGATTAAGCAAAGCAAGCTCGTCCCGGTGGCAGGGACGACATCGGGCTCTAACCTCCGGGCCGAGTGGCGGTATACAGGGAGGTGGATGCAGGTGAAGAAACGGAGGGGTTTACGGCTTGACGCATCCGGGGCGCTTATGGCCGTCCTGGTGTTTATCTTCTCATGCCTGTTGTTGGTACCGGCATCTCCGGCCAATGCCTTTCTGTCAGTGGAGGATGCAGTCAATAAAGTGCTGGATAAAACCGGAATGAAAAATCTGGCGGCGGAGGTCAAGACGCAGGTGGATAGCGTTGCCCATGGCAATCTGCCCGTGGTGGGATCGCTGCCGAACCTTTTGCATAACGCCAATGTGATGAAGAACAGCGAAGACATCGTCAAGCAGCTGACGCAGGTTGCACAAATACTGCAGAAACTGTCCGAATCAGGCGACCTCGTGTTTAACCTCATCAAAGCAATCCCCATTGATTTCACGGTGGAGTTCGACCTGCCCGATAACCTGGGGCGGGTGTGGGCGAAAAAGGGGAATACCATCGCCCTGTGCCTGAGGGTGAACGGCCCCAACGGGAGCCAGGCCGAGTTCGGCGTGGCCGACGACGACCCGCTGGGCAACGGAAACGCTCCCCAGTTCGCCAACCCGGATCACAGGTCCTTTGCCTTTTTCGACCTCACCCGGAACGGCAAGTCGTACATCCACGGCCGCTTGCCCATGGGCGTGGGCGGCCTGCCCACCGTCACCGCCGAGGATTACATCCACTACGGCAAGCAGTGTATCCGGGTGCAGGTGGGAGCCATCACCGATACCACCGTCGAGGCCAAATTCGAGGTGGGCCTCAAGGCCAGCGTTAACGACGAGGTGTCGGTGGGCGCCGAGGCCAGGGCCGTTTTGTCGGTGGAGGTCGAGCTGGATGAGGCCAACCGCCTGGTGAACGGCACCACGGCCGCCCTGGCCAGGGCCCTCAGCCAGAAGGCACATGCAGGGGGAAAGCTGGAGCCGAAAGACGTTGCCGACGTCCTTACGGCAGCCCTGAAATACATGTCGGATTATAATAAAGCCCACCCCGGCGCCCTTAAGGACGTTTCACTGGGGACAGACGTAATGGGGGAGGTGGGGCTTGGCGTGCTGGACACCGTCTGGCCGGCCGTCAGCGCCACCGGCGGGATCACCTTGTCCACCCCGGCCGAAGCCATGATCAACATCACCAGCGCGGTGCTGCAGGCGCTGCTGGAGGCGGGCGCCACCATGGGCGACTCTTTTCTGAAGCTTAATTCTTACGTTCTGGCTGGCCGGATGGAGAGCGACAAAGCCAGGGCCGAAATGGCCAGGCTGGAAAAAAGCTGGAACACCCAGGGCAAAGCCGCAGTCAACCGCATTATCCAGGCCGTGGGCCATGCCGTGGAAGACACCAGCATGGACGTCAGCCTTTCTGTGGACCTGGGGGGGTACAATGAAAAACCGTCCGCGGAAGATAAAGCGAAATCCACCATCAACGTGTTCAGGCAAAGCGTCACCGTTCCGGTCGGCAAACTGGGCGCCGCTTTTATGGATTCGGATTTCCTGCCGGATACCGTAAAGGGATTGTCCATCCTTTTGGGCCAGTTGACCAGCGGAAAAATACCCCAGGCCGCCCCGCCGGAGCTGGGCAAGCTGGGCAGCCTGGCCGACAGCATTGCCGAAGGCACAGCCATGAAGGTGGCCATAATGACCCCGGTCATGGTGCAGGTCACTTGGGAGGCGCCGGCCAAGCCGTTTTTCAACTGGATAAAAAAGAACACCCGGTCGGCGGTCAGATTTATCGGCGCCCTGCAGAAGTCGGCCGACGCCGGATCCCTGGCCGCCCTGGGGGCGGGCCAGATCCGTGAGGATTTGAAATCGCTGATCGATGACCTGGGCAAGGACATGTTTTTGGGACTCAATCTCGGCGTGGGCGCCAACGCCGAAGTCGGGGCCGTGGGGGCGGTATCCGTCGGCGCCGGGGCTGCGGCCCATATCAGGGCCAACCCTGAGATGCTGCTGCTGCTGGCCACCGGTGGGATTGCCGACCTGCACTACGCCGAAGGCCGGGCCGACATGGGCTTCGATGTGGCCCTGGAGGCCGGCGCGGGCGTGAAACTGGGCGGGGGGGTGGAAGCCGAGGCCGGCGGCGGCTTGGGCTTTTCCACCAGCCTGATCAATGTTACCCTGACCGAGTGGGACGGCCCGGTTCCCCAAATCTACGGCCCGCCGGCCTCAAGCAACGCCGACCTGGCCGAACTGAAGGTCTCCGTGAGCCCGCGGGAAGTGTATACAGCGTTCCCTGAAAAAAAATACCCCCGGCTCATACACTGTATGGGTGCCCACTGGGACCAAGACGGTCATGATCGAGCCGAAGACAGCCAGCAGCAAGTCCACCTTTGTTTTTCCGGGGTACGGCCCGATGAGGAATGGTGCGGGAGTCTGGTACACTCTGCGGGGTCCGGCTGAGTATGTCCCCTTTACCGTGGCGGCCGAGAACGGCAATTGGAAGGGTTACGTTCTTGGAATACAGACTTTGGCCAGCGCCGACCTGGCCTCGCTGCAGCTGAGCCAGGGCGATCTGTCGCGCACCTTCACCGAGAACCGAGCGGACTATACCGTCAGCGTTGCGGACAATGTCGCCAGTATCAACCTCAAGGCGGTGGCAGTGGACCCGCTGGCCAAGCTGTGCGTGACAAATGTAACCAAAGGGGAAAAACAGGGGGAATTGAGCGATCAATTAAACCTCCGGTACGGCCCCAACAAATTTGTGCTGTGCGTGACAGCCCGGGACGGCGCCAAGAAAAACTATAACGTTACTGTCACCAGGGTTTGCTCAAAGCTGGAGAAACTGACGGTTAGTTATGGCAATGTTACTAAAAGCATTACACCGTCCTTTGACCCCGACAAGCATTATTACACCCTGACGCTGGAACCGGGTAAGGCGATTCAGGTGGACATTCACGCCAAACCGCTGGACTCAACCGCCACTGTGAAGATTAACGGCGATTTAACGGCCAACGAGGCCAACTGGTATATGGTTAAAGTGAATCTTCCTGGCACCCCCAAGGGCGTGCCCGTGGAAGTGACCACCGCGGACGGCGCCAAAAGCACCTATGTGCTGTTGTTTAACGGCACGTCCTCCGACGCGTCCCTAAAGGACCTGTCGTTGAGAAGCGGCGACCTGTCGCCGTCCTTCAACCCGGCGGTAACCCGATACACCGCGAAAGTAGGCTTAATGGAAAAAGAGATCAAGCTTGCCGCCACCGCCAATGACCCCTATGCCGGCCTAATCGTAAACGGAAAGTTCTACTCTTCTTCGTCCGCCGCCACCACGATACCGCTGGAGGTAGGACTGCCGGGGCTGGGGCCCCAGATCCAGCACCTGGAGGTGACGGTAGTCGCCCCCAACGGATCGGCCAGGTCATATACGGTGATGATTACAAGGGGTATCGGCCGTTAATAAACGACAGCGCTTCCTCCATTTCGGTCAGCAGCGGAACAAATTACCCGCTAAGTCCGGCCTTTGTCAGGGACACTCTGCGCTTCACCGTGGACGTACCCTACCAATGCCAGTCAGTCAATATAAAAACAACCACCGAGTCTCCGAGGTCAAGAGGGGCGGTGGGCCCAAACACGGTAAAGATTAGAGTGCTAACCAGCGTTCATCCCCTCGGACCCGGCCGCAGGCCTTATGATCGGTGGCACGGCCCAGGGCAGCGGTGTGGCCAGGGAAATACCACTGCAGGTAGGGGCCGATACCATCGATATTACTGTGACGGCGCCGGACGGCAAGACCACCAAGACCTACACCATCACCGTCACCCGGGCGGAACCGCCACGCCGGCCTTAGGTTTACCGGCAGGCATGACTGTGGAGGGTGGTGGCGACAATGTCCTCAGGTTACGGGTGACTTGGGGAGTTGATGCGGGTAACCGGCAGTGACGCCGGCCTGACGGCTGAGATAATAGCCCCAAAAAGTAAAATGCCCCTGCCGGATTTGCCGGCGGGGGTTTTTGTCCGCATCCCGCCTATGGGGCTTGTGCTCTGCTATTAAAATTTTCTCAGTGTAATGAAAATGCCGCAGCGGCGTATTAACAAACAGAGTTAAAAAAACGAGTTGGTGAGCAAAATGAGCGAAAGGGCAAAATACTTGACCCGTGCGGAATTAAAACAAGGAAATAATCAGGAAAGCACGGGAAGACGAAGACTTCAAGAAGGTCCTGGTTGACAGCCCCGAGGAAGCTCTTGCCCGGCTTGGCGTTCAAGTCCCCGAGGAAGTCGAGGTTAAAGTGGTCGAGGAGTCGGCCCGCATGGTATACCTGGTACTGCCTGTAAATCCCGACGAGTTGACGGATGAACAGCTGTATACTGTTTGTGGCGGGTTTTCCTCATGTCCGGCCGATTGCGGGTTTGTTTACGGAATACTGTGCCATAGGGCGTTTAAACTCAATTAGGTTCCTGAGGGAACCGGTGTAAGTCCGCTGATAAAATTTTTTAAAAAGTGTAATGAAAGCCGGCGGCAAACGTATTGACTTACAAGCATTTAATAAGGGAGAAAAAATGGTGAGAAATCGTCTGTGCCGTGTAATTGCCGCCATCCTGCTGGCGGCGGTATTGGCCCTGGCAGGCTGCGCCCGAACCGGGCAACCTGAAAAACCGGAGGAAGCAAACCGCCCGGAGGACGCTGTTAGGACAGTGCAGATGGATTCTGTCCGGGGATTTCACATGCTGCTGCCCGCCGGTGGTGATTTCGCCCAGGCGGACCTGACCACCGGCCGGGAGGAAGAGTTGAAAACGGTCGAGTCAAAGTGAACCGGCGCCGGGAGGGTGGGGAAAATATGAACGATCAAAAATGGGCCGAACGCTTCTGCCGCGAGGTGGACAGGATTCTGCAGGGCAAAGGGGCGGGACCGAAGCCCACCGGCCCGGTTCCGGAAGAATACAAAAAGGCTGTTGACCTGGCCCGGATCCTGGCGGAGACAGACTTCAGCAGCGAGTGCGGGGCGCTGCAGGGGCTGCGGCGCCGCCTGCTGGACATGTTTGCCGCGCGAAAGGTAAGGCGCGAAGAAAAATATGAAAGAGATTTTGCGGAACTTGCCGACGAAGAACTGGAAAACGTGGCCGGCGGGGTGGAAAAAGGACATAAGGAGAACTG
>DYET01000081.1 GCA_020725625.1 Desulfovirgula sp. | reverse complement strand
GAGCTGGAACTGAAGGCCGAGCTGGAAAAGGACAGCTACCAGGGCAAGCCTGGTGAAAAGATTGATACCACGGCTACGTTCAGCCTGGCCCCGGAGTATAATTTCGCGGTGACGGCCAAGCTGAGGGTGTATATCGAAACAAAAAACGACATAATCGAACTGCCCTTTTCGCCCGTTGATCCTGCGAAAAAGCTGAACGGCAACAAATACACCTTCCGGCCCGGAGAGAGCCTGGTGGTCAATGTCAGCTTTACCGTGCCCAACGGGCCGGCGGAGCTGGTGGCTCACGTGGATGCGGTCCCGGTAAAAGGCAAAACAATAGTGGAGGCTAACTCCGACAATAACGAAGCCCGGGCCCCCATAAGCGCAACCCTGCCCAACCTCCTCGTCACCGGCATCGAGCTGGCCCCCGAGCAGGGGATTCCCGGCCGGGAGACCAGCGGGACCGTCCACGTCCTGAACAGAAGCGACAGGGGCTTCAAAAACACCCTGACCGTGTGGAAGATCAGAAAGGCCGACGGTTCCGTATATGACGAGGGTTCTCTTTACTGCGACCTGGCCCCCGGGGAGGGAAAGGCCCTGCCGCTTAAATTCACTCCTGACGCGGGAGGGTTGTACTCGGTGGCGGCCATGATCAACCCCAATCACGACAACCCGCCGGATGAGGTCAACTACCTCAACGGGGACTGGCCGGGGGACAACAGGAAAGAGGTGGCGTACCAGGTGGAATACCCCTGCACGGACGTTTCGGTTACTATATACAAGAGCTATTCAGCTCTCTATTTTGCGGGCAACGGCGTACGGCTGTACGCCCATGTGAGCAGGGCCGACGACGGCCCCGCCGGGCCGGTGGACGTTTTCGTGCGTCTGACCGGGCCTATGACCGACAAAACAGCGACCGTCACCCTGGGCCGGGGCGAGAGCAAGACCAAAAAGTTCGGCGGACAACTGGTCGAAGGGTTGAATACGTTCACCGCCAGCGCGTGGCCGGTGGGCGCGGAAGACTGCGCGCCGGGGAACAATGCATCCTCGCTGTCGGTAAACGCCGAAAAATCCTACGAACCACCTCAAGGTGACACGTCCGTAGACGCTGGACTGACAGGAGGGGGAGGGCTCTATTGGTACAGGTAATCAGAGACCAGCGGGGCAACGCGATACTTGAGTTTGTCCTCGTTTTCCCGCTTTTCCTGGGCCTTTTCGCAGGCGTCATAACCCTGGCGGCGCTCCTCAACGACCATATTGTAGCAGCCTCGGCGGCCAGGGACGCCGGGAGGGTGGTCATAGCCACCGCCGACCCGGAAGCCGGGCGGGCTGCGGGGCGGAAGACCCTCGAAGCCGGAGGGCTGGGCGTGAGGGACGCGGAAATCCGCGTCTCCCGGCCCGTCCCCTGGGCGGATACCGTTACTGCTGAAGTGTCATGCCGCATTCCGGTGCTGGTTCCGGGGTTCGCCGCTCTCCTGGGCGGCCAACCCTGGGACAACCACGTGCAATACAAGGTGACAACGAAACATGTGATGGACAAATACCTTCGAGAGCCGTCCAGGATG
>DYET01000080.1 GCA_020725625.1 Desulfovirgula sp. | reverse complement strand
CAATGGCGTCGTGCAAGTCCCGCTGGACCAGCTGGTCCGGGTGCACGGCCATGTTGTCCCGCAGGTAGTCGAAGCCGAACTCGTTGTTGGTGCCGTAAGTGACGTCTGACCAGTAGGATATTCTTCTCTCGCCCCATTCCAGCCCGTGCACGATAAGTCCCACGCTCAGGCCCAGGAACTTGTATATCTGTCCCATCCACTCGCTGTCGCGCCGGGCCAGGTAGTCGTTCACCGTCACCACGTGCACCCCGCGGCCGGTAAGGGCGTTGAGATAGGCCGGCAACGTGGCCACCAGGGTTTTGCCCTCACCGGTTTTCATCTCGGCTATGCGTCCCTGGTGCAGCACAATGCCGCCGATGATCTGGACGTCGAAGTGGCGCATGCCGAGAACCCTCTTGCTGGCCTCCCTGACCGCTGCAAAGGCCTCGGGCAGTATGTCGTCGAGGCCGGCCCCACGTTCCAGCATCTCTTTGAAGTGCGCGGTCTTTCCCCTCAGGTCGGCATCGGAAAGGGAAGCCATCTCATTTTCCAGTTCATTGACCTGATTGACCACCCTGGTCATTTTTTTTATTTCCCGGGCGTTGTCGTCCATCAGGTTGCGGAGAAATCCTAACAACTTGCATCAAATCCTTTCCTGCCTGTTCCTTTAAGTCCGGTACAAAGAAATTTTATCAGAGCACCCGGCCACTTTCAAGGCCGGGAGACACCTGCTAAAAATATACACTGCCAAATACCGGGGGCGCATTTATATGCGCCCCCCGAAGCTTCATTAATTAAGTGCATTCCAAAAGCGGCCCGGCTTCAAGAAAAGGTGGGTTCGATCAGTCCGTAATTGCCGTCTTTGCGCTTGTATACCACGTTCACCTGGTCGGTTTCGGCGTTGGAGAAGACGAAGAAGCTGTGGCCCAGCAAGTTCATCTGCAGCACCGCCTCGTCAATGGCCATGGGTTTGATGGCAAAACGCTTGGTTCTTACAATCCGGGGACCAAAATCCTCTTCCCCCGCCTGCTGCGCAGGCCTGCCCTCGGCGTTCCCCTTGCCGGCCCGCTTGACCAGCTTGCCCTTGTATTTTTCAATCTGTTTTTCAAGCTTTTCCACCACCATGTCGGTGGAAGCGTACATATCGCCGGTGGTTTCTTCACCCCTCAAAATCATGCCGTTGATGGGGATGGTTACCTCAACGCGGTGCGAATCCTTTTCCACTGTCAGGGTGACCTGGGCATCGCCGAGGTTGTCGAGGTACTTTTCCAGTTTTCCCAGGCGCTTTTCCACGTATTCCTTGAGAGCTCCGGTAACCTCCATGTTTCTTCCCCTCACCTGGATCTTCACACTGCAACAACTCCTTTCAGGCCTTATTAAACCTCCCCGGGGAGATTTAAAAAACATTCCGTCACCAATCAGACCTTTTAAAAAACCCCAGTTGCTAACTGGGGTGGGATTGTCACAGTTTTATCACGTTGGCCGCCTGCGGGCCGCGGGCCCCGTCCACAATATCGAATTCCACCGGCTCCCCTTCGTTCAGGGTTTTGAACCCCTCACCCTGAATCGCCGAGAAGTGCACGAAGACGTCCCCTCCGTCCTCCCGCTCGATGAACCCGTACCCTTTTTCCGCGCTGAACCACTTGACTTTGCCTTGCACAAACATTCCTCCTAAAAATATATATCCGGGGTGCTTGCATGTTATCACAATCTAATCTTCAAGTCAAGAGTTGCCAGGCTCCGGGCGTCTCCAGGCTTCAGGCCGGATACAAGGGAGGTGTGTCGAAAATCACTTGCAAAAAAACACTCTGTGGAATAAAATCCTGTGGATAATGTGAATAAGTCTGTTAATAACCGGTTTAAAAAGGGCTTCCAGTGTGACTATCCCGGCCCGGAAGCAATTTTTTTGTCGTTAGGGGCCGGACGGCCTGAAATTATGTGTCGCATTTTCAGTCTTGTTGCCGGCGGAAAGGTCCGGAAATGTCCTTCCGGCGGCCGCCGCAATGCAGAGAACTGTCGCCGCGCCGCCCCCGGCCAGGGCCCGGCCCACATTATTCAACGTCGAACCGGTTGTGATGACATCGTCGACCACCAGAACCGTTTTCCCCCTGACGGCCCCCGGGTCGGTCAACTCAAAGGCGCCGACAAGGTTTTCCTCCCTGCCGGCCCTGCCCAGGCCGGTCTGGGGGGAGGTTTCCCTTGTTTTGCGCAGCACCGGCAGCAGGGGAACCTTCATCTTGTCCGCCAGGCCGAAGGCCAGCAGTTCGGCCTGGTTGAAACCCCTCTGCCTGAGCCTTTCCGGGGACAGAGGCACCGCAGCGACAACCTGGGTCATTACATAGTATGGATCATTTTTCACCGCGTAAAACATCAGGCCGGAAAGGTGGGCGGCCAGGCTCTTCCGTCCCGAGTACTTAAGCCTCTGCACCGCGTGCTTGAGGCCGCCCTCGTAGGGGCCGGCCGCCCTGGCCAGCCGAAAGGCCCGGCCGCCAAGGGAGCAATCCCGGCAGAGAACCTCTTCCCCGCCGCCCGGCAGTCCCCCACCCCCCGGAGGCTGCTGAAAATACCTGCCGCACCTGCGGCAGAAAGGTTCCCGGCGGTACTCCTCAAACCTGGCCAGGCAGCGGTGGCAGACTTCGGCTTGATCCTCCGGAGACCCGCACAGTGGGCAGATCCGCCGGGGAGGGAAAAGAAGATCCAGGAGACCGGCAATCAATTTCAAGTAATCCAGCCGCTCCTTCCGGCGGTCGGGCCCTTCAAATCCGAGGCGGTGACAATCCTGTCCCGGCCGTTTCTCTTCGCCCGGTCCAGGGCCCGCGAGGCCGCCTTCAAAAGCTTATCAAAGCTCTCCCCGTCCTCCGGGGCCACCGCCAGGCCCACGCTCACCTTTATCCTGAGCAGGGGGTATTCCTCTGAAAAGACACAATCGGCCAGTTCACCCCTTATTTCGTGGGCCAGCAAAAGGGCCTTCCGCTCATCGAATCCCGGCAGCAGCAGGGCGAACTCGTCGTCTCCATACCGGGCTACCTGGCTTTCAGGCATGTCCACCGACTTGAGAATGCGCCCCAGATAGGCGATCATCCTGTCCCCGGTCTCCTGGCCCCAGCCCTCGTTGATGTGGCCCAGGATGTCCAGGTCCATCATGATCAGGGCGATTTTTTTCCCCCCGGCGGCCGGGAACCTTTCAAAAACCCGGCAGCAGTTGTGGTAGAAGGTTCTTCTGTTGAGCAACCCGGTCAGTGGATCCCGGCTTGCCCAGTCCTCCATCCTCCCGGCCAAAATGCGGTTGGACAGGGCTGCCGTCACCGTGCCGCACAGGGAAACCGCCACCTCCAGGTCCTGCTCGCTGAACGACATGGCCCTCTTTTCCCCGACCACCACCAGCCCCAGTACGCCCGTCTCCCCCACCAGGGGCACGGCCAGCAGCGAACGGAGCACTTGGGGCAGTCCCTGGTCGCTCTTGACCCGGGGGTCGACCTTGGAGTCGAAGACTATTTCCGGATCGCCGTTGTTTACCACCCAGCCCAAAAAGCCCTCCCCCGGAATCAGGCAGTCCCTTTTCAGCTGTTCCCGGTAGGGGCCGTAAGCGGCCGCGGACTTGAACCGCCTGTCCTCATCCCGCCGCAGGTAGACCACCCCGGTATGGAAGGTCACTGCCCTGCGCATCTCCTTTAACAGGATCCCGGGAATTTCATCCAGTGCCGCCCGGGACCCGAGCCTCCGGGTTATCTCGTATACCGCCCGCAGTTCCCTGTTGACCAGCTCGGATCTGACGTAAAGCCGGAGGATAAACTGCACGGCCAGAACCGGCACCACCAGGAGGAGCACCGCCATCAACCCGGTTTTATGGTAAAGGAGCGCCATAACAATGCCGAAGGGAGTGCTGAAAAAGTAGCTGAGGGCGTCCCAGCGAAGGGTGTCTTTCCAGGAGTGCATCCTGGCCCCTTCCCTGCCGGGGTAGGCGTACAGGTAGACCAGGAGGTGGTTGATCCCAAAGTACAGGGCGATCATGCAGAACAGCTGGACAAAGCTGCCGGACGGGGCCGACACCAGAAGAGTCGCCGAGATTTCCCGGCCCCAGACAAGGGTGGTCAGGTAAACCGATCCGTACAGGGTGACGACCTGCTGGGACATGTTAAAAATCGAGGTGCGCAGCGTATTTCCTCTGCCGGCTATGCCGCTGCCGATAAAAAAGGCCACCGAGCTGATCCAGACAGAGGCGCTGAGGTTGTATATCAAAAGGGAGGCCATAACGAGGGAAAATCCCCCGGAAAGACGGCCCAGGGGAAAATCCACGGCCAGCCACTCGACCAGGATTCCCAGCACGATCAGCACCGCGAACTCCCTGGACCGATCCAGGTCCAGGTCGCCGAAGAGGCTGATCAGGACAACCAGCCCCGCCGCGATCACCGACAGGGAATAGGCCGCGTGCAGATAATTTTTTCTGACGCTCACCTTCACAAAAATTACTCCCCCCGACAGTATTTTCGACAAAAGGGGGGACTTTCCTTTTTCCTCAAAGGGCCGCCAGGACGTTCAGGGGACCTTTCAACAGGTCGCGGGTATTCATCCCCCTGACGTCGATGAACCATATCCTCTCCGGCTGTCCGGGGCCGCTGCCCGGTCCCTCCCCGGGACCCACCAGTCTGAACCCCTTTTGCCGGGACATTATCTCCACAATCCGGGCGGTGTCGTCCGCCCGCCCCTCGGCTCCCACGGCAAGGGCCAGCCGGCCGGTGAGAATCCCCTCGCTGCGGTAAACCATTCTCAAAAACCACTCGGCCACCTCGGCCTGATTCCCCATCAACAGAAAAACGGTCCCTTCGGGGTCACCCCGGCCTTTCACCACAGCCCTGCAGGCCTGGAAAAGCACGCACCCCAGCCAGGAGGCCAAAGCCGCCGCAAGAACCCACAGCCACTCCACGTCCCTTACCCCCCGTGTTGCAAAAAGCCGCCCTGCCGGGCGGCAGAATCCGGAACAAGGCGTATTCCCGGTAATAAAAAATATGCCCCGGGGGTCCGGGGGGTGACAGAACAGCCGTCGGCCGTAGCTGTTCTGCATTAAGTGGTTAGAGAAAATTCACCGGGCCGGAGCCCGGCGTTCCTCTTCCACCGGCGACCGACTCAAAGGCCTGCTTCCTTCTTCAGTATTTCGGCCTTGTCGGTTTTTTCCCAGGGGAGGTCGAGATCGGTGCGGCCGAAGTGGCCGTATGCCGCCGTTTGTTTATAAATTGGCCGGCGGAGGTCCAGGGCCTTGATAATGCCGGCGGGCCTGAGGTCAAAATGCTTCCGGATCAGATCGATCAGCACCTCATCCGGCACCCTGCCGGTGTTGAAGGTTTCCACCATGACCGAGACCGGCCTGGCAACCCCGATGGCGTATGCCAGCTGCACCTCGCAGCGGTCGGCAAGCCCTGCCGCCACTATGTTCTTGGCCACATGGCGGGCGGCGTAGCTGGCTGACCGGTCCACCTTGGTGGGGTCCTTTCCGGAAAAGGCTCCCCCGCCGTGGCGGGCCATTCCGCCGTAAGTATCGACGATTATCTTCCTGCCGGTGAGGCCCGTGTCCCCCTGGGGGCCGCCGATGACAAACCTTCCGGTGGGGTTGATTAAATACCTGACCCGGTCGTCCAGGAACTTTTCCGGAATCACAGGTTTAATCACCCTGGCGATGACTTCCCGGCGGATTTCCTCAAGGCCCACCCTAGGGTGGTGCTGGGTTGAGACCACCACGGTATCCAGCCTGACCGGGGTGCCGTCCCTGTACTCCACCGTCACCTGCACCTTGCCGTCCGGCCTCAGGTAAGGAAGTTCCCTGGTTTTCCTCACCTCGGCCAGCCTCCGGGCCAGGCGGTGGGCCAGTGCGATGGGCATGGGCATCATTTCCGGGGTCTCGTTGGTAGCGTAGCCGAACATCATTCCCTGGTCGCCGGCGCCGACGGTCTCGATCTCGCCTTCGTCCGCCTCCCCCTCCCTGACCTCGAGGGCCTTGTTCACCCCCATGGCGATGTCGGGGGACTGTTCGTCGATGGAGGTGATCACGGAGCAGGTGTCGCAGTCGAAACCGTACTTGGCCCTGGTGTAGCCGATGGCCCGGACGGTTTCCCTGACCACCCTGGGTATGTCCACGTAACAGTCCGTTGTAATCTCCCCCGCCACCATCACCAGTCCGGTGGTGCAGAGGGTCTCGCAGGCCACTCTGGCGCCGGGGTCCAGGGCTATAATTTCATCAAGAATGGCATCCGAAATCTGATCCGCTATTTTATCGGGATGGCCCTCAGTAACGGATTCGGAAGTGAAAAGCCTCCTGGTCACGACCAAACACCCCTTTCCCAGTTTCAACAGAAAAATAGACCCTTTGAGGTCCTTCTGCAGGTATATGGATGTACTCAGCGAAAAATTTACGTTAATTTTAACACCGATACCTTATATTGTCAAACCGAACGGGCCCCTTGTCAGGGACCCGTTCGGTTTACGTCAAGATCGACAAGCACCGTGTCGATGCCGATTTTCTTGACCTTCGACCAGGGCACCAGCACGTCCCTGCCGGCGGACAGCAGCCCGAAGCGCCGCCGGGACCCCTCGAGGACGAAGGCCACCACCGTGCCGGTGGCCGGGTCTATGTGCATGTCCTTGACAGCCCCCAGCTTGGCCCCGTCGGCCAGGTTGACGATATCCCGCCTGTTGAGGTCCGAAACTTTAAACAGCACGGCCAATCCCCCGCTTAAAACCGGCTACCGGCACCAGCCGTCAGCTGCCGGTACCTGACGGCTGATTCCCAGGTTTTATTATATGCTGGGAATCCGTGAAGTGTTCACCGGATCAGGTCCAGAGTTTGCTTTATGCCGCGATCCAAATCCAGGCCGGCGGCCCACCCCAGGACCTCCTCCGCCCTGGCGTCGGCCAGCCAGCTGTGCCTGACGTCCCCGGACCGGGGCGGCAGGTAAAGGGGTTCGCCGTCATAGCCGGCGGCCTCTTTTATTATTTCAAACAGGCGGTTGACCGTGGTGGGCCGGCCGGTGCCGATGTTGAAGGTCATCCGGGACCCCCTGCGGATGGCGCAGAGGTTGGCCCTGGCCACGTCGGAAACGTGAATGAAATCCCTGGTCTGATTCCCGTCGCCGTATATCACTGGTTGTTCCCCCCGCAGGAGGCGGTCGATAAAAACGGCCACCACTCCTCCCTCTCCCCGGGCGTCCTGCCTGGGCCCGTAAACGTTGGCGTAGCGCAGGACCGTGTAGTCCAGGCCGTAAAGATCCCCGTACAGGGCCAGGTAGCGCTCCACCGTGTACTTTGAAAGCCCGTAGAAGGAAAGGGGATCGGCCGGGTGCAGATGGTCCACCGGCAGGCGCCGGGGGTTGCCGTACACCGCGGCCGAGGAGGCGTAAACCACCTTGCCGACCCCGGCGGACCGGGCCGCCTCGAACAGGTTGACCGACCCCACGATGTTAACCCCGGCGTCACCCGCCGGGTCCTCCAGCGACCTGGGCGCATTGGCCTGGGCGGCCTGGTGGATGATCACCCCGGGGCGTTCCCTTTGCACGCACCGGAAGACGAAATCCCTGTCCAGCAGGTCGCCGTGATAGAAGTTGACGGCCTGCTTTATGTTTTCCATCCGGCCGGTGGTCAGGTTGTCCAGCACCGCGACCTTCGCACCGCCGGCTGCCAGGGCGTCCACGATGTGGGACCCGATGAAACCGGCCCCGCCGGTGACCAGTACATTCATATGCATACCTCACAAAAAATAACAAGACTGCATGCGCGGCACCATGGAGGATCTTGCAGCAATTCCCGGCGCCAATATGAGCTGCCAGCGGCATGCAGTAGCCGAAGCCCTTCTTAATAAAATATGCATCTATAACTCAGGGGTACTAACGTGCCCCACCGGGAATATTTATACTGTCTTCTGTCTCCTGTCTCCTGACTCCTGACTAGTCAGATTTTCGGAGTAGATATCACACACAATCTGCCTCAGGTAGTCCCCAAACTCGACCGCCAGGTCGGGCCGGTCAAGGGCGAACTCGACCATGGCCTTGAGGTAGCCCAGCTTGTCCCCCACATCGAACCTCTGCCCCGCAAACCTGAGGCCGTACATCGGCTCCTCGCGGCACAGGACCCTGAGGGCATCGGTCAGCTGAATCTCCCCTCCCGCCCCCGGGCCGGTTTCGGCCAATATGTCAAAGACCCTCGGGGTGATTATGTATCTCCCCATCACGGCCAGCCTGGACGGGGCATCCGCGGGAGAGGGCTTTTCCACCAGGTCCCTGATCCGGTACACCCCTTCCCTGACCTCTTCGGCGTCCAGGATGCCGTACTTGCTCACGTCCTCCCCCGGCACTTCCTGCACGGCGATTACCGAGGCGCCGGTCTCCTCGTGGAGTTCTATCAGCTGCTTGAGGCAGGGGACCTTGCTGCGGACGATATCGTCCCCCAGCAGCACCGCGAAGGGCTCCCGGCCGATAAACTTCCTGGCGCAGAAAACCGCATGCCCCAGGCCCTTCGGCTCTTTCTGGCGGATGTAGTGAATGTCCACCATTTCGCTGATGTCCCTGACCAGTTCCAGGAGATCCTTCCTGCCCTTCTCCCAGAGCTGGGCCTCAAGGTCCGGCGACCTGTCAAAATGGTCCTCAATGGCCCTTTTTTGCTTGCCGGTGATAAAAAGTATGTCCTCCACCCCTGACGCGATGGCTTCCTCAACTATGTACTGGATGGTGGGCTTGTCCACGATGGGCAGCATTTCCTTGGGTTGCGCCTTGGTAGCCGGGAGAAACCTTACGCCAAGACCGGCCGCCGGAATTACAGCCTTTCGTATTCTCATCGGGCATCCCTCCCCGTACTAAAATTATACATATGTGTTAACATTATACAAAAAAAGCATGTGATTCAGTCCCTTTTTGATATCGTCACCGACAATTCCGGCGGCCTACAGCTTTGAGGACCGTTCAGGCAATTCCTTGGGCTGATATTTGCTCTTGGCCCCCGTACCGGTCATCCTCAATTTGTTTGCCGTCACAAGCACCAATGTGGCCAGGATTACCAGGATCAGCATGGACTGGCGCGTGGTCAGCAGGCTCATAACCACCGCGCTGGCGCTCATCACCAGGCTGACCCCGTATATGGAAAGAACCGCCCCGCGGTGCGTAAAGCCGCGGGCCAGGAGCCTGTGGTGCAGGTGTTCCCGGTCGGGCTGGAAAATGGGGCGCTGGTCCTGGTACCGCCTGATGATGGCAAGAAAAACGTCCAGGAGGGGGATTCCCATCACCACCACCGGTATGATTACAGAAATGGCGGTGGCGCTCTTGGTCAGGCCCAGCACCGAGATGACCCCCAGGCTGAAGCCCAGCAGCATGGAACCGGAATCCCCAAGGAATATGCTGGCGGGGTGAAAATTGTACCTCAGGAAACCAAGGGTGGCGGCAGCCAGAATCAAGGACAGGGTCACAATCTCCAGTTGCCCGGGATCTTTAAAAACACTGAACTGGATGGCAGCTATGGCCGCCATGGTCAGCGAGGCGATGCAGGATATCCCTCCGGCCAGCCCGTCGAGCCCGTCGATCAGGTTGACCGCGTTGGTGACCGCCACCAGCCAGAAAACCGTCACCGGAACGGCCAGCAGCCCGAGATACAGCATTTCACTGTTAAACGGGTTGGTTACAAACTCAACCTTAACCCCGAAGGGAATCACAGACAGGGCGGCCAGGGTCTGGCCGGCCAGCTTGAGCCGGGGAGAAACGCCCCTGATGTCGTCGGCCAGGCCCAGCAGGAGGATCAGGGTTGCCCCGCAGGCCAGGCCCAGCACCTGCAGTTTGAAGGAAGAACTGACCACCGCCGCCGGCAGGAAGGCCAGGTACACAACCAGGCCGCCCAGGCGGGGCATGGCTCTCCGGTGCACCTTGCGCTGGTTGGGGAGGTCCACCGCTCCCCAGGAAAGGGCTTTCCCCCTGACCCAGGGGGTCAGCGCCAAGGCCAGCACGAACGCGGCTGCAAGGGGCAAAATATTGATCAAGTGTTAAAACCCCCATAAAAAAACTTTAACAGGCACATTAATAACTAATTTTATCATTTGGCTGATTAACTTCTCAAAGGGCAAAAAAACACTGGCCATCGTCAATTAATGCAAAAGAGGACAAGCCTGGTCCCAAAATCTACACGGGACGAATTATTTCGTCCGGTTTACTCTTTTTTCACGTCCCGGACGGCAAACATCAGTTCGGCCTCTGCGGCCGTCTGCCCGTCCACCGTGGCCACAGCCCTGCCTTTTCCAATGGGGCTCCTGAACTTCAGTATTTCGACCTCCAGCCGCAGCTGGTCCCCCGGAACCACCTGCTTCCTGAAGCGGGCCCCGTCAATCCCGGCAAAAAGGGCCAGCTTGTCCTTCATTTCGGGCAGACTAAGCACGGCCACGGCCCCCACCTGGGCCAGGGCCTCGATGACGAGCACCCCCGGCATAACCGGGTAACCCGGAAAGTGGCCCTGGAAAAAGGGATCGTTTATGCTGACGTTTTTAATTCCTACCGCCCTCCTGCCGGGATCCAGTTCCAGGATCCTGTCCACCAGCAGAAAGGGGTAGCGGTGGGGGATGATTTGCATGATTTCGCTTGCCTCCATAACCTTTTTACCTCCCGTATCATTATTGACCGGCCGCCACTTTTAAATCCGGCTGTTCAGGTTGTAAATGTTCTTCTATAAAAGGTCCGGACCCTGTAAAGAACACGGGGCCCTGGAAGGCGCATCATCTTCCGTTGACCTTGTCCCCAAAAAAATTTATACTTTCTTTAGTCGACCGCAAACCTGACGGAAAGGGGACTTCTCATTGAAACTGCTTGACGATAAAGGAAGGGTTCTGGGGCTGATCAATATAGTCGACCTGATCATCGTTCTCCTGGTTCTCCTGGTGGGAGCCGGGGCGGCATACAAGCTGACCCACCGGTCCGAACAGGGGAAAACCGTCACGGTTGAATTCCAGGTCATGATCCCCCATGTCAGGCCCGAGCTGGCCCAGGCCATAAAGGTGGGCGACAGGATGGTGAAGGGCGGCAGCTACACGGACGTCACCGTAAAGGACGTCCAGGTCAGGCCCGGGTATTCGGTAAACGTGGACTCCAGGGGCCAGAGGGTGGAATCTTTCGACCCGTACCTCAAGGACGTGTACGTCACCAACGTGGTCGCCACCGTGATCTCCTCGGCGGCCATTATCGCGGGCGGGCAGGAGGTCCGGGTGGGCAAGGAATACTACGTAAAATCCAGGGACTACGAATTCAAGGGCACGGTCGTGAAAGTCGAAGTGAAAGAATAGAACTCAGAATTCAGACCCTCATGCCGTTAAAAGCGGCACCACGAACAATGAAAATTCGGGGCCGGGGGTGGATTAAAGCCGAGACCCGATGATTTCTCCCACCTTCTCCAGCATGAACTCGACCCTGTTCTCCCACGAGTGGGTACGGGCCGCTTTCAGGCGGCGCTTCTTGCGGCCGGGGCTCTCCGATTCCAGGGCCCTTTCCACTGCCTGCAGGAACCCCCCGTAGTCCCCGGCGATCTCGACCACCTCACCGAACTCTCTCACGCCGGGCATGTCCACGCTCACCACCGGCCGCCCCGAGGCGAGATACTCGTAAACCTTCAGTGGATTGACCCGGTCGGTGAGATCGTTTATCCTGAAGGGATTGAGGCAGACGTCGAAGGCCTTGAGGTAACCCGGCAGCTGTTCCTTGTCCCGCCGACCGAGAAAATGAACATTGGGCAGGGCCTTCAGGCGGTCCACGCCCACCCCGGCCCCCACCGGGCCAATCATGGCCACCGTCCAGTCCGGCCGGCTGCGGGCCAGGTACTCAATCAGGTCCAGGTCGATCCAGTGGTGGATGACCCCCACAAAGCCCAGCAGGGGCCGGGGCAGCCCGGCGATGTCCGGGGGAACCGGGGTCTCCTCCCGGTCCGCCAGGGCAAAGTGGCCGATGTCGGCGGCGTTGGGGACAAGGAAGACATTCCCGGCGTGGGGCCTTTTGGCCTCGTACAGTCCCGGGGAGGTGGTGAAAACCAGGTCGCAGCCGCCCAGCAGGTCCCTCTCCATGGACAGCACCGCCTCCCTGCTGATCAGCCCGGTGAATTCCGAGTGCTCGTCCACGCAGTCGTATATTAAAAGGCAGGGGTCCAGTCCCCTGGCCAGGATCAGGGATCCTGGCAGGTAGGTCCACACCACCGGTTTTTTGAATCCCAGCCGGCGGGCAATTCGGCGGACAAAAATTAAAAGCCACCGCTGGTTCAGGCGGTTCACCCGGGGGTACATATTCCCGAAGGGCAGCACCACTGGCGGTGAGTACAGGTATATGTTTCCGGTTATCGGCCTCGCCCCGCCGGTCCACCGCCACCACTTGAACCACAGGCTGCGGTCCTTAAAGGCCGACAGCAGGGTGGCCGGGGGCTCCACGTAGAGGATCCTGCAGGACCGGGGCAACCTCGACATCACCTGCTGCGCCCGGTTCCAGATGGGATCCCAGTCTACCGGCGCAATGCAGATGACGTCCCTTCCCGCAATTGTATCATTCATTAACCGCAGATCTCCCCTGCCTTTTTTATTCTGAGTTCTGAATTCTGAGTTCCGAGTTCTGCCTTTTGGCTTCTGCCCTGAGTCTCCTGTACAGTTCCTCGGTCCTGCGGGCCATAACCGAGGCCGTGAACTTTTCCTCGACCACTGCCTTGGCTGCGGCAGCCATTTCCACGGCCTCCTGGGGATGGTCCAGCATCCAGATGATGCCCCTGGTGAGCCCGGCCTCGTCGGCAGGGGGGACCAGAAGCCCCGTGGTGCCGTGATCGACGATCTCCGGCAGCCCGCCCACCGACGTGGCCACCACCGGGACCCCCACCGCCATGGCTTCAAGGGCCGTGAGTCCGAAGCCCTCCCAGAGGGAAGGCACAATCAGCAGGTTAAGGTCGGGCATCAGATCCGAAACATCGGAAACAAAACCGGTGAAGGTAACATGGTCCGAGATGCCCAGCTTCCTGGTGTAATCCTCCAGCCTGTCCCTTTCCGGCCCGCTCCCCACCACCAGGAAGTGGACGTCGGTTCTTTCCTTCAGTATTTCGGCCGCCGCCCTCAAAAAATAGCGGTGCCCCTTGACCGGGTGAAGGCGGCCCACAATGGCCACCAGCGGCGTCCCGGGGCTGAAGCCGGCCGCCTCCCGCCACTTGCCGGTGCAGCCGTCCCCCTTCTGGAACAGCCCGGGGTTCAAGCCGTTGTAGATGACTGTTATCTTGTGTTCCGGAATGCCCTGCTGGACCAGGGCCTTTTGCAGGCCGCCGGAAACGGCGATAAAATGAGTGGTAAGGCCCCTGGAGGCCTTTTCGATGATCATGTTGGCCAGCCTGCTGAACAGGTCCGGGTAGTCCTGGGCCAGCAGGCTGTGCACCGTGGTGACCACGGTTTCAACCCCGGCCATCCGGGCGGCCAGCCGCCCCACCAGGTTGGCCCTGACGCCGTGGGTGTGGACGATATCTATTTTCTCCCGGGCGATATTGTCCCTGAGCTTGGTGACAATGCCGAAGTCCAGCTTGTGGCGCATGGGTATGGAATACGCCCTGATCCCGGCTTCCCTGGCCAGCTGTACGAAGGGATCGGCAAAAAGGCAACACACGGAAACCTCCACCAGGTTGGGGTCCATGGCAGTGGCCAGATTCAGAATGTGACGTTCTGCTCCGCCGAATTCGCCCCCGCCAATGACGTGGAGAACCCGTAAACGCTTCACCGCTGGTGCCTCCTTGGGCTTGCTTAGACCATTTTATCAATTTCATAGTCGTTCGACAAGGAGTATTTCCCCCCGCCAGGGGCTCCGGATGCGCCCCGGCCGGGGTGCATCACGGCCCGGGGGAATATTTTTCAGTGCCCGGAAGACAGGAGACAGGGGCCGGGAGACAGAATATATATTAGTAATCATGACTCCGCAGCTGAGACCTGTCAAGGAGGTTGTCGCTTGACACTCACCGGTATAGTCAAAAACAGCGCCGTATACCGGCTAACCCGGGGAATCCGGCAGGCGGCCGCAGGTTGGGTTGAAGGCAGCCGGGCCTTGAAGCTCCTGGCCGCTCCGCCGGGTTACGCCTCGCCCCGGTTCATGGAAGCCTCCCTGGTCTTCGGGACGGCCTCCCGGGCGGTCAACGCCCTGTTCGGACCCCTGGCGGCCGCCGGGGAATTTCTGCGCCGGCATGCCGGGGGCAGCCTGATACTCAATCCCAGCCTCCCGGCAGTATTGGCCCAAAGCCGGCTGTTAAAAGCCGCTGCGGGCGTCAGGGTGGAGATCGCCCTCTGGGCGGTGATCCTCTACCCGGTAATTGACCACCTGCTGCGGTCCGTTCCGTCCCTGAAATTCCTTTCCGCGGGCTGGGACGAGCTGGTCCTTCTCACGGTGGTCGTGGCCTGGCCCGCCCAGATGGCCCTGCGGGGGCGGCTGGCCTACCGCTGCACGGCCCTGGACTTGCCCATCCTGGTATACGCCGGCGTGACCCTGTTCCTTTTCTTCATGAGGTCCGGAAACGTTTCCCTGGCCGTGGAGGGGGCCAGGGTTTACCTGGAATACCTGGCCTGGTTCTTCGCAGGTTCCAACCTTCTCCTCAACCGGAGGCAGTTCGACGCCCTGACCGGCGGGGTAGTCCTGGTGGCCGTCCTGGTGGCCGCGGTGGGCATCTTCCAGCAGGTGACCGGGGTGGAGACGCCCGCCCACTGGGTGGACCAGGCCGAGGGGGGGATCAGGACCAGGGTCTTTTCCATCGTGGTCAGCCCCAACGTGCTGGGAAGCCTGCTGGTGATCTTCATCATGATTACCGCCGGCCGGCTGTTGACCTCCCGGTTCCGCTGGGAACGCTGGCTTTACCTGGCCGCCCTGGCCGCCATGACGGCCTGCATGGTTTTCACCTACTCCCGGGGAGCCTGGCTGGCCCTGGGGCTGGCCGGGGCCGTCTTCAGCCTGATGTACAGCCCCCGGCTGCTGGTCCCCATGGCAGCCCTGTTCCTGGCCGCCGCCAAGCTGGTTCCCGGCATAGGCACCCGCCTGGGCTACCTTTTTTCCACCGCCTACCTGGCCAGCAGCCAGAGGGCCGGCCGCCTCGCCCTCTGGCAGGCCGCCCTGGACAGGTTCAGGCAGGACCCGCTGTTCGGCACCGGCTTCGGCACCTTCGGCGGCGCCGTGGCCGCCCGCAGGGTTCCCGGCAGCTTCTACGTGGACAACTTTTACCTGAAGACACTGGTGGAAAGTGGCCTGATCGGGCTATTGGCCTTCCTCTGGCTGCTGGTCAGCGCCTTCAGGTGCGGCTACGCGGCCTATAAAAAAATACAGGACGGCAGCCTGAAAATCATGGCCGCCGCCATACTTGCCGGCCTGGTGGGAATAGCCGCACACAACACGGTGGAAAATATCTTCGAGGTTCCCATGATGGCATCGTACTTCTGGGTCCTGGCGGGAATCCTCCTGGCCCTGCCCCACATTGATTCGGAGCCGGAATAAGAGGCAAGCTAGTTCGCCATTGTCTTCGGAATAATTATGACGGTGGCATCGGAGTTCTCATTTTTGGCGGGATCCTTACCCTGCCGGGATTCGCCCGGTGGTATAATCCCCCCGGAGGGCGTGACGCCGCTCCCGGCCTGACCGGGCTTGATTTCAACCTTGCCCGTGCCGCCGGCGCTTCCGGCGGGCTGCTTTTTGCCGTCACCGGTCCCGGATCCCGGAAGGGCCTGGCCGGGAGACCCGGTTTTGGCCGAAGATCCGGTCGGGGTGCCGGCCCCGGTTCTCTGGTCCTGTGCCCCGCCGGTCTGGCCGGGAACCACCTTGCCCGCAGTTTCCTTCTGTCCGGCTGACCCGGAACCGTCGGTGGTAACTACGGTGGTTTCACCCATGACCACCCTGCTGAGGGTCCGGCCTTCAAAAATCGCCGTCATCACCTGGCGGGTGAGGTGGGGGTCCGGCTCCCAGTAGCTTACCCCGTCCATCATCAGGAATTTTCCCGGCAGGGTCTGGGTGATCAGGTTGGCATTGGTCATCTTGGCAGCGGCAACGGCCAGCCTTCTCATTTCCGGCAGGCTCAGGTTGGTGTTAACCGCCTTGTAGGTGCTCACAATCAGGCCGGGAAGCCTGACCACGGTTGACGGCTGGAGAGCCTCCCTGATCAGGGCGGAAAGGAATTTCTGCTGCTGCTCCGCGCGGTCGATGTCCCCAAGGGCGTAATCACGGTAGCGGACGTACTGGAGGGCCTTTTCCCCGTTCAGCCTCTGCACGCCGGGCTTGATGTCGATGGTGTACTTGCCGCCGTAGTCGGGGTCGTGGTGGTACATTTCCTTCTTGACGTCTACGGTCACCCCGCCCAGGGCATCCACTATCGCCTTGAACCCGTCATAGTCAACCATTACGTAATTGTTTACCCGGTGGCCCAGCAAATCGGAAACCAGCTTCATGGCCAGGCCGGGACCGCCGAAGACGGTCGAGCTGTTGAGCTTTTCCCACCCGTGCCCGGGGATGTTTACCCTGGTGTCCCGGGGAATGGAAAGTATGCTCATGATATTTTTTTCAGTGTCCACGCTGCACAGCATGATGGTGTCCGCCCTGGCCACGGTTTCGCCCTCGCGGGTGTCCATGCCCAGCACCAGGACATTCAGCCTGCCTTTAAAGGATTCGGGCTTCGGAGGGAGGCCGGTGAGCCCCGCCTCGTACAGGGCATCGTCCAAAAACCCGGCTGCCCACAGCCC
Organism: Desulfovirgula sp.; assembly: GCA_020725625.1. GTDB lineage: Bacteria > Bacillota > Desulfotomaculia > Desulfotomaculales > Desulfocucumaceae > JAILZP01. The sequence continues at coordinate 6,131 of DYET01000080.1, read as the reverse complement.
CCCGCCGGTCAGAAGAGCGATCGCCAGAAGGATCATGAAAATAAACTTGATTCTTTTCTTCAGCCGGTACCTGCGCTGACGATACACCGGTCGCCACCCCTCTCTGCCTGAATATGCGAGACCAGTTGATTGGCTAATCCAATTGCCGGCAGGCCGGACTCCCGGCGTGCGGACATTTCTTGCGGACATTATTAAGAATGGTCGCGGGTACATTCCCGGCCAGCCTACCTGACCGTGACTTCCCCCCTGTACATGACCACCGATTTCGTGCCGGCGCTGATTCCCCGCCCGTCGGTCCTGGGGATGATCAGGTGGTGGTTCAGCGGCACGTTCCGGCCGGGGGCGATATTTGTGCCCGCGGTTACGTCCGGGATGCCGTTGCCAACGGGATCAACGGCCGCGGCCTGGCCCGTCCTGACGATCAGTTCGGCCCCCGCCGCCCCGATCAGCTGCTGGCCCGGTGAAAGTTCGACCACCTTCCACTGCAGGTACCTGTCGGCGTACTGTTTCAGCTGGGCGTCCACGTAACTCCGGGTTACCAGCGGATCTTCCGGGGTGCCCGGCTCCCTGCTGCTGGCGAATCCTGCCATTACCGCGCCAAAAAACAGGACCGCGGCTGCTGCCGCCGCAATTACGCCCCTGTTGAATCTGAGAAAGCCGGCCGGCCCCTTTTTTCCCATAAAACCCACTCCCCTGATATTTATGACGTAAAAACACTGAAAATGTTCCCCGCTCTGTATCGCCCGGGGTCATCCGCAGTAAAAGATTTTTCCTCCTGTCTCCTGTATTCCCGGCCCCGGAGAACATCCCCCAGGCTTATTTCTCCTGTCTCCCGTCTCCTGTCTCCCGCATTCTCCCCTCCAGCATCTCCGCGGCCAGTTCGGCGCCCCTCAGGGCCTCCCGGCGGAGAACCGCCACTTTCCCGGCCAGTTTCTCCCTGAGCCGGTCCGAAGAATCCATCACCCGGTGTATACACCCGGAAAGCCTGCCGTAGTCGAGGTCCTCCACCGAACCGCCGGCCGGCATGTCCACCAGGCTCAAAAACCTGTCCACCTTGGGGTCGTAAGAAATTCCCACTATGGGCACGTTGAGGAGCGCCCCGAAAATCAGGAAATGCAGGCGCATCCCCACGAGTACGCGGGTTTGCGCCATCAGGGAAATCATTTCCTTGAAATTCAGCTGCCTTTCTATTATATGGGGATCCTCCTTCATCAGGGAGGCAATCTCCCTGCTGGCGGTGACATCCCCCGGATAATGCATGGGCAGAAAAACCACCTTCCGGCCGCCGGCGGTCAATTCGTCGCACACCCTGGCTATCACCGCCTTGTACGCGCCTTCACCCTTCCAGGGCCGGACGGACACGCCCACCAGTTCCCGGCCGGCCGGCACACCGGCCTCGGCCAGTATGGCGGACCCCAGGCGCGGGTCCATTTCCCCGATATCAAGGCCCAGGGCGGGGTCGGCGGTGACCTCGACCCTCGGCCTGACAACCCCCAGGTGTGCAAGCTCCTCCTTTGATTCCCTGTCCCTGACAGTAATCAAATCAACCCTGTTGGCCACCAGGCGCATCAGGGTTCTTCCCAGCACGGTCCTGACGGGCCCGATCCCCTGCCCGTAAAAAAACACGGGCTTGTTCATCATCCGGGCCAGGGTGACGATACCGAGGTAGTAGAGTATGCTGTTGGGGCCGGTGACGTCCTGGAGCAGCCCCCCGCCGCCGCTGATCAGCAGGTCGGCCCGCCGGATTTCGGCCAGGATTGAACCGAGGTCGTGCCTGGGAACGGCCCTGACGCCGAAAAATTTTCCGGTGCCTTCCGGGTCCCTCGACAGCACAACGGGATCAAAGCCCCGGATTTTTTCGCCCAGCGCCTGCAGCATGGCATAGAGCATGGCCTCGTCACCGTTGTTTTGAAACCCGTAATAACCGGAAATAACGACCCTGGGCATGAATGCGCCCCCCGATAACCGGCCTCCGGCAGCAGCCGCCGGCCGTCAGACAATAGTCGCAGTCGTTGAATCTTGGGCCCGGGCACGCGCCGGACCTTAAAAGTCTCCTGCCCGCGATTTTCCCAACCCAAGCCTGTATCTCGTCAAAACCAGCAGGGCGAACCTGGGAAGGACCAGCATCCGCCTCCAGCGGCCTGGCTGATACAGGAGCCTGCCCAGCCACTCCAGATTCCGCCTGCAGAACCATTCCGGAGCGCGCCGGACATTTCCGGACAAAACGTCAAGGCTCCCTCCCACCCCCATGGCGGCAACCCCGTCCAGGAGGTGCAGGTGCCGGTCAATCCACCTTTCCTGGCGGGGAGACCCGAGGGCGACAAACAACAACTGCGGCGAGGCGTTAACCACCCGGCCGGCCACCTCATGGTCGTCCCGGTCTGAAAAATACCCGTGGTGGACGCCCACCACCCTCAGTCCCGGAAACATCCGCGACGCCTTTTCAGCGGCCGCCTCGGCCACACCCGGAGCCGACCCCAGGAAAAACACGCGCCATCCCCTGCGGGCGGCATGATCCAGGAGCGCCGTCATCAGGTCTATGCCGGTCACCCGCCCGGGAACCGGGCGGCCGCTGACCCGGCAGGCCCAGACAACGCCCACGCCGTCGGCCGTCACCAGGTCGGCCCGGTTGATCATGTCCAGCAGGTCCCTGTCCCGCTGGGCACGGTAAAGCAGCTCCGGATTAAGGGTAACGACAAAACAACGCTTCCCCCCGCACACGCGGAGGGCTATCTGGTCGACAAACTGTTCCAGGGTAAGCCCGTCAACCGGGGCACCCAGCACGCTTAGCCTCACTTTTTCAAACCTTTCCGGCCCGGCGGGCCGGCCCGCGCATCCCCGGGCGCCGGGCCCTCCCGGACGCCCCTTTGCCCGGTCCCGACGGCTGGTCTGCAATTCTCCAAACATTTTACCACAATTTCTTACACTGCTCCAGAGCGCTTTAAAAACAGGAAATATTTTATTGCTTATCCACTGTCTCCTGTCTCCTGACTCCTAACCGGTAAGATTTTTCTGAATGCCTGCCGTCATTCAAGCCTTACATCTTCCACCTCGACGTGGTAAATTTTCCAATGATCTCCGATCCTGCGCAGGTAAAGACTTTCCGTCAGCCTGCCGGCCAGGGAGCCGTTCCCCGGGCCCCCTTCGGTGAAACCGGAAGCGCACCGCAGCCTGGCCAGGCGGCCGCTCTTGAAAACCACCTCGGGATCGCCCGGATCAATGACGACATTTGAATTCGCGCCCGGGATGTTCTCCCATATCCCTGCCCCTCCCCGGGTCAGCCCCAGGTAAAAGGCGCCGTCGGCCAGGGCCAGCAGGCCGGAGGCGTCTCCCCGCCCCAGGGCGGCGGGAAGGCTTTTATAGTATTCCCCGACCACCTCTGCCAGCAGCAGGTCCGGCGGAGCACCATTGACATCCCTTTCCAGCAGGCGGACGGTCATTGCCGCCACCTCCGCCCGGCTGGCGCTTTCCCGGGGAGCAAACAAACCGTTGGGCCTGCCCCGGATTATACCCAGGGAGTATGCCCTCGCCACCGCGCCGGAGTACCAGGAATCCCGGGGCACATCCGGGAACCTGTGGCCGCCTTCCGTCCCGGGGCCGCCTCCGGCCGCCCCGGCAAACATGGCGGCCAGTTCCGCCCTGGTCACCAGGGACCAGGGCCTGAATTCAAAGCCCCCGCCGGAAACGGGAAACCCCTTGATTATTCCCCGGGCGTGCAGGGCGCCCACCGGTTTGGCCGCCCAGCCGGGTATCTCCCTGCCGTCAGCAAAGGCATCGGCCTCTTCGTCCCCCTCCAGTCCCAGGGCGCCGGCCAGGATGACCGCGAACTCCGCCCTGGTCACCTTCCAGTCCGGCCTGAAATAATAGCGGGTGATGGTTTTCCCCCCTGAACCCTCCTTTTCCGGATAGCCGGACATGATCCCCATCCTGGCCAGGGCCGCCATGTCCCCCCTGCCCCAGTGGGTCCCGATATCGGCAATCTCCTCACTGAAGCAGGCGGCCGGGGCCGCTCCGGCCGGAACCCGGCCGATGACAGCCAAAACGGCAATTGTCAGGCAAGCCAGCAACACCTTTTTCATCCGTTTACCCCCTCAAATTCAATATTCTTCAAGGGGGAAGGAGCTCCTTGTGGTAAATTCTGCCCCGTTAAAGGGATTCTTTCTATTGCCGTCGAAAAAAGTAGTCGGCACTTAAAATAGAAAGGCCCGTGTGAAGTGCGATACTACTTGGCGGCCATGCGGCCGAAACAGTGGATAAAAAACCTGTTCGTCTTCGTCGGCATAATCTTTTCCGGGAACCTCCTGGACGCTTCCATGCTGCTGAAGGTGACGGGGAGCTTCGCCGTTTTCTGCCTGATCAGCGGCGCGGTCTACCTGGTCAACGACATAATCGACGCGGAGAAGGACAGGAACCACCCCCGCAAGAAAAGCCGCCCCCTGGCCGCCGGGCTGATTTCCGCCCGGGGCGCGGCCGGAACGGCGGCCTTCGTCACGGCGGCCGCCCTGGCCCTTGCCTTCGCCCTGTCGCCGGTCCTGGGCATCATCTCGGCGGTCTACTTCGGCCTGATGATTTTTTATTGTTTTTACCTGAAGAATATAATAATACTGGACGTCTTCACCATCGCGGCGGGGTTCGTCCTCAGGGTGGTGGCCGGCACCGAAGTGATCAGCGTCTACCTCTCCCCCTGGGCGGTTATGTGCACCTTTTTCCTGGCCCTGTTCCTGGCCCTGGGGAAAAGGAGAAACGAGAAAATCGTCCTGGGGGAGAACGCCAACAACCACAGGGTTTCCCTGGAGTCATACAGCCTGGCGCTGATAGATCAGCTGATCGCGGTGGTCACCACCTCCACCATCGTGTCCTACTTCCTGTATACGTTCAAGGCCGGCCAGCACCTGGGGTCCATAATTACCGTACCCTTCGTGCTGTTCGGCCTGTTCCGCTACCTGTACCTGGTCTACAGTGAAAATTCGGGGGGCAGCCCCGAGGAGACAATCATCGGCGACCGCCCCCTGCTGGCAGCGGCGGTGCTGTGGATAGCAACTTCGCTTGCTAATTTATATTTCTTTTAGGTAAGGTTATTGGTTAAGTTAATTACCAATAACCAATAACCTATAACCAACTCACGGAGGTACCCATGAAATCTATCGTTGCCGTATTGAAGACTTCACCGGAAACAGTGATTGAAGACTACCGAAAGCTGATGCACCTGGCCGGGTACAGGGAATTCCTCCCCCCGGATAGGGAAACCGTGATCAAGCTCAACCTGTCCTGGACCAAGTACTTCCCGGCCTGCTCCTCCCAGCCCTGGCAGCTGGAGGGGGTGGTGAAAACCCTGATCGGGGACGGGTATAAGAAGGATTCCCTGCTGCCGGTGGAAAACAAGACCGTGGTTACCGACCCGGTCAAGGGGGCGCACAACAACAAGTGGATGCCCGTGCTGGACAGGTACGGCCTGGGATTCACCCCCCTGCCGGAGGCGGAGTGGACGGTCTTCAGGCCGAAGGCCAGGCTGCTGGTGCTGGACCGGATTTTCCCCGAGGGAATCGCCATTCCCAAAATGTTCCCGGGCCGGAACGTGCTGCACCTCCCCACCTTAAAGACCCACGGCCACAGCATCACCACCGGGGCCGTCAAGAACTCCTTCGGCGGACTCCTGAAGGAGGTACGGCATTACTGCCACAAGTACATGCATGAAACCCTGGTGGACCTGATGCTGCTGCAAAGGGAAATCCACCCCGGGATCTTCGCGGTCATGGACGGCACGGTGGCCGGGGACGGGGCCGGGCCCCGCACCATGATCCCCCACATTAAGGACTACATCCTGGCCTCGGGGGACTCGGTGGCCATAGACGCGGTGGCCGCCCGGATGATGGGCATGGACCCGATGTCCATCCCCTACCTGCGGATGTGCGACGAGATGGGCCTGGGCAACGCCAGATTACAAAACATAGAAATAATTGGTGAGGATATCAGTGAGGTCAACTTCGGCTTCAGGGCAAGGCGCAGCTTCGTCATCTGGGGGGACCAGATGATCAGGAAGGGCTTTTTAAAGCCCCTCGAAAAACTGCTTCTGCACAGCCCCCTGGTGGTCTGGGCTCCCTTCGCCTCCAACGTCTACCACGATTTCCTCT
>DYET01000079.1 GCA_020725625.1 Desulfovirgula sp. | reverse complement strand
GGTAGCCGCCAAGGCTTCGAAAGAAAAAACTGCTGTTACTTACCGGATTAAAGTTTAAATTATTAAACAATGTGATTCCGTCCGCTTCCGCAAGAAATATATTTTAATTATCGACTTGTAGTGTACATTACACACTCTCCGGCTTTGCACATGATACCATTTATGATGGAAGGTCTGGTATCTGTCCTGTTTGGCTATGGATGAAAGAAAAGAATCGGCCGGATTGTGCTCAATTGCACAAGTCAGGCTTTCTTCTGCGCCGGTATTTTATGAAATAAATCTTTTAGAGGGAATTTGTTCATGAAAAGCATGCTGTTCACGTCGACGGGATGATCCCGGTGCAAGAATTTATGAATGAACGGGGGTTGGCCTATTAAGAGAAGGATCTGAATGCTGGAAAGGAATGACGGTAAGCGGGCAACGGAAGGCGCGTTTCAAAACAACGACATTTAAAGTGAATTAAGGAAGAGGAGTGTTTTTTATGACTTACCCCAGCGTTTACCCCACCGGAGTAACCGTTTACGACCCGGCAAAATGCTGGAACGGCTACACCATTTTTCAAGCCAATGAACTAGGAGCCCTCCTGATAGACATGAACGGGACCGAGGTCCAGTTGTGGAAAGGGCTGCACGGTTTCCCCAATAAGCTGCTGCCAGGGGGCTATGTATTCGGGAGCACGGGGCAGAGAAACCCGGCTTACGGTATGCAGGACCAAATTGACCTGGTGCAGGTGGACTGGGAGGGAAATGTGGTCTGGAAGTTCAACAGGTATGAATACATTGAGGACCCGGGGGAGACGCCCCAGTGGATGGCCAGGCAGCACCACGACTTTCAGCGGGAAGGAAACCCCGTGGGATACTACGTTCCGGGGATGGACCCGCTGGTTGACAGGGGCAATACGCTGATCCTCGTGCACAAAAATCTAAAAAACCCCAGGATTTCCGAAAAATTGCTCCTTGACGACGCCATTATAGAAGTCACCTGGGACGGGGAGGTTGTCTGGGAGTGGGTCTGCAGCGATCACTTCGATGAGTACGGGTTCAGCGAGGCCGCAAAAAACATCATGGCCCGCGACCCGAACTTCCGGCCGTCAGGCGGGGGCATGGGTGACTGGATGCACGTTAACTCAATGTCCGCCCTCGGGCCCAATAAGTGGTTTGACGCCGGAGACCAGCGTTTTCATCCGGACAACATCATCTGGGACGGACGGGAGACCAACATCATCGCCATCATTGACAAAAAGACAGGGAAGATAGTCTGGAAATTGGGGCCTGACTACGATACCAGCGTAGAACTAAGAAAAATGGGCTGGATTATCGGCCAGCACCACGCCCACATGATCCCGCGCGGGCTGCCCGGAGAGGGGAATATACTGGTTTTCGACAACGGCGGATGGGCCGGTTATGGTTCTCCCAACCCCGGGTCGCCGACTGGAATAAAAAGCGCCCTGCGGGACTACTCAAGGGTGCTGGAAATTGATCCGGTTACCCTGAAAATCGTCTGGCAATACACGCCGGCCGAGGCCGGTTACGTCATGCCTTACGATGCAAACCGTTTTTACAGCCCGTTCATCAGCAGCGCCCAGAGGCTCCCCAACGGCAACACGCTCATAACGGAAGGGTCCGGCGGGCGCATCATAGAGGTCACGGCCAAACACGAACTGGTTTGGGAATACATCAGCCCGTACTGGGGGAAGCATTTGAAGCTGAACATGGTGTACCGCTCTTATCGCGCTCCGTACGACTGGATCCCGCAGCTGGACAGGCCGAAGGAGGTCCCCGTCGAGCGCATTGACGTAACCACCTTCCGTGTACCCGGGGCCGCACCGGCAGGCCGGCTGAGAGAGACCGTGGTGGAAGGGGTTCTACCTTATCAAGGGGGTGATAATGTTCTTTGTGTGGGCCAGACCGGGGATTAATACGCCTCTTTTATACCCCGATGATTAATTAATCAGGGAGGGAAAACCATGAAAAAAGCCATTGCTCTGATGGCGGCCTTTGTATTAAGCTGTTCCTTGGTTTTAAGCGGCTGCGGGGGCCAAAAAACCGAACCGAAGGCTGCCGCCCCGGCCGATGACCAGAAGGTCATCGAGCTGAGTTTTGTGGGTGACTACATGGAAGCACACCCCACCGTGGTCAACGGCTGGAAGCCGTGGATGAAAGAGGTGGGGGAAAAAACCGGGGGCAAGTTAAAGATCAACTACTTCAACCCCAATACCCTCTGCCCCATCAAGGAACTTTACGCCTCCACGGTGGCGGGAACCGTTGACATCGCCGCCGGCTATTGCGGCAACACACCCGGCAAATTCCCGGTCAACGAATTGCTGGAGCTGCCGTTGATTGCCCCCAGTGCCGAGGCCGGAAGCCTCCTGGTCTGGGAGATGTACAAAAAGTACCCGGAGTGGAGGGACGAGTTTAAGGACACAAAGCTCTTATGGCAGTGGACCAGCGCCACCTTCCAGCTGCATACCACCAAAAAACTGGTCAAAAGCCTGGACGACCTGAAGGGAATGAAAATAATCGGCTGGACGCCCAGAATGCTGGAGACCATCAAGCTGCTGGGGGCCAACCCGGTGGAAATAACAGGCCCGGATTCCTACCTGGCCCTGCAGAGAGGCATGGCGGACGGTGTAATGTGCCCCCTGGCACCGGTGAGGTCGTATAAAATAAGTGACGCCGCAAAATTTCACACCATCGTGGACCTGTCGGTGGGACCGTTTTACGGCGTCATGAACAAGGCCAGGTATGACGGACTGCCCCCCGAGGTTAAGAAGGTGCTGGACGAGACCACCGCTGAAAAGATGGCCCAGGTTTGCGGCAAGACCCTGGACCAGGGCGCGGTGGCCGACGCCAAGTGGCTGAAGGAAAACGGCCACACCTTCCATGTGTTGTCTGCCGAAGAGAAAAAGAGGTGGCTGGAAGCGGTCAGGCCCCTGCACGAGAAATGGGTTAAAGAGATGGAGGCCAAAGGCTTTAAAAACGCCAGGGCCATGCTGGAGGACGCCCTGCGCCTGGGTGAAGAGCTGGGTAAAAAGACCGGCCGGGGGTATCAGGAGTAGTTTAACGGCAGAGATAACGCAGTGAAGGGTGACATTATGAGTTCATGTTTGGAATCAGCGGTGTCAGCCATGGACAGACTGCTGCATCCCGTATCTAAAAAACTGAACGCGGTCAGCTGCGCCGTGGTGGGGCTAATGTCCCTGCCGGTGGTGCTTGATGTGATCAGCCGCTTCTTTTTAGACAAATCCATTCCCGGCATCATCGACTTCGAAGAACTGTCCATGGTGGTGGTGGTCTTCCTGGCCCTGGGTTTTGTGCAGACCCAGAAAGACCACATTTGCATCGACTTGTTGGTCTCCCGCCTGCCCAAGTGGCTGCAGACGGTCATTGACAGCTTCAACTGCCTGGTGGCCACGGTTCTTTTCGGATTGATGACCTGGCAGGCCGTGGTGTTTGCCCTGAAAAAGGTCGGCACCAGGACCGTTGGCCTCGGTATTCCGGCGCCCATATTTATCTTCGTGGCGGCGTCAGGCACCCTGTTGATCACCCTGGTACTGCTGACAGACTTTTTGAGGAGTTCCTCCCAGGTGATCCGGGAGGGCCGCTGGCCCTGGCTGGCGCCGGTGGTGATCCTGGGCGCACTGCTGCTGCTGTCCCCCTTCATCCTGAAGGCGGCCCAGGTGAGGTTCAGCGGGCTGGCCCTGGGCTCCCTGGGCATGCTTTTGCTGTTCACCCTGATGCTGCTGAGGATGCCCATAGGCTTTGCTATGGCGCTGGTGGGGTTTCTGGGGATGCTGATCGCCAACCCCAACATCAATGCCTCCCTGAGCACCCTGGGGATGGCCCCGTACCATTCCACCGCTTCCTTCGTCATCGCGGTGGCCCCCCTGTTCATACTGATGGGCGAGCTGGCGCTCTATTCCGGGATCAGCCAGGACCTTTTCGACACCGCCAACAAGTGGCTGGGGCGCCTGCCCGGTGGGCTGGCCATGTCGGCTGTGGCAGGGTGCGCGGGGTTTGCCGCCGTGTGCGGTGACAGCATGGCCACGGCGGTGACTATGTCGACGGTGTCCCTGCCGGAAATGAGAAGGAAAAAATACAATCCCGGACTTGCCACCGGCTGCCTGGCGGCCGGCGGCACCTTGGGGATACTGATCCCCCCCAGCATGGGCTTCATTTTTTACGCCATCGTCACCGAAGAGTCCATAGGCAAGCTCTTTATGGCGGGGATAGTGCCAGGGATACTTCTGGCAGGTCTTTACATCATTTCGATTTACATTATCGCCAAAAAAAACCCTGCCATGGCGCCCCGGGGAGAGCAGTTCAGTTGGAAGGAAAAATTCATCTCCCTTAAGGGTGTGCTGGGCATGCTTTTTCTGTTCCTGCTGATTCTGGGCGGTATCCTGGGCGGGGTTTTCAGCCCCACCGAGGGCGGGGCCGTAGGCGCCTTCGGGGCCTTTCTGCTGGGCCTGCTGAGGAGGCGGCTGAACTGGGGAAACCTCAGGATGTCCCTTGAGGAAACAGCCAAAATAACCACCAAACTGCTGATGATCCTGATCGGGGTCGGGGTGCTGGGCTACTTCCTGGCGGCCACCCGGCTGCCCTTTGCCCTTGCCGACCTGGTTACCGGCCTGCCCTTCGGGCGGTACACAATATTTGCGGCTGTCTGTGTTCTTTATATCATACTTGGCTGTCTGATGAATGTCATTCCCATGATACTGCTCACACTGCCTGCAATCTATCCGTCAATATTCGCCCTGGGGTTCGACCCGGTGTGGTTCGGGGTGGTCGTGGTAATACTCATGGAAATGGGACAGATTACACCGCCCGTGGGCGTTAACGTTTTTGCCCTGAGCAGCGTTGCCAGGGATGTGCCCATGGAAACAATATTCAGGGGCATCCTGCCTTTTTTCCTGTGTATGGTGGTTTGCATTATCCTGCTGGTCTTTTTCCCGCAAATTGCACTGTACCTGCCCAACCTGTTTTTTAAATAGGGCAACTTTATAAAGGCCGGTTAATACCGGACAGTGTTTTCCTTAAAAAGGCCGGGGCCCGGGTAGTATTTGGCTTCGGCCTTTATATTTTTATTATGCCTTGTTTGTTTTGTATAGACAGGGGGGAGATTTTGTTTTATAATAAAGAAAAATTTCACAATGTACTGCTTAACGGACTTAATAGGTAATTCCGGAAGGTGGGACGCAGGGTGAACAGTAACAGCGCCGAGGTTTTTCTTTCCACATCGCCAATGTTTACCTCAAGGCTTTTAGGGATGGACACCGGCGGCACATTAAGCCCCGAAGACCTGGCTTTTATCGAAGGAATCGGCAAGGCCAGGCACTATAAAAAAGGTTCGCTGGTGCTTAGGATTGGCAATTGTGTGAAAGAATTTTTTCTGGTTAGAAAAGGTATTGCACGTATAACCATGTTAGGCCGTAACGGGGTGGAAAAGCCGGTTTTATACGTAGGCCCCGGTTGCTTTTTTGGAGAAGAGGGTTTCTTTCACGGCCAGCCTGTTATATACAACGCCCTGGCCATCAAGGATATGGAAGTGCTGGCCATAGACAAGCACAACTCCCGGGATGTTATCTCGAGGCCCGGCCTGGCACTGGTGCTGATCAGGTCCATAAGCTTGAAATCACGCATCCTGGCTCACCAGGTGGAAGACTTCGCCTTCCGCAACACCGTTGAAAAAGTGTGCCGCCTGCTATACTGCCTGCTCACGGACCCGGAAAGCAGTTTCTCCAACAGCCAGATGAAACTGACCCACCAGGAGCTGGCCGACATTGCCGGCGTACACCGTGTCACTATAACCAATACCATTTCCCACCTTAGGAGAGACAGAATTATACGCATTCTCAGTGATGGTGAAATAGTTATCGAAGATCGGGAAAGGCTTAGAATGATCGGGTTCGGCGAGTAAAGGGAAAATTTAATCAAAAAAACAACCGGCCAGTTCCGGGGCAGAAATGTTGTGGAGATATTCCTCTACCCGAAGTTGTTTGGCCCATTCATTAATAAATTTTTTTCCAGATATACTGACACCGTTCCACCGGGAACCCTTTTTACCTATTTAAAGTTAAACGGAGGCGATGAACCGAAATTCCAGTTCCAGGCGCGATATTTATAAAAACGTCTTCATGGTTTAATGGCAAAGATTTATAAATGAACGGCATGTCCGGCCAACACATGCACGCCCTCTTGGACAGCCTCACTCAGTGTTGGATGGGGATATACCACTTGCGCCAGTTGTCCGACCGTAGCACCAAGCGCGATCATCCCTGCCGGACCGGCGATGAGTTCGGTGACGTGGCTCCCGATCATATGAGCGCCAAGTAGTTTCTTGCTTTTTTTATCGGCCACAAGCTTGACGAATCCGCCGTTTTCATTTAATGCCAACGCTTTTCCGTTGGGGATGAAGGGGCTCCGGATAGTCATAACGTCAAATTCCCGTTCAAGCGCCTGCTGTTCCGTCAAACCCACCGAGGCCACCTCTATCTCGCCAAAAATACACCTTGGTATGTTTTCGTAGACTAACTCATTAGTCCGGCACCCGGCAATGGCCTCTGCCGCGATGATGCCCTGAGCTGAGGCCACGTGAGCCAAATTAAGTTTTCCGGTTATGTCGCCGACGGCATAAATATTGGGGATGCTGGAACGCATCTGCCCGTCAATATCAATATACCCGCGGGTCATAACGACCCCGGCCTGTTCAAGGCTCAAGCCCGCTGTGTTAGGAGCAAGGCCGGTGACGATTAACGCTTTCTCGGCAGTAACGGTTTCTTCCACTTCTCCATTTGAAACAGTCACTTCAACCCCGGCCGGCGTCTTGACGATACCCTCAACTCTGACTCCAGTTCTGATTTTGATGCCGCTTTTTTGATAATGGGCGTTAGCCTCCGCGCATATATCCGCGTCTTCCGCCGGCAGGACACGGGGCATCATTTCCAATACAACAACCTTTGAGCCATAGCGGTTCCATATGGTGGCAAGCTCCATCCCGATCGGTCCCGCGCCGACAATCACTACCGAAGAGGGCGGCGTGGTCATTTGCAATGCTTCCCGGGAAGTGATGATTTTTTCTCCGTCAAATTCAATACCGGGAATCTGGTTGGGTTTTGAGCCGGTGGCAAAGATAATGTTTTTCCCCAATAGCTTCTTGCCGGAAGGAATGAGCTCCACCGTTGTTTCATTTGCCAGACGTGCCTCTTCCCGGAACAGGGTCACATTTCGGTTTTTAAGGAGGACTTCCACGCGTTTGCTTTGACGTTTGGCCACCTGGCGGCTTCTGTTGTGGGCTGAAGCATAGTCCACAGAGATGCTGTTACACTGAAATCCGAAGGTCTTGCCCTGAGACAGCAAATGTACGATCTCGGCGTTTCGGAGTAAAGCCTTTGTGGGAATACACCCCCAGTTCACACACGTTCCGCCCAACTGTTCTTTTTCAACCAGCGCGGCCTTCAAACCCAACTGGCTTGCCCGGGCTGCCGCCACATATCCGCCAGGGCCGCCCCCAATCACGACTACGTCAAATTCGTTCATATTCAAATAACCCCCTTCATTCTCTCCTAAAAATATAACACGGCCCGACGGTCAGTCTGTAATCTATGCTACATGACAGAAAAGTCACAACGAATAAAAAAGTTAAATTAATTGTTGAGTTGTAGTAAACACTACAATTTCCCCGGCTTTGGTCATGATACCATTGATCCATGCAGAAATAAGAAAGGTCCGGTATTCTTCATGTATGTTGACTCTCAATGCACCGGCAGGGATGTGGCCTGATGAATCAATCCTAAAAATCGCCTGGAAAGGACTGATGCAATTGAAAAATGTGGAAGAGCTTTTTTTCCCGGACGGGATTCTTTATCACAAGGAGCATGCCTGGGCGAAAAAGGAGGGCGACCTGATACGGGTGGGGATTACAGATTTTGCCCAGGACCAGTTGGGAGACATTATCTTCATCGAACTGCCCGCCATCGGCGATGAGTTTGACGGAGACGATGAATTCGGCAGCGCGGAATCGGCTAAAACGGTATCAAGCCTTTACATGCCCGTCGGCGGCAAAATCGAATCCGTTAATCATGACCTGGAGGGATCTCCCGGTCTGGTGAATTCAGACCCTTACGGCGCCGGGTGGATGATCATGCTAAAACCTTATGATTTGAGCGAACTGGAATGCCTGCTGTCCAGGGACGAATACGTCAGCTTGTTGAAAGATTCATGATTTTTTACATTCATACCTTTTTGGAGGGAATGGCTCATGAAGGGCACGTTGTTCACATTGACCGGATGTACCCGGTGTAAGATAGTGAAACGTTTTATGGAAGAACGGGGCTTAACCTATGAAGAGAAGGATATAAAAGCGGAAGGAAAAGAGGATTTCCAGAAGTTTTACACAACAAACCGCAAATCTGTTTACCGTGGCCCTGAGGGCGTCGAGTTTCCGGTTTTTTTTGACGGCGTCGAGATCCGCCAGGGACTTGGCGCGGTGATTGCCTACCTCCATTCCGGAAAGAAACTGGACGGGTTCGTCAGTGTCGGCACACTGCACAAAGAGTGGGTGGACGGCCTGCACGTTTCCGGTGGCGATCCCGCCTTTGCCGAAGAATTCCTGGCCGTCCTGCGTTATCTGAAGGGCAATAACATGAAGCTCAAGGTGGATACAAAGGGAAAGAACAGCCGGATTCTCCGTCAGATACTGGATGAAGGGCTGGCCAGCGTAGTCGTTATGGACGTCGTGGGGCCGGTGGATCTATACGGCCGGATTCTGGGGGAAACGGTGGACGTACACGATATCCGGGAGAGCATCACCCTGACTTCCAGGTTTTCTGAATACCGGTTTCAAACAACGGTTGCACCTCTACTTGAACAGGATGGGAGAGCCCGTTACATGACGCCGGAGGAGGTGGCTCAAGCGGCCAGGCTAATTGAGGAATCAACCGGCAGCAAAAAGCACCCTTATTTGATCCGGCCTTACAATCCGGAAAAGGCGGCCGACCCGCGTTTTAAAGCACTTAAGCCAATGACCCCGCAGGAAATGTTCGGCTACCGGACGGCGGCCAGGGAATACCAAGTATTTGCCGACATTGAAAAGGAATGACAGGAAACCAGTAGCTGGATAACGGCCAAAGAAGGTCTACCCCCTTTACGTTGGCGGGCCCGGGAGGTTTTGGCTGATAATGTTTTTCCATTTTTCAACAACGGCGGGGTACTCCGGGGATCCGGGGTTGGTCAGGACGGCCAGATCTTCCAGGGAGATTAAATACGTAGGCTTATAGAGGTTTTGTTCGATGTTCTCGATAATCCCCAAAAGCCGTTCCACATTGCAAGCCTCGAAACAATGGATTCAGAGAAATTTATACAGTATACAACTTCCCCGGATTCTTCTGTGCCTGAAGATAAAAACGGAAGTTTACCCCTAGACCAAGTACTCAATTGTAGCTGCCGGGAAATATGTAGCTATTTCCCGGTGAAACAATGATTTTAACTCTTCCATGGTTTCCTTCGGATAAACGTACTTGCCGTAGCCGAACTGGCCGTACTTAAATTTTCTTTTTTCCTCCTCCATGGGCAGGGTGGTGGCGGGGAACACCTCCAGGATTCTTTTTTTGGCCCTGGCGGTGAAGCGGTGGCTGATCAGTTCAAAGGTTATATCCCTTTCGGCGGCCGGGCCCAGGGCCTTGCGCAGGCTCTCGATCAGTTCCCGGTATTCTTCTTCCCAGCCGGGGTAGACCATGATCGGGGCGATGATGAACCCCAGGGGATAGCCCGCCCCGGCCGCTTTTTTGGCCGCCTCCAGGCGCCCCCGGATGCCGGGGGTGCCGTGCTCGTACTTCTTGATCACCCGGCCGGTGTTGATGCTGAACCGGAACCGGGTGTGCCCCCGGTGGTCGGCGTCCAAAAGACTGTCCACCTCGGTGAACTTGGTGACGAAGCGGAAGCGGCCCAGTTCCCGGGCGCCGAAAAACTCGACGGCCTTTTTCAGGGACCCGGTGTACCTCTCCACGGGAATAGGGTCCGAGGTGGCCGCCCCCTCGAAGAGGGTGACCTCCGGGGCCCGCTCCTGGATGTACCGGCCGGCGGCGGCCAGGATCTCGTCCACGTTCACATAGACACGGAGGTAGGGCCTGCTGCCCAGGGTGGTGTGCAGGTAGCAGTATTCGCACTTGCCGCTGCAGCTGGTGTTGAGGGGAAGCTGGTAGTGGGCCGAAGGCCTGCAGGATTCGAACTTGAGGCTGCGCCTCACCCCCACCACCAGGGTCCGCTTGGCCTCCAGGTATGCTTCCTGGATTGTCTTTCCCGGAATGCCGGTGATGCGGTTGTGGCTGGCCACCAGCCGGATGGGGATGCCCTCCCGGCCGAACTGCCGGTATAGTTTTTGCCCCAGCGGGTAATTCAGGGCATCCTTTTCAAACAGCACTCGCCTGGGTATGAAAGCCATTTGAAAACCCTCCGGGATTATCTTATCCACCGGAGGGCAGGATCATAAATTCAACATTGGCAAGATGCCGCAGGTCGTCCAGCGGATTGCCCCGCACCGCAATGAGGTAAGGCTTGAACCCCGGCCTGACCATGCCCATTTCCCTTTCCAGGCCCAGGATTGACGACCCGCTGCCGGCGGCCGCCCTGAGGACTTCCTCCCTGGCCAGGCCGGCCTCCTCCAGGAGAAGTATTTCGTCCATGAAGCCTTCCCCGTGCCGAACCCCGGCGGCCCCGGCGTCGGTGCCCACCCCTATGCGGACTCCCATGCCGGCGGCTTTTTTCACCATTCTCTGCTGTCTTTGGTAAGTCTTTACAATTACTTCCCGTTCCAGGGGGGAATGCCGGGCCGCCGGCCGCCCCCTGACCTGGTTGGCCACCGGGGCCAGGGTTGGCACCCAGGGAATCCCTGCCCCGGCCAGGGCCTCCAGGGACTGATCGCTGATGAAATAACCGTGTTCCAGGCTGTCCACCCCGGCCCGCACCGCCATCCGGACGGCCTCGTCCGAGCTGGCGTGGGCCATCACCTTGAGCCCCCGGCTGTGAGCCGTAGAAACTATTTCGGCCAGTTCTTCCTCCGCAAACTGAATGGACCCTACCCGGCGGTAATTTTTAAAGCTGACCACGCCTGATACCAGCACCTTGACCTGGTCCACCCCCCGGCGGGCCATTTTTTCAACGGCATCAGTGAGAGACCCGTCTGGCAGGCCGGGGCCCAGGAAAGATCCGTACTTTCCCTTCTTGCGAAGGGCCGCGCCGGCCGCGCGGATGCGGGGGCCGGGCATAGCTCCCCGGGCCACCAGATCCCTTGCCTCCAGGCCGATGCCTTCCCGGTCGCCGCCGTCCCGTACAGCCACGATGCCGGCCGCCAGGGTTCTCTCCAGATCCGCCCCGATCCTCTCTTCCAGCCTATCCTTCCGGCTCCAGAGTTCCAGTGATTTATTGAAATCGTTGCCGTCCAGGGCCAGGTGAACATGGCAGTCAACCAGGCCGGGCAGCACCGTGTATTCCCGGAGGTCCAGTATTTTCGCAGCCCCGGACGGTTCCGGGGGGATTTCCCGGGGGTAGGGGCGCACTTCCCTGATTACCCCCCCGGACACCACTATGTCTATGCTTTCCCCAGGGATAGGGGAGTGGCCGTCAAAGACCTTTCCGGCCCGCACCGTTACGCTGTCGGAGGGAAAAATACGGATTATTTCCAATTCCGGCGTCCTCTTTCAAAAAACTTTCCATTTCAATCTACCACTTTTAAAGGGGTGGGGTCAATTGCAGGCCGCTTCCGGCGACTGAGATGGGAATCCCTGTATTACTGTTGAGTGGTCGGTTAATTCCAATTAATTTGGATAAAATCGTTGAGATTAATGAATGTATATGGTAAAATCCTTTTTAGGAGGGTATCCCTCGAAGGGGAACCGTACCTTTGAACAAAAACGACGGGACCGACAATTTAATAAAGTATCCGCTTGGAGCCGGGAAGGACCGAGACGGTTGAAGGTAAGAAGTGTAAGAAACAAAGCCTTTCGGTTGTACACCGGGAGGCTTTTTTAATGTCAGCCGAAAGTTTTCCCGGTATTGAACGGTTGACATTCCTTTCCGGCCTGTGCGGCGACACACGACAGGTGAGGAGTGTTGCGCAGTGATCAGGCCCAGAATAGCGGTTATAGGAGCGGGCAAGGTCGGCAGCGCCCTGGCCATTTTGCTGAGGGAGAGGGGATACACCGTTTCCGGGGTGGCCAGCCGGAGTTACGGATCGGCCTCTGATCTCGGGTCCCGGGTGGGTGCCACTGCCTGCGGGAGCCCGGAGGACGCGGCCAGGGGCGCCGACCTGGTGTTCATTACCACCCCGGACAGGGAAATAGCCGCTGTCAGCAAACGCATATCGGACCGGGGGGCGGTGGGGCCCGGCCAGGTGGTGGCCCACACCAGCGGGGCGCACCCCTCGGACCATTTGGAGGGCGTGCGGGAAAGGGGGGCCCTGGCTGTTTCCATCCATCCCCTGCAGTCCTTTGCCGATGTCGAGACGGCCATGAAGAACCTGCCGGGGTCCTATTTCGCCCTGGAAGGAGATGATGGCGCCATGCCGGCGGCCCAACAGGTGGTGGCCGACCTGGGGGGGCGGGCCTTCAACATTGACGCCAGGGACAAGGCGCTCTACCATGCTGCGGCCTGCATCGCCTCCAATTACCTGGTTTCGCTGCTGCACCTGAGCACCGGCCTTTATGAAAAATTCGGGCTGTCCAGGAAAGAGGCGTTCCAGGCGCTTCTGCCGCTAGTTCAAGGCACCATAAACAATATCCAAAATGTGGGCCCGGTGCAGGCCCTTACGGGCCCAGTGGCCCGCGGCGACGTGACTACCATTCGGGGACACCTGCCGGCCCTGGCCGGTGTGGGCCCTGAGGAGGACCGCCTTTACCGCGTGCTGGGGCGGTACACGGTTCGCGTAGCCGTTGAAAAGGGAAGCATTGACGGTGATCAGGCCGACATGCTGCTGAAACAGTTCGGGGAGGACAGCTGGCCTTCGCCGGCAGGCTCCCCCGGGGCGGGAAGTTCTCCGTTCACGAAAGGAAGGTGGCCTGACAGTGTTAATATGTGAAAAGATAGCCGAAATCAGGGATTTCGTGAGGAAAAGGAAGGGTCAGGGGAAAACGGTGGGGTTTGTCCCCACCATGGGCTACCTGCACCGGGGGCACACGGCCCTGGTGGAGAGGGCCCGCGGGGAATGCGGGGCGGTGGTGGCCAGTATTTTTGTAAATCCCCTTCAGTTCGGACCGAAGGAAGATTTTGCCGAATATCCCAGGGATTTTGACAGGGACCGCAGGATGCTGGAAGAATACGGAGTGGACGCTCTGTTTTACCCCTCGGTGGGTGAGATGTATCCCTGCGGATTTTGCACCCACGTGGAAGTTCCCGGCCTTGCCGGCTGCCTTTGCGGCCGGTCCCGGCCCGGCCACTTCCGGGGAGTGGCCACGGTGGTGACCAAGCTGTTCAACATAGTTCAGCCCGACCGCGCATATTTTGGCCAGAAGGACGCCCAGCAGGTTCTGGTGATTAAAAAGATGGTGGAGGACCTGAACATGCCGGTGGAGATTGTTGCGGTGCCCACCGTGAGGGAGGAAGACGGCCTGGCCATGAGCTCCAGGAACGTTTACCTGAGCCCGGATCAGAGGGCGGAGGCCCCGGTTCTTTACAGGAGCCTGCAGGAGGCCGCCCGGGTCGCTGCCGGCGGGGAAAGGGACGCCCGCAGGCTGGTGGAGATGGTCAGGGACAGATTGTCAAGGGTGAACGGGGCCAGTATAGACTACGTGGAAATAAGGTCGCTGCCCGACCTGAAGGAGACGGAGCGGCTGGATTCCCCGGCGCTTTTGGCCCTGGCCGTAAGGTTCGGCAAAACCCGCCTGATCGACAACATCGTACTGGAGGTGTAGGCCGTGTTCATCACGATGTTCAAATCGAAAATTCACCGGGCTGTTGTCACCGAGGCCAACCTTAACTACATGGGCAGTGTCACCATCGACCGCGGCCTGATGGAGGCCGCCGACATACTGCCCAACGAGAAAGTGCAGGTGGTCAATATCAACAACGGCGCCAGGCTGGAAACTTACGCCATTCCGGGCGAACCGGGTTCCGGGACGATCTGCCTGAACGGCGCGGCGGCCCGTCTTGTTCAGCCGGGCGACTGTGTGATAATCATTTCCTATGCCGTGATGACCCGGGAGGAAGCCGTTTCCCACCGTCCCACGGTGGTAATGGTGGACGGCCGGAACCGGGTCCGGGAAATACGAAAGGCCGAAAGCCACGGTGATTCGGGGTTATAAGCAGCCAAAACCGACGCCGACTTCATTTCGGTGGGGAGCCTCACCCACTCGGTCAAAGCCATGGACATAAGCCTGGATGTGGGTGAAATGAAAAGCCCTGTCGGTGCTGTGGCATGAGGGGGGTGGATTCCAAAGCCGAGCGGATGTTCTGGAGGCTGACTGCTTTTCTTCCCCCGTGGTGCCGTTTTTTTTACGGCATGGAGCCACCCCGTATGTTAACCAGGTATAAGAACACGGTTGACAAAAGCCTTTAGTGGGCATATTATGTATGTGGGCATATTTCCTCAAAATGGTGAATAAGGTTGAAAAAAACTGAGATCCTGGCCCTTTTAAAGGAACACCGGCCGGACTTTGTATCCGGCGAAGAGATCTGCAAGAAAATGGGCGTGTCCAGGACCGCCGTCTGGAAGCATATCCAGGCCCTGAGGGAAGAGGGATATCTCATCGATGCCGCGCCCAGGACCGGTTACAGGCTGGTGAAAATTCCCGACCGCCTGTACGGGCAGGAAATAGCGGACGGGCTGAACACGGAATTTCTGGGCAGAACGGTGTATTATTACGACTGCATCGATTCCACCAACCGGGAAGCCCGGGCCCTGGCCTCCGGGGGAGCCCCGCACGGCACGCTGGTGGTGGCCGAGGAACAGACCGGTGGAAAGGGCAGGCAGGGAAAGGGATGGTTTTCTCCCCGGGGTATGGGCATCTGGTGCTCCCTGGTGTTGCGCCCCGGCATTGCGCCTGCTGAAGCCTCCCCGGTGACGCTGCTTACAGCTGTGGCCGTGGCTTCGGCGGTGGAGAAAACAGCCGGGGTGTCGCCGGGTATAAAGTGGCCCAACGACATACTGGTGGACGGAAGAAAGCTTTGCGGCATACTTACCGAAATGAGCGCCGAGATGGAGAGGATAAATTTCCTTGTGGTGGGCGCGGGCATAAATGTAAACATACCCCCCGAAAGCTTTCCTGCGGAAGTAAGGGACATAGCCACCTCCCTCCGTGCGGCAAAGGGTGGGGAGGTTTCCAGGGCGGCCCTTTTAAGGCAGTACCTCAGGGAGTACGAGCATTATTACCGGGTTTGGCTTGACGTGGGCTTTAAGCCGGTGCTGGAGGAATGGAAAAAGAGGAGCGTCACCTTAAACCGCCCGGTCCGGGTGAGTACGTCCAGGGAGTCGTGGGAGGGATGGGCGGAGGATGTCGACCTATCCGGATCATTGATTCTCAGGCTGCCGGACGGGACACGGCAGCGTTTCACGGCCGGGGAGGTGACGCTGAGGCCGGGAGACAACGGGCCTGGGACCGGCGATTAGCCGGCAAAATCGCGTCCGGGCCTTTATTCTTGCACATAACGTTAACTACACCATCACCAAAGGTTGACATTAGGACCGGACAACATTTCCGGATCCTGCTTATGGGGAGGACGATACGTATGAAATTATCGGCAAAGGATATATCCCTGGCAGCGATGTTTGCCGCCCTGGCGGCCGTGGCGGCCGCGCTTTTCCGCTTCGGTGCACCTATTGTTCCCTTCAGCCTGGTTCCCTTCGTGGTCCTGCTGGCAGGCATGCTGCTGGGGCCACGCCTGGGGGCCGTGAGCATGGCCGTGTACGTTCTGATGGGCCTCCTGGGACTGCCTGTCTTTGAAAAGCCTCCCTTCGGCGGGCCAGCCTACGTGCTGCAGCCGACCTTCGGCTACCTTCTGGGCTTTGTGCTGGGGGCTTACGTCACAGGCCGCCTGCTTCCGGAAAAGGGCCGTCCGGGCATTGCCAGGTACCTGCTGGCCTCGGTGGGAGGAATTGCGGCCATCTACCTGGCGGGCCTGCCCTACCTTTACGTCATCCTGAACTTTTACCTGGGCAAGGCCGTTCCGGTAGTCAAGGTCATCAAGATCGGGTTCCTGCCCTTCATCGCCCTTGACCTGGCCAAGGCCGCCGCGGCCTCCTTCCTGGCCAGGGCGGTGGTCGGCCGGGTGAAGTCCGCGGTTATGGCCGATTAACCGCCCGGGGACGGGGCGTATAACCGGGTAAAGACACCGACATTATTGCAGTTCCCCACCGCCTCTGATAAAATGGCTTAGGAGAAGGGTGGGAGACTTATGATCCTGGTTTTCGACGTGGGTAACACCAATACAGTGCTGGGCGTATACGATGACCAAAACCTGGTCGAGCACTGGCGCGTTTCCACCGCCCCCCAGCGCACCGCCGACGAGTACGCCGTCCTGCTGAGGGCGCTTTTCGAGGGGTCGGGCCTTACCTTCAAGAGAATTAAGGGTATCATCATCTCATCGGTGGTGCCTCCCCTGATGCTGACCCTGGACCTGATGTCCAGGAAATACTTCGGCTTCCCGCCCCTGGTGGTGGGTCCCGGGATCAAGACCGGCATCCAGATTAAATTTGAGAATCCGCGGGAGATCGGGGCCGACCGTATAGTCAACGCCATTGCGGGGTATGAATTGTACGGGGGCCCGTTGATTATAGTTGATTTCGGGACGGCAACCACCTTTTGCGCCATCAACGCCAGGGGCGAGTACCTTGGCGGGGCCATAGCGCCCGGCATCGGTATTTCCACCGAGGCCCTGTTTGCCAGGGCGGCCAAGCTCCCCAGGGTGGAACTGGTCAAGCCCCCCTCCGTAATCGGCAAGAATACCGTCAACAGCATGCAGTCGGGAATCATTTACGGTTTCGCCGGCCAGGTGGACGCCATCGTTTCCCGGATGAAAAAAGAACTTCCGGGCGACCCGCTGGTCGTTGCCACGGGAGACATGGCCGATCTCATGGCCAGGGAGGCCCGGACCATCGACAGGGTGGACCCGCTGCTGACCCTCACCGGGCTGAGGATAATATACGAAAGGAACCAGGACGGCAGGGTATGAATATCGGCGGCGTAAGGTTGGCCAACCCGGTAATCGCCGCCCCGATGGCGGGGGTGACCGACAGGGCTTTCCGCTCTCTCGCCAGGGAAGCCGGATGCGGCCTGGTCTGTACCGAGATGGTAAGCGACCAGGCCTTAATTTACGGCAGCGCCAGGACCGAGACCATCCTCGGCATCCTGGGGGAGCCGGGGCCGCTGGCGGTCCAGATTTTCGGATCAAACCCGGCGTACATGGAAAGGGCGGCCGCCATGGCGGCGGCCAGGGGGCCCCAGATTATCGACATCAACATGGGCTGCCCGACTCCCAAGATAGTCAGGAACGGGGAAGGGGCCGCCCTGATGAGGAACCCGCGCCTGGCTTACGACGTGGCCCGGGCGGTGGTGGCCGCGGCCGGCCTCCCGGTGACGGTGAAAATGAGAAAGGGCTGGGACGAGGACCAGGTCAACGCGGTGGAACTGGCGGTGCTGATGGAAAAGGCGGGGGTCTCCGCGGTGACCGTGCACGGCCGCACACGGTCCCAGTTTTACAGCGGCCGGGCCGACTGGAACATCATCGGCGAAGTTAAAAGGGCCGTCGGCATTCCGGTGATTGGAAACGGGGACGTGAGAGAGCCCGAGGACGCCCGGCGGATGCTTGATCAAACCGGGTGCGACGGGGTCATGGTGGGCCGCGCCGCCATGGGCAACCCCTGGGTATTCGCGCAAATCATTCACTACCTGGAAACGGGGGAAAAGCTTCCCCCGCCCACCCGGGAGGAGCGGGTTTCCACCGCCCTGCGGCACCTGGACCTGCTGGTGGGGCTGAAGGGCGAGTACATCGGGGTAAGGGAGATGCGCAAGCACGCCGCCTGGTACCTGAAGGGAGTGCCGGGGGCGGCCGGGATCCGGCAGGATCTCAACGCCGCCCGGTCCAGGGAGGAAATGGCCGGAATAATCAGGCGGGTGGTGGACCGGCCCGGCAGACCCTGTGATTCCGGGATCGTGTAAAAATGGCTAATACGCCTGCGGGCGTTTTTTTTGATCGAGCCGGGGCCGGAGGAATTAAAACGGACCGGCCGGGCATAAAATTCCATGACCGGGTTACGGAAGGCGGGAAGATCTTTTTAGGGAAGGTGGGGTCCGGGTTGGGAAAATTCGCTTATCTTCTCCTCCCCCCCGAGGCGGCGGAGGTCGCCCGGAATTTTACCCCGGCCGGGCGCTTGCCCGCCCGGGTGCTGGCGAAGGTGTTCAGTCTGGTCCCTCCCGTCAGGGTGTCGGTCGTACCCGAGGTTCGTTCAACTTACGGGCAGGCCGGGGGGTGGTTTCTGTCCATACCCCTCGATGCCGGCAAGGTGGCCCAAATTCCGGAGATGCTGGCGGCCCGGCAAATCATCCGGGCCGGCACAATCGCCCGCAAGGCGGGTGCCGGCGTCATGGGCCTGGGAACTTTGGGGTCAGCCGGCGGGGGCGCCCTTTCCGCAGCGGAAAACAGCCTTCAAATCCGGCTTGCCGCCGGCAACGGCTACACCCTGGCAGCCGCCCTGGAAGGGTGTAAACAGGCCGCCCACCTGATGGGGTACAGCATCAAAAACGTCCGGGCCGCGGTTCTTGGAGCGGCGGGACCCGTAGGCAGGGCGTGCGCTCAAATCCTGGCCAAAGACGTCAGGGGGATTACCCTGGTGGGCGGGGAAAGGCGGAGGCTGGAGGACCTGGCCGGAAAACTGTACTTCGAAAGCGGGCTGTCGGCAGGAATTACCCCGGATGCAAGAAGGGCGCTGCGGTCGGCGGATTTGGTCGTCGTGGCAGCCGAAGCCGAAGGGGCGGCCGTCGGGCCGGGGGATTTGGCCCCGGGGGCGGTTGTCTGCAACCTGGCCGGCGCCCCCGGGGTGAACTTGATCGCCGGATCGAGGGACGACGTGCTGGTGATGGAGGGCGGGGTGGTGGCGGTTCCCGGAAATCCCGGCGGCCGCTTTTTGCCGGGGCTGCCGCCGGGGATGGTCTGTCCCTCAATGGCCGAGGCAATGCTTCTGGCCATGGAGGAAGACTTCCTTGGCTTTTCCCCCGGCGGGCCGGTCAGCTCTGAACAGGTGAAAAAGATAGCCTCCCTGGCCGCAAGGCACGGCTTTAAGCTGGCCGGCTTCAAGGTTTGCGGGCGCTTCCTGGCCCCGGGAGAAATTGAGAAAACAAGGCTGAAGGCCATGAAAAAAATCGGGTGACGGTTTGATAAGCCAATGACCGGATCCAAGGCAGTGTATATTTTTAGTAGGTGTCTGGAGGGGCAATAAAGAAATGAGACCTCTAGAGGTTACTTCATAAGAAGTAGCCGACTCCCGGGTAAGGAGTGAGGTCTCGTGGTAAAAATTCGGCAACTGGTGATGGTGGT
>DYET01000078.1 GCA_020725625.1 Desulfovirgula sp. | reverse complement strand
TTTACTGACAATGATAAGTATACAAAATATCGGGGAAGAAGTCAAATGGTATTTTAAACATTTTTGCAAACAGGGTGCCCCGGCTTCCGGATTGCTTTGATTATCTCCCGTTGGTGATTTTAATGTGGCTTTATGCCGTTAAAATCATTTTACCCGAAAAATATGGCCCGATAAAGAAGGAAATGCCGGGCTGATCCAGTATTATTTCGGAAATACGGAAACAATTTGGGGGTTTGATTAATGTCCGACTTGAAACAGAAGCTGCGTGTTCCGGTGGAAAGGTTGCGCCGCTACTGCAGGCCTGATGAACTGGGGTTTGAAACCACGGCGGAAGTTCAGCCGCTCAAGGATTTCATCGGGCAGGAAAGGGCCGTCAGGGCCATGCAGTTCGGTGTTTCCATGGGTGCCCCGGGCTACAATGTTTACGTGGCCGGGCCCACGGGAACCGGTAAGAGCACATATATAAACGATATCCTGAGGCGTGAGGCCGCCCACAGGCCGGTTCCGGACGACTGGTGCTACCTGTACAATTTCTCCAACCCCGACCAGCCTGTGGCGGTGTCCCTTCCCGCCGGTTCCGGAAAAGACCTGCAAAAGGATATGGAAGACCTGATCAAAGACCTGAGGGTGGCTATTCCTAAGGCTTTTGAGGGGGAGGACTTCGAGCATAAAAAGACCTACATTATGCAGGAACTGGAGCAGGAAATCGAGAAGGCCATCAACGGCATCAGGCGGGAGGCCGCAGAAGCGGGCTTTCTGATGAAGCAGGGTCCCGGCGGCTTTTTTTTCACCCCGACCAGGGACGGTAAAAAACTGTCGGTGGATGAATACGAGGCCCTGCCCAGGGAGGTCCAGGAGGAGATGGAAAGGCAGGGAAGGGCCCTGCAGCAGAAGCTGGAGGAGGTAGTATCCTCAACTCGTCAGTTGGAAAGGGAGACCAAGCAGAAGATCGCCGACCTGGAAAAACAGATAGCCTTGGTGGCGGCCGGCCCCCTGGTAAAAAAACTGCAAGACAGGTACGGGAAATTCAGGGGAGTTCAGGAATACCTGCAGGGGATCCTGGATGACATAGCCAAGAACCTCGAGCAAATCAAGCCCACCGCCGCTTCCGGGATGAGCTGCGAGGGCCAGAACCTTTTCGACCGCTACCGGGTGAATCTCTTCGTGAACAACGGGGAAACCCGGGGCGCGCCGGTGGTTTTTGAAAACAGCCCCAACTATTACAACCTGTTCGGAAAAATAGAGTACAACACCCTGATGGGGACCCTCAGCACCAACCATACCATGATCAAGCCCGGGGCCATCCACCGGGCCAACGGCGGCTTTCTCGTTCTGCAGGCCAAGGATGTGCTGACCGACCCGGGGGTCTGGGACACGTTGAAGAGGGCCCTTAAGAACAGGGTTTGCGTGGTTGAAAACATCGGGGAGCAGTACCGGATGGTGCCCACGGTGTCGCTGAGGCCGGAGCCCATACCCCTCGGCATTAAGGTTATTCTGGTGGGAAGCTATCAATTGTACGGCCTGCTCTACGCCCTTGACGAAGACTTCCAGAAGTTTTTCAAGGTAAAGGTGGACTTCGACACCGAAATGCCCAGGACGCCGGAAAACATTGCCCATTACGCGGCTTTCGTGGGGTCGGTGTGCACCAGAGAAAACCTCCGGCACTTCGACCGGACCGGCCTGGCCGAGCTGATCGAATACGGGTCCCGGCTGGCGGGCAACCAGAACAAGCTTTCCACCAAGTTCAACGAGGTTATCGAGGTGGTCTACGAGGCCGCGGCCTGGGCCGAGGGTGAAAACGCCCCGCTGGTGGGAGCCAGCCACGTAATGAGGGCCATTGAGGAAAAGATTTACCGTTCAAGCAGGATCGAGGATAAAATCCGGGAAATGATGCTCAAGGACGTCGTCATGGTGGATACCGACGGCGAAGTGGTGGGGCAAATCAACGGCCTGTCGGTAATTGATCTGGGGGATTATTCCTTCGGCCGGCCGGCCCGGATTACCGCCAGCACCTTCATGGGCCAGGAGGGCGTGGTCAACATCGAGAGGGAGTCCCAAATGAGCGGGAGAAGCCATACCAAGGGGGTATTGACCCTGGTGGGCTACCTGGGGGCAAAATTCGCCCAGGGCAAACCCCTCCGGCTGTCCGCCAGGATTACCTTCGAGCAAATGTACGAAGGGGTGGACGGCGACAGTGCCTCAAGTACTGAACTGTACTGCATCCTGTCCAGCCTTGCGGGGCTGCCCATCCAACAGGGGCTGGCGGTGACCGGATCGGTCAACCAGAAGGGAGAAATCCAGCCAATCGGCGGGGTTACTGAAAAGGTGGAGGGATTTTTCAACCTTTGCAAGAACAGGGGGCTGACCGGCAGACAGGGTGTGCTCATTCCCGTTCAGAATATTGACCACCTGATGCTTAACCATGAGGTCACCCAGGCGGTTGCCGAGGGAAAATTCCACATTTACGCGGTTTCCACCGTGGAGGAAGGCATTGAGCTGCTGACCGGGGTGCCGGCCGGAGTTCCGGACGAAAACGGCTGCTATCCGGAAGGAACCGTGTTCTACCTGGTGGACCGGAAACTGGAAGGGTATGCCAAGGGCATCAAGGACTTCGGGCCCTCCGGCGGGGCCGCCGGGCAGGAATGCGGTTCCCGGTGCTGCCCCGGTGAGTAAAAGAAGTTCCCGGGCCGGACAGTCCCGGGAAAATAAGGAGAGAATCAATTCAGTGAGCGACCCTATACCATAATATTCCTGCAGATAAAATATTCTACATATCATAGCTGAAGAAAAATTTTTTCCATATTAATTGCTTGTGGCCTTGAACGCAAAGTATCAAATAAAATATTAAGGCTTAAAATATAGAAGAATGGCTTTAAAGTCTTTGAGGTGATTGTTTTGGTGGACAGACAGGTGCTCAAGGAGATCCTTGAAATAGCCCTGGGGAACGGCGGGGATTTCGCCGACATCTATATCGAGCATAAAAAGGTGACCGGGATCGGCTGCGAGGGGGGTAAAATTGAAAAGGTGCACTCCGGGTTGGATGTCGGCGCCGGAATCAGGGTTTTGGCCGGCGAATCCACGGCCTACGCCTACACAAATGACCTCACCCGCAGGGGCCTGGCCGAGGCCGCCGTGGTAGTGAGCCATGCTGCCCAAGGAGACAAGAAGGATTACAGCATAGACCTGCGCAGGATTTTGCCGCTGGTGGAGTTCAATTTCGGGGTACGCCCGGACCAGGTGAAAACCGAGAAGAAGGTGGTTGCGGTGGAGACGGCGGACCGCGCCGCCAGGGCCGTGGACCCGGATCATATAAAGCAGGTTATCGTAGGGTACGGGGATGTCATTCAGAATGTGACCATCGCCAACAGCGACGGCGAATACGTTGAGGATGAGCGGATCAGGACCAGGCTGATGGTGCAGGTGGTGGCCGCCGAAGGGGATACCATCCAGACCGGCTACGAGGCCGTGGGCAGCATGGCGGGATTTGACCTGCTGGAACGCAACCGGCCTGAGGACCTGGCCGGGGCCGCCGCCACCCGGGCCGTTAAGATGCTGCGCGCCCGGCCGGCCCCGTCGGGGAAGATGCCCGTAGTCATGGCCGGTGAGGCCGGGGGCACCATGGTCCACGAGGCGTGCGGCCACGGACTGGAGGCAGACCTGGTGCAAAAGGGGCTTTCCGTGTACGCGGGCAGGAAGGGCCAGGTGGTTGCTGCCCGGCCGGTGACGGTGGTTGACGACGCCACACTGGAGGACAGGTACGGGTCGTACAGCTTCGACGACGAGGGGGTGCCGGCCAGGAAGGTTGTCCTGATTAAGGACGGGGTGCTGGAGGATTTCCTCTATGACCGGCTGACCGCGTCCAAGGACGGGATTCGGTCCAACGGCCACGGAAGGCGGGAGTCGTACCAGCAGAAGCCCATTCCCCGCATGGGAAACACTTATATAGCGTCGGGCAGGGAAGATCCCGACCGCCTCATCAAGGAAGCAGGGCGGGGTGTTCTGGTGACCAAGATGGGCGGCGGGCAGGTTAACACTACCACCGGTGACTTCGTGTTTGACGTGGCTGAGGGCTTTTTGATCGTGGACGGGGAAAAGGGACCAATGATCAGAGGGGCGACCCTGACCGGGAACGGCCCGGAGGTGTTAAAAAACATCCGGATGGTGGGGAAGGACCTGGGCTTTACCATAGGCACCTGCGGTAAAGACGGGCAGGGGGTTCCGGTGAGCGACGCCCAGCCAACCATGTGGATAGACAACATTGTAGTAGGAGGAACCGCCCAGGCCGGGGAAAACGGCAGGATTAGAAGGCTTTGACGGCCAAGCCGGCGATTGCTTGAGGGGGGTAAAGTCCCCTTTTCTGTTTTGACACAACTGCTTCCGGGAGGCAATTTTTTTTACAAATACTTAATGCAATTTTCGCTGAATTCCTCATGCAGGGGTTGAGCGGGTAATAATTGCCGTCTAAAATTTCACAAACCTTTAAAAAAGGTCCGTCAATCGCCGGTCTGCCGTGCCAACCGTTAAGTTAAGATATTCAGCAATTCGAAGCAAATAAATTGTATGTTTATATTTTAATTAATAAACTAAATTTAAAGAGGGCATAATGTTGAAAGGAGGCGTGCGATATGGCACCGGCGGTTGCTCAGGCGGCAAGCAACATTACCACGATCCTGGAAAAGTACACCGAGCATATGGACTTGCTTGACATCATCGATATTGTCGACAACCTCCGACGGTTGGTGGAGATGACCGAATGATGGGGATTTCAAAGGGGGGAAAAGTGAGGGCGCATATGTGCAAGCTGTGAGTTCGGGCACCGTTACTGGGAAACGGATGCCCGAACTGTTTTTAGGCGCATTTTTTACCGCGCTTTAAACATTTATTTCAACTTTAATCCGGTAAGTAACAGCAGTTTTTTCTTTCGAAGCCTTGGCGGCTACCAAAAATAGGATATTGTGTTAAGCGTTGTATGCAGTTTGTAGTTTCTTAAGTCGTCTAAAATCTAAAGCTTTTAGTGATTACTG
>DYET01000012.1 GCA_020725625.1 Desulfovirgula sp. | reverse complement strand
TCTACCTACTAAATCTTGACGCAGACCCCGGAATAATCCGCTGTTGACAATAATTGTGCAATTGCATAAAATTTTCTGGGAAGAATATTTAAAGCGATGACCGGGCCGAGTAAGCGACAATTCGCCGGACAGGGAAGGGGGGTCGGTGGACTGCAAGCCCCCCTGCGGCGAACCGCCGAAAAACTCCCGGGAGCGGCCTCCGAAAGGCTGATTACAGCCCGCAGTAGGAAGGCCCGGGCGCCCCGTTAAGGCGAAATGAGTGGGACTTAATGGTCCAATCCAGGGTGGCACCGCGGGTACTAACTCCCGTCCCTGACCTTGCCGGTTGAGGTTATGGGCATGGGAGTTATAATTTTTGGGGAATGAGATAAAAAATCTGATTGCTTTCTGTTATTGAGGAGGTCATCCGCTCATGATCACCACCAGGCCCCGGGGGACGGCCGACGTGCTGCCGGGGGACGCGGCCGGTTGGAGGTTCGTCGAGGACGCCTTCAGACGCATCTGCCGGGAATACAATTACGGCGAGATACGCACTCCCGTTTTTGAACATACCGAGCTTTTCGAGCGGGGAGTGGGGGACACCACCGATATTGTGGAAAAGGAAATGTATACCTTCCGGGACAAGGGGGACCGCAGCATTACCCTGAGACCGGAGGGGACTGCCCCGGTTGTCAGGGCCTACCTTGAAAACGGCCTGAATGCCGGGCCGCAGCCGGTGAAACTCTATTACACCGGTCCCATGTTCAGGTATGACCGGCCCCAGGCCGGAAGGTACAGGCAGTTTCACCAACTGGGGGCGGAGGTGCTGGGGTCAAACGACCCGGCGGTGGACGCCGAGATTATCGCCATGGTCATGGATTTTTACGGGCGCCTGGGGATCGCGGGACTGGATCTGCACATCAACAGCGTGGGATGCCCCCGCTGCAGGGCCGAATTGCGGCTGAAGCTGCAGGATTTCTTCCGGCCGGTGCAGGATAAGCTGTGCGTCAACTGCAGGGGCAGGCTGGCCAAAAACCCCCTGCGGGTTCTGGACTGCAAGGAGGAGAGGTGCGGCGCGCTGTCCGGGGGCGCACCCACCACCCTGGACTGCCTGTGCCCGGACTGTGAGGCCCACTTCAGCAGGGTGAAGGGCTGCCTGGACGGGCTGGGCATACCTTACATCGTGAACGGCCGGCTGGTACGGGGGCTTGATTATTACACCAACACCGCCTTTGAGGTGATGGCGCCGGACATAGGTGCCCAGAGCTCCATAGGCGGCGGCGGAAGGTACAACGGGCTGGTGGAGGCCCTGGGAGGGCCGTCCACGCCCGGGGTGGGATATGCCCTGGGAGTCGAAAGGATTATCTTGGCCATGGAAAGGCAGGGGGCGCCCGTCCCCTCCCGGATCCGCCCCGATGTGTTTGTAGCCGCGGCGGATCCCTCCGGTGAGGAAAAGGCCCTGGGCATCCTCTTTGCCCTGAGATCGGAGGGACTGAGCGCTGACAAGGACTACCTGGGCCGCAGCCTGAAGGCCCAGATGAAGCTGGCCGGCCGGGCCGGCTGCCGCCTTGTGGTCATACTGGGCGGAGACGAGTTGAAGAGGGGGTCTGCAGCCGTCAGGGACATGGCCGGCGGAAGCCAGGTCGAACTTCCCCTGGAAGCCCTCCCCCGGGAGGTAAGGAAACTCATTGGAAGGTGAATTCTTGAGGGCGGGGGCTAGAAACCGGGGATTGGGGGAATTTTAGCCGTATACCCCGGTGCATTTCCCGGCCCCGACAGATAAGCGGTAATCTTGCAGGAGGTTAAAGAGAGATGGCAGAGAGCATGGGCGCCTTGAAGAGGACCCACATGTGCGGGTCGCTGCGGCCGGATCACATCGGGCAGGAGGTGGTGCTGGCGGGCTGGGTGCAGAGGCGGCGTGACCACGGAGGTCTTATATTCATTGACCTGAGGGACCGTACGGGCCTGGTCCAGCTGGTTTTCAGCCAGAACCTGAACCTGGAGGCCTTTAAAACGGCCGAGGCAGTCAGGGGGGAATATGTCCTGACGGTGGCCGGACGGGTCGTTGCGAGGCCGGAAGGCACCGAAAATCCCTCGCTGCCCACCGGCATGGTGGAGGTGGAGGTGATCCGGGCGGTCGTTTTAAACCGGGCCAAGACCCCGCCCTTTTACATCGAGGACGGCATCGAGGTGGACGAAAACCTCCGCCTCCGCTACCGGTACCTGGACTTAAGGCGGCCCGAAATGTTCAGGGCTGTTGAAATGCGCCACAGGGC
Organism: Desulfovirgula sp.; assembly: GCA_020725625.1. GTDB lineage: Bacteria > Bacillota > Desulfotomaculia > Desulfotomaculales > Desulfocucumaceae > JAILZP01. Next base: position 6,532 of record DYET01000012.1, on the reverse strand, counting down.
GGCCAAGGCGGTAAGGGACTTTCTTGACCGGAAGGGGTTTCTGGAAATCGAGACGCCCATGCTGACCAGGAGCACACCGGAGGGGGCCAGGGACTACCTGGTTCCCAGCAGGCTCAATCCGGGCAGGTTTTACGCGCTGCCCCAGTCTCCCCAGCTCTTCAAACAGATTCTGATGGTGGCCGGAATGGACAGGTACTTTCAAATCGTGCGCTGCTTCAGGGACGAGGACCTGCGGGCCGACCGGCAGCCCGAGTTCACCCAGATCGATCTGGAGATGTCCTTTGTGGACGTGGACGAGGTCATTTCCCTGACGGAGGAGATGATCCGTTACGTGTGCGCTGAAACCGCCGGCATCAAGCCTGATCTGCCCTTTCCCCGCATGACCTACCGGGAGGCCATGGACCGCTACGGCACCGACAAGCCCGACACCAGGTTCGGCATGGAAATCAGGGATATCTCGGACATTGCCGGGGGCTGCGGGTTCAAGGTGTTCTCCTCGGCGGTGGAATCCGGAGGCCTGGTCAGGGGAATCAACGCCAGGGGTTGCGGGAATTTCAGCCGCAAGGAGATAGACGACCTGACTGCCTTGACGGGAATTTACGGGGCGAAGGGGCTGGCCTACTTCATCGTTGCTCCCGGCGGAGTGAAATCGCCCGTCGCCAAGTTCTTCAGCCCGGAGGAAACGGCCAGGATACTGGACCGTCTGGAGGCCGGGGAAGGGGACCTGCTGCTTTTCGTGGCCGACCGGCCGGAGGTGGTGTCGGCTTCCCTCGGGGCGCTGAGACTTCACCTGGCCGACCGGACCGGCATCATTCCCGGGGACCGTTACAACTTCCTCTGGGTCCTCGACTTTCCCCTGCTGGAGTACGACCGGCAGGAAAAACGGTACACCGCCATGCACCATCCCTTCACCTCGCCCCGGGATGAGGACCTTCCGGTGCTGGAATCGGACCCGGCTGCAGTCAGGGCCAAGGCCTACGACCTGGTTCTCAACGGGGTGGAAATCGGGGGCGGGAGCGTCCGCATTCACCGCCGGGACGTGCAGGAGAGGATGTTTAAGGCCATCGGCCTGTCGGAAGAGGAGGCCCTGGAAAAATTCGGCTTTTTGCTGGAGGCCTTTGAATACGGAACCCCTCCCCACGGGGGGATCGCCTTTGGTTTTGACCGCCTGGTGATGATGCTGGCGGGCAGGAAGTCCATCAGGGACGTCATCCCCTTCCCCAAGACCGCCAGCGCCGCCTGTCTCCTGACGGGCGCCCCCGGCCCGGTGGACCCCGCCCAGCTGAGGGAACTGCACATCAAAACCGATCTCAGGGCGAGGCCCGGTGAGGGCGGAACTTTTTCCAGCCGGGCGGCGCCGCGTGTATAAATAAGCCTTTTTCTGAACAAAAATATTAGAAGAACAAACCATACGGAAAGCACGCACACGGCACTTGCAAGATGCACGAAGGTATGCTAACATAAGTATTGTAAAAGCAAAGTTACCCTGCGGTGTGCGTGAGCTCCTTGAAGTTCTAAACCAACACATATACATTGGGAGTCCGGGCTCTGGTTATGGCTTGTAGGCCTTTTGATTCTGAAAGGTAACGATAAGTAATCAGGAGGACACCCACCTATTGGGGATAGGTTCAAGAAACTCTGGGGTTCACGGCACGTGTGGGGTTACTTGTGTTTGATTCTAAGACAAGTTATTCGATCTGTCAATAAGATCGAAGTTTTTCTTTTTTATAAGCCAATATTTTCATTAGACCTGGAAATAGGTGAGGGCTTTTTTGGAGGAGCGGTTCAGCCGGACGGAACTTTTAATCGGCAAAAAGGGTTTAGAGGCTCTGGCTTTCAGCACGGTGGCGGTGTTCGGCCTGGGCGGGGTGGGGTCCTTCGCGGCGGAGGCCCTGGCCAGGGCCGGGGTGGGCGGTTTCATCCTGGTGGATTTCGACACCGTTTCCATAAGCAATATCAACCGCCAACTGCACGCCTTGGAGGACACCCTGGGCGTTTCCAAGGTGGAACTGATGTCCGACCGGATCAAGAGAATCAACCCTTTTGCCCGGGTGATAGCCTGCAGGGCGAAATACACCGGGGAGGACCGGGAAAAATTTTTTGCCGTGCGGCCCGATTACGTGGTGGATGCCATTGACGACCTGGAGGGCAAGGTGGACCTGGCAAAATATTGCCTGGAGGCCGGCATCCCGGTGGTTTCCAGCATGGGTGCCGGAAACAAGCTGGACCCCACCCTGTTCAGGGTGGACGACATCTCCAGGACCTCGGTTTGCCCCCTAGCCAGGGCCTTCAGGCGCCGCCTCAGGCAGGAGGGGGTGCTGTCGGGACTGAAGGTGGTTTTTTCGACCGAGCAGCCCCGCCGGGGAGCGGGACACCCGGACGGCGCGGGCGGAAAGAGGGTTCCCGGCAGCATCTCCTTCGTGCCCCCGGTGGCCGGCATGATCCTGGCCGGTGAAGTGGTCAGGGACCTCATCAGGGGCCGCAGTGTCTAAATGCATTGACAACATCTTTTAGGAAATAATATAATATCAAGGATCAGGCCATTATTGTCATGTATTTATAACAATTTTTAAACTTCCGCTAAAAAAGGAGAATTGGAAGGGGGAGAGTTGTTTTTGGCCAGCGATTTGATTAAAAACTTAGGGGATGCAAATTTCAAGGACTTTATTTCCACAGCCCAGACCCCTGTGCTGGTAGACTTTTGGGCCGATTGGTGCGGCCCCTGCAAGATGATTGCGCCGGTGGTTGAGGAAATAGCCGGTGAATACCAGGGTAAAATCCAGGTGGCCAAGGTGAATGTCGACCAAAGCCGTGCAGTCCCGGCGGAATTCAAAATCAGCAGCATTCCGACCCTGATTATGTTTAAAGGCGGAACCGAGGTTGAGCGGTTCGTCGGTTTCAGGACCAAAAAGGAACTTAAGTCGATGCTGGACAGGCACGTCTGATATTTTTCCGAATACATAAAATCCGGCCGCCCGGCTCTCACCCGGGCGGCCGGATTTTTTTTGGGAGAAATTTTGTCCGGGCGTATTATTCAATTGAGAAAGTGACCATACTATTAGCAAGGTCTTGCCAGAAAAAAGGTTTAAATACGATCGGGGAGGTGAGAAAACATGGTAGGCACTCCATTGGCCGACTATTTCCTTAAGGTAAACGACCGCCTGCCCGATGAGGCGGAAAGGGTGCTGCTGGCGCTGGTGGACCAGGGCAGCATGAACAAGGAGGAACTTTCCCTCACGGCCAAGGTCAAGAGAGCGGTGCTGGACCACGTGGTGATGCAGCTCTACGCCCTGGGACTGGTGGAGGTATCCACCGAGGGCAAAAGCAAAATTTGCAGCCTTACGAGGTTGGGAGACGAGTTTCTTCATTTAATCAGGAAGGCCGGTTGAAAGTCAAACCGGCTTTTTTTTTGGTCTTCCCAAAACAGCATGCGGCCAGTTGAAAAAAGTAGACATGTCTAAATAGTTCAAAAACTATAAAGACAGCAATTATCAAAATAATTTAAAATAATCACATTGTCTCACATATTCGACAACCAAAATTATAGATTACTAAAAAACGTCGGATTGCTGTCGCTTTTGGCCTGGCGCAAAAGTTGCTTTAGTTCAATCAATGCCGATAGCAACTTTCGGGCGGAAGCAGGCAAACGATATACAGAAAGGAGCGTGATACGGGTAAGCGGGTTCTTAACGGCATTAATTAAGAAACGGGGGGATAATATGAACCGAAAATTATTAATGGCTTTTATTTTGGCATTGTTTTCGTTGAGCTTGGTTTTATCGGGTTGTGCTTCAAGTGAAAGAAGGGCTGAAAGGACAGGCGGTAAAGCAGACCCGTCGGCAGTTAAACCCATTAAGTTAACCATCGCCACTTCATGGCCTTCGGGACTGATGTTGCAAAAGTTTCCCGAAAAATTTGCCAAGGAGGTTAAACTTGCCAGTGGGGGAAGGCTGGAAGTCGAGGTTCATCCCGGGGGTTCCATTGTCGGAGCCTTGGAAGTGATGGACGCGGCAAATGCAGGCACCATTGACGGTTATCACAGTGTTTCCTGCTACTGGATGGGCAAAGCTCCGGCCGCTTCCCTTTTTACCTCGGTTCCCATGGGTTTCGAGCCCTTTATGTATTTGACCTGGATTTATGACCAGGGCGGTCTGGAATTGTGGCAAAAGTGCTATGACAAGGCTGGCTTTAATGTAAAGGTAATACCCCTGGGTATAACGCACCCTGAAATGATGGCCCACTCTCACAAGGAGCTGAAGAAGCTTGAGGACTTTAAAGGCCTGAAACACAGAACCGCGGCGGAGTTCGCGCAGATCTTCAAATCAATCGGAGTATCGGTGGTGACCCTTCCCGGGGCCGAGGTATATCCTTCTCTTGAAAGAAAAGTCATCGATTCCGCCGAGTTCAGCACTCCCGGCGTGAACAGGGCCCTTGGATTCAATGAAATCACCAAATACTACACCGGGCCGGGCGTTCACCAGCCGGCATGCCTGTTCGAGCTGTGCATTAATAAAAATACATGGGACAAACTGCCGGACGATTTGAAGGAAATTGTTCAAATCGTCGCCAGGTCCGTCACTTTGTGGGCGTGGACGGCGGATTTTAAGGAATCAATGGCTGCAATCGATTACTACAAGTCGAAGGGGAATATTCCGGTCAGAATCTCCGACGACGCACAGAAGGAGATAAGGAAAGCCGCTTGGGCGTTCCTGGACCAGAAGGCGAAAGAGGATCCTATTTACAACGAAACCTGGACCTCCATAAAGAACTACTATAAAAAGTTTGTTGATTACGAAGACTTTATGGTTCCCATTCGGGCTAAATAAGCACGGTAACCCGTTTGTGGTACAGGCGGCAAAGGCCTGTACCACAAACAGCATATGTGCGGTGAGGAAATGACTTTCTTGGGGGAGGGAGCCAAAATTAACAGGATTATAAGTTTTATTGACCGGTTAAATGAAATACTGGCCAAAATTTTTTGCTGGTGCATTATAATCGTGGTTTTAACCCTTTGCTATGAAGTTTTTATGAGATACATGCTGAATAAGCCTACCATGTGGAGTTTTGATGTAACTTACATGCTAAACAGCCTTTTTGTGGTGATGGGTATTGGATATACCCTTCAGAAAAAGGGGCATGTATCGGTAGACATTTTTTTTGAGCGCTTTTCCCACCGTGCCAGGGCTATAATAAACATTATCCTGTATCTTGCGCTGTTTTTTTTCGCCTGGGTTCTGATTACCAGAACCATGTTCGACCATGTTGTTAAATCCTGGGAGCAACATGAACTGGCTTTAATCGGTACCCTAATGCCCCCTATCTATCCGTTCAAAACATGGGTTTTCCTTGGCTTGGTGTTATTTATCCTCCAGGGCCTTTCAGAATTTCTCAAGAACATTCAGGGCCTCAGGGGAAAGGGGGTTTCAAATAGTTGAGCATTGAAGCTGTTACTCTATTAATGCTTGCCTCCCTGATTGCTTTAATCCTCGCAGGATATCCCATCGGCCTGGTTTTGGCCGGCGTTTCAACCATTTTCGGCCTGATATTCCTGGGGCCCAAGGTGTTGGACCTTTTTGTGCTGAGGCTTTTTGTCAACCTGTCCGACTACATTATCATCGCTGTCCCCCTCTTTGTATTTATGGGCATTATTATCGAAAAGTCCGGGATTGCCATGAGATTGTTCGATGCCATGTATATTATTTTCGGGCGTTTGCGCGGGGGACTGGCAGTTGCCACAGTGGTTACCTGTACGATTTTCGCCACGGCCACCGGCGTTGTGGGGGCTTCGGTGGTGGCCATGGGAATCATAGCCCTGCCGGCAATGCTTAAATACAATTACGACAAAGCCCTTGCCACCGGTTCGATTTGCGCTTCGGGAACCCTAGGTATCCTTATTCCTCCAAGTATTATGATCATTCTTTACGGTCCCCTGGCCGGAATTTCCGTCGGTGTGCTTTTGTCGGCCGCTTTCCTCCCCGGACTTGTGCTGTCGGCTCTTTATGTAATATACGTTCTGGTCAAGTGTTACATAGACCCCGCGGCGGGCCCGGCGGTCGAGGGTGACGCCCTTAAAGTAACCGCCAAGCAGAAACTGGTTATGTTTTTCACCTCGGTCTTTCCCGTGGTGGGGCTTATCCTGGCGGTACTGGGAACAATCTTTTTCGGCCTGGCGGCCCCGACGGAAGCGGCTGCCCTGGGCGCCTTTTTTGCCTGCGTAATGGCTTGCGCATACAAAAAGTTAAACCTGCAGGTGCTGAAAGAGGCGGCCATACGAACGATGACCACTACGGCCATGGTTTACGTGGTGGTCATCGGCGCCGGCTTTTTCACGGGGGTGTTCATGCGCCTCGGCAGCGGCACAGTGGTGAAGGACATGATCCTGGGGCTTCCTTTTTGGCAGTGTATATTTTTAGTAGGTGTCTGGAGGGGCAATAAAGAAATGAGACCTTTAGAGGTTACTTCATAAGAAGTAGCCGACTCCCGGGTAAGGAGTGAGGTCTCGTGGTAAAAATTCGGCAACTGGTGATGGTGG
>DYET01000077.1 GCA_020725625.1 Desulfovirgula sp. | reverse complement strand
CTGGCGACATAATTTTAGTCCATTGGATAAAAATGGTTCATGATTTTGATGGAACCTGACGAGTAAAATGTTATATAATGGTAAATCTGTTCTTGACTTGAGTGGCAATAAAAAAACAAAAGATGTTCATCGACGGGCTCTATTTATCAGCCTTAGGTACTAAGAAAATAAGCCATCCCGAAACGTAGGAATTGGGAGGAACATTGGTAGCATCTAAATATTTCGTGTAAAAAGAAGTTTTATCATAGTTTGCCGTATATCCATCGGGTGAAGTGACTGTAAAATCGTTTGGATTGACGTGCACAGTTTTTGTTCCCATGTTTGCCGCATTGATCCATAACCATAGAAACTGGTCATTTTGAGGATCATTAACATAATAATAAGAGCCATAATTTGCATTTACCTGCGAAGTTTTTTTAACTTCACCAACAGCTATAGCAACAGCGCCAATGCCCACCTCATATTTATTCATTTTTTGACGAGCTTCTTCTCGGACCTTCCTTTCAGCCTCTAACCGTTCTTGTTCTTCCTGGCGCTGTTTGGCTTTCTCATAAGTTTTTTCGAGCTGTTTAGCTTCTTCGAGGGTTGGGGATAGCCCTTGAACTTGCATTAATGCTTGGTATGCTTTTTTGTAATCCCCTGTGGCATACAGTTTTTTGGCTTCCGCTAGAGTTTGGAGGGTAAGGGAATCAGTTGCCTGTTTAATATAGTTTTGTGCGGCAGTAAAATTTTTTGTGTCTGCATCCTTAACTTTTTTAAAACTATCTAAAGCGGATTTGTAATTTTCCTCCTGAATAAGTTTTACAGCATTTTGAAATTCTTTATCAGATTCAATTAAATCGTTTGTCAATGTTAATATAGTTTTAACTTCTTCAGTATTTTTAATATTGGCAGCCTCTTTGGCTATATTGTTTGCATCTTCATAAGAACCTTGAGTAATCAAAGATTTACTTTTTTGAATAAGTGCTTTAACAGCGGTTTGTTTCTGATTTTCTGTATAATAAAAATAACCTGAAACTCCCAAGATAAGAATAGTGATTATTGGCAATAGTATCTTGGCCTGTATAAGAAATTTATCGTCTTTTTCCTCCGCCATAAAGACCCCCCCATTAAAATCGGTACGTATTGTTCTTTATAAACTATAACAAATATTTGTGCAATATTATAAAATTATCATATTTCATTTTCCGACAAAATTTGACCCCGCATCGTTATCAGCCCTTACCCCCCTTTTACTTTTAGCGCGTTTCTAAACCCTTCCATCTTCTGCCCTGGCAGCCTCCTGGGGCGGTTTCCTTCGAGGCGACTGATTCCCTTTGCCTTCCCATTACCGGGGCTTGTAGGGCATCCTGCGCGGCCTGCCCTCCAGGAAGCATTTTAGTCCCCATTAAGGCCCCCGGTAAGGGATTATACCTGCCGGGGGGCTTTTTGTTGCTTGTAGGCGATTCTGTGAGGCGGTGTGCGGGCGGGGCGGCGGCGAGCGGGACTTTTTTGCCCCGAAAATACTTAGGGCTAAATAGAATACCGAAAATTATTGACTTGCTACATGGCACATGTTACATTAAACGTAACCAGGGTAAGCTAAATTTTTCCTGGCTAGTTTTGTTATACGCCAATCGAACAGAACATACTTATAAATAATCTGTTCGCGGGGGTGTATAACATGAAACAGGACAAGCCTGAAGAAACAACCAGGCAAGGAAAAGGAGGGAGAGAAATGGCCACACAGCTTCAGCCAACTCCCATTTTGTATGGTAAAGATGCTCAAGCCGTTTTGGAGCAAATAAAAAAGAAACCTACAAATGAGCAGAAAAGAAAGGCAGAAAAAAGACGGGCTTTTTTTGCCCAAATTGAGAAAAGGGGTCTAAAATAGAACCAGTGATCGAAGATAAAGGTTCCAATAAAATTAATCCGAGAGCGGTCGTATTGGCTAGATTGAGTAAAGATGAGCTTTCCGATCTAGCCAATTTTGATTGTGACGATGAGGAAATGAATAGATTTTTTCGGGAAGAAGCATTCCAGGAACAAGAAAAGGGAATGAACACAACCATTCTTCTATACTATAAGGGAACGCTTGCTGCGGCTTGTTCAATATGCTGTGATGCTATAACCTTAAGCAAAAGCGAAAAAGAAGAGGAAGGAGTTCCTTATGCAAAGGCTCCTGCCATAAAAATCGCAAGATTGGGTAGAGATAAGAAGTTTAGAAATCTTGGAATTGGTAAATTCCTTGTAGAATATATAAAGCAACATGCTTATGACATAAACGAAAATGCCGTTGGGGTTCGGTTTTTGACGGTAGATGCTTACCCTCATAAAGTAAAGTATTACCAGGATGAGTTGGGTTTTTTAATAAACCAGTCAAATAAAATTATCGAGGGTCGGCCTGTGAGTATGAGAGCAGATATTTTTGATTAATTGGTTATTATTCCCTCCTGCCCCTTTTTCTTACGGAAGGTTGCGGGAAGCATGTTTGGAACTGTATGGCAGGTTAAACGAGGTTTTTAAGGTGGATAAGGCTTTTACTGTTGTAAAGAAGAGCTTGTAAGCCAATAGCCTGCCCCGTAGGAAGCCATAGAAGCCGCTTTGAGGCCCCCGGTAAGGTGATTATACCTGCCGGGGGTTTTTCGTGGCTTGTAGGCGATTCTGGAAAGCCGTGGGCGGGGGGCGGCGGTTAGTGGCGGCGGTGACAGGGACCAGGAAATAAAAACGCGCGTCCTGACGGCTTGTTAGGCCCCGGACTGCGCTTGAAGTGAAATGACATGAAACATGAAAGGCAGTGAGTGATTCGTGGACAAAAACCCACACCCAAGTAATTTTATTGTAGTGGATTTGCGGGGGAATGTCAAGGATGGTCAAGGTTGAACCATCAATGCCAAGTGAAAAGGTAGAGTTGGGCCGGAGGATTGAGGAAGCGTTGGCGGGGAGAGTTGGAAGGCCATCGAAGGGAAAGGCAATAGAAAAAAAAATTCCCCAAAATTTTGGGGAAATAAAACATGACAGGGAATCCTCTGCTATTGCCGCCAAAGCCGTAGGCATGAACCGGGAGACTTACCGACAGGCAAAGGCTGGTGGATGTAGTGCCGGAGGTCCTTTTTGTGGGGCCGCGGTGATCGCCGGACCTCCCTGCGGCCGGCGGCGGACCCCCCCCCTCCGGGGGCGGCGGGAAATTTTGGGGACAGCAAGCCCGGAAAGCCTTGCGGCTGTAAGCGAAACGCCATAGCGAAATGGGGACACTTTGGGGACACAATGGGGACAAACTGCCCAAAACAGCACCTAACCAGACTGGACAGCAAACCAAAAAAACCTTATTTGACAAGCCTTACCGAACTTCGCAAACTATACCGAAGGGGTGTTAAGGGACTTAAAATCCCTCGGGTGGTTTCACCCGTACCGGTTCAAGTCCGGTCTCCGGCACCATTCAAACTACTAATAACCCAATCGATTCAAGTCGACAAAAAGAAAAGAGAAAGCGCAGGAAAAAGGGCACTTTTGATTAATCAGCCTGGCAGTAGCCGGGCTGTTCTGTTTCCCGGCATCTAAAGCTAATAATTTAGATTTGATTTCGAATAATTAATAATTGTAATTATTATACAGTATTTCCTGAAAATAAGAAAAGCCCGGGTGGCGGCACAGCCGGCCGCGGAACGCCCGGAAAGGCATCCACGGGCCGGAACGATGCAGGTTACTTAATCAGCCTTTCCGGCATTATTCTGCATAAATCGACAATATATTTAAAAGTTCTGCAGGTTGAAGCCCCCGGCCGGTTTCTTGTGCCTCTGTATAGCTGTCTTAGACCGACCAGGCATTTTGTACATTATCAGTATTGTGTAGAAAATTGAATAACTTTCCGCCATCCCCTGCGCTCCAGGGTAGCAGTTGACAGGCCTCGGCCGACTATGTTACATTTAGCTCAAGCATTTAACGCTTTTCTTGGGGGGTGAAGATAAAAAGTAAACAGGTTTTGCGAAATCAGGCAGTCACCGGCTAGTTTGTTATTGTCAAAGCGGGTATCCTTGGTCCTGATCAAGCGAAAGAGAAAGGAGAAAGGAGTAAAGAAATGAGCTATGTAGGTCACGGTGGTAAAGAGATTATAGAAAGGGTAATTACAGACCCCTCGGAAGCAGCCGCCAAGATTCGCGGGCTTGCCAAAATACCCATCCGTGGACAAATCGCCAGGGAAATTATCGGCATAGCTTACGGATTTTTCAGCCCCCTGGAAGGGTTCATGGGAAAGGCAGATGTAGCTGCCGTCTGCGATCGGATGACCCTCGCCAGCGGGGCGGTTTGGTCCATCCCGATCGTCTTTGACATGTCCGACAGTGAACTGGCCGAATACGGAATCAAGGAGGGTGACACGGTACTTCTCACCTATCAGAATCAGCCGATGGCCACCCTCGAGGTCGAGGAAATATATTCCTTCGACAAGGTCAAGATTGCCCAGAGCGTGTACGGCACCACCGAGGAGAAGCACCCTGGTGTAGCCAGGACTTTTGCTTATAAAGACAAATTTGTCGGCGGCAAAATCACCCTAGTCAACCAGCCGAAGATAAACGAGCCTTTTGACAAGTTTTTCCTGACCCCCATCCAAACCCGCCAGAAATTTGCCGAAAAGGGCTGGAAGCGAATTGTGGCCCACCAGACCCGGAACGTTCCCCATACCGGCCACGAGTGGCTGATGAAGGGCTCCTGGCTGCAAACCCACGGTGACGCCCCGGTAGAAAAAATCGAAACCGGGCTGCTGGTAAACGCCATCATCGGTGAGAAGCGCAAGGGCGATTACATCGATGAAGCCATCGTCCTGTGCCAGGATGTTTTGCGCACCGCCGGCTACTTCCGCGAGGACACGCACCTGACTTCCATAACTCTGTGGGACATGCGTTATGCCGGCCCCAAAGAGGCCATTTTCCACGCCATCCTGCGCACCAACCTGGGGTTGACCCACCACATGTTCGGCAGGGACCACGCCGGTGTGGGCACCTACTACGATCCGTACGACGCCCACAGGATTTTTGACCAGCTCCCGCCGGGGGCCCTGGATATCAAGCCGGTCCGCGTCCTGGAGTGGTGGTACTGCCCGGTCTGCGCCGAGGTAGCCTACATGGGATTGTGCGGGCACACCAAGGAAAGGCAGAACTTCAGCGGCACCCTCATCCGCAGCATCATCCAGGACGGGGTCAAGCCGCCGCGCCTGATTTTCAGGCCCGAGGTTTTCGACCTCATTATGGAAACTGCCGAGAAGTACGGGTTCGGTTCTCCCTTCGTGACCGACCAGTACCTGCAGAACAGGAACCCGGTCTTCACCCTGCCGCCCATGGGCGCATAACCTCAGGAGGTGAATGATATGTCTACGGAAACTTATCCCATCAACATCTGGATCAACGAGGAAAGATACGAGAAGCTCCAGCAGGTCGGCCTGGCCGGAATGGCCCAGGAGATGCTGGCTGGCCTTAAAGTGCTGCGGGTGCCCTGCACGGAGGAACAAAAGGACAAAGTGCTCAAGCTTTTCCCCATGGCCAAGTTCGACGCCGCCACGACCCGCAGCATAGAGCTCCTGCCGAGGGACGTCAAGGACAAAATCTTCGATACCGTGATAGCCAACAAGAAACTGGATATAATGGACGTCTTCCTTGCAGGCTGCTAAGTGAGTGCAAATGGCGCCGAACTTCTGATCCGGCGCTGCAAGGCAATAAAGCTTCCGGGTTTTCAAGCCCCGGAAGCTTTATTTGTTTTCGGTTTTCCGGGGTTCCCCGCGTTGCGGCCGGATTGCCGCCTTCCCGTTTTATTACCACCCCGAAATAACTATAACAATGACTCCATCAGCCTCTCCTTCAGCCTGGTATACCGTTTCCGTGGCCTGTCGTTCCGGAGGGCGATGGCCAGGGCTTTCTTGCTGCCCACCAGGATGACCAGCCTTTTTCCCCTGGTAATCCCGGTATAGACAAGATTCCTCTGGAGGAGCATGTAGTGCTGGGTCATAACCGGGATGACCACCGCGGGGTATTCGCTGCCCTGGGACTTGTGAACCGAGATGGCGTAGGCCAGGACCAGCTCATCGAGTTCCGAGAAGTCGTAGGACACCTTCCGGCCGTCAAAGTCGACCCGGACCTCCTGTTCCTCCCGGTCGATGGAGGTTATCCGGCCGATATCCCCGTTGTAGACTTCCTTCTCGTAGTTGTTCACCACCTGCATGACCTTGTCGTTCACCTTAAAGGTACTGTATCCCCGGCTTACGCCCTGCCCGCCCGGGTTCAACAGATCCTGCAGCCGGGCGTTCAGGTTGGCCACCCCCACGTCGCCCCTGTGCATGGGGGTCAGAACCTGGATTTCGTCCACCGGGTGGAAGCCGAAGTGCCTGGGAATACGGTCCGAACAGAGGGTCAGGATTTTGCCGGCGGCCTTTTCCGGATCGTCCTCCTCGATGAAGTAGAAGTCGGCCGGCCTGCCGCCGGGGGGCGGGCGCAGATCGGGAAACTGACCCTGGTTGACGCGGTGGGCGTTGACCACGATCATGCTTTCGGTGGCCTGCCGGAATATTTGGTTGAGGGTAATCACCGTAAAACCGCCCGAGTCTATGATGTCCCGCAGGACGTTTCCGGGCCCCACCGAGGGAAGCTGGTTCACGTCCCCCACCAGGACCAGGGAGGCATGGGCCGGCACGGCCTTGACCAGGTGGTGCATCAGGATGGTGTCGATCATGGAGGCCTCGTCCACGATCACCGCGTCGGCCTCCAGGGGGCGTTCCCGGTCCCTCTGGAAGCCCCCGGCCTGATAGCTGAATTCCAGCAGCCGGTGAATGGTCGCGGCCTCCCGGCCGGTAGCCTCCTGCATCCGCTTGGCCGCCCTGCCCGTTGGCGCCGCGAGGCGCACCCGGAGCCCGAGGGCCTCGAATATATTGATGATTGCCTTGATGATGGTGGTTTTTCCGGTTCCCGGGCCGCCGGTGACGACCAGGACCTTGTGCTTGACGGCCAGGGCCAAGGCTTCCCTCTGGGCGTCCGCCAGGCGCATTTTAAGCCTCTGCTCCACCCAGGCCGCGGCCTTTTGCGCATCCACCGGGCGGGCCGGGAAAGGCCCCTTTTTCAGCAAGGAAAGCCCCAGAGCCAGGGCGGTCTCGGCCGTGTAAAACGGCGGCAGGTAGGCCGCCCTCTGGCCGGGCCGGGATTCCTCACCGGGCAGCCAAGTGTCTTCCAGAATCAGCCTCCCTTCCCCGGAAAGACCGTCCAGGGCCCGGCTCACCAATTCCCCGTCCACCTCCAGGATTTTGCCTGCCTTTTTCACCAGGAGGTCGCAGGGGTAGTAGACGTGGCCTTCGTTCACGACCTCGTTAAGGGTGTAGATGACACCCTCCCTGGCCCGCATCTCGGACCGGGGGTCGAAACCCATGTTCCGGGCGATCCTGTCGGCGGTTATGAAGCCTATGCCGTGAATGTCGGCCGCCAGCCGGTAGGGATTGCTTCTCACCGTCTCGATGGAGGCGCTTCCGTACTTTTTGTATATTTTGGCCGAATAGCCGGCACTGACGCCGTGGCCCTGGAGAAAAACCATGATTTCCTTGATTTCCTTTTGTTCCGCCCAGGCCCTGGCAATCATGGCAATCCTCTTGGGGCCTATCCCTTCCACCCTGGAGAGGTCCTGGGGGTTGTTTTCAATGACGTCCAGGGTGTCCGGCCCGAAGACCCTCACTATCCGCCTGGCCGTGACCGGGCCGATGCCCTTGATCAGCCCGGACCCCAGGTACTTCTCAATGCCGTTGACCGTGGCCGGGGCCACCGACTCGTACCTCTCCACCAGGAACTGTTCCCCGAATTTTTTGCTGTACGTCCACCTTCCCTGCAGCTTCAGGGACTCCCCGGGGCTGACCCCGGCAAGGCTGCCCACGACGGTGGTGAGATCCTGCTTGCCTTTTTGTTTGAGCTTGGCCACGGTGAACCGGGTCTCTTCGTTGCAGTAGGTTATTCTTTCCAGGATTCCGTAGATCGTCTCCATCGGGCGGCCCCCCGGTGTCCGCAAAAATAGTCTTTAACATACTATTCTACGGTACAGCCCGGGCGTCCTCCTTCAGCTTCAAGGGATCCCCGAAAACGGTCTCCCGGCGGCTTTTGCCCGTCCCCCCTGCCCGCCGATAAATTTCCCAACGGTAGCGGCTGTCAACAGGCCGGACATTAGATAGATCAGTACCGTTAAGTTTTTCAGATACCGGTGAAAAGCCTGTCCAGGGCATCTTTATCCGGCTTTTTGGTAATCAGGGAAACCGACCAAAAAATCAGGGCCGTTAGCGGTATCCCTATGATCAGCGGGTCCATGCCCGACCACGGGTGCCCGGCCAGGGTGTCCTTCCCGGTAAGCGCCCTGCAGATGCCCAGGGGCACGGCTTCGGAAGCCTTAAAAAATGCGTACCATATGACGGTGAAGACAAACCCGGCGGCAACACTGGCCAGGGCCCCGGCCCTGGTCGATCCCTTCCAGAAAAGGCAGCCCACAAACGCCGGCAGCCAGCAAATGGCGCACAGGCCGTACCATAAGGCGGTTGCCCTGGCAATTATGCTCCCCGGCAAAACAAAGCCGAGGACCAGGGCCAGTGCAAGACCGAAAAGTGAACCGGCCCTGATCAGGGCCTTTTCACGGCGGCCTGCCGGGAGCCACACCCCCACGATGTCCCTGGCCAGCGACATTCCCTGCATGTGCAGCAGGGCCGCTGCGGTGGACATGGTCGCCGCCAGCAGTCCCAGCATGAACAGGTAGATGAACCAGTCCGGCATGATCCTGGTAATCAGTGCGGGAATTATCAGGTCAACATTTCCGCCTGCGTTGTCTATCGCGCTTTTTCCGCAGCGCACCTACGATTACCGGCCCGCCCGTCAGCGCCCAGATAAATATTCCGGCGGCGGCTATTCCCAGGTAAAGATTGGCCTTGTTCTTGATCGCCATGAATTTTACCGCCAGCTGGGGCTGGGCCAGGCTTCCGATGACGATTCCCAGCACCAGGGTTGAAATCACGGTCCAGCGAGGAGAGTATCGCACCGGCAAAGGAAAACATGATGATAACTTTTGAAGACTGGCCGCCGATAAATTTTAAGCCGAGCATTGTGTAGGCATAGCGCCTGATCAGGCCGCTCTCGCTCCACGCCCCCAGGATGATGGTGGCGCCCAAAAACAGCATCACCGCGGGCTGGGAAAGCTGCTGGAAGGCCGCCGCAGGCTTGACGACGCCCAGCAAGCTGAATATGATCACCGACCAGACGGCTGTTACCGACAGGTGGAACGGTTCGAACATCCACCAGGGATAACCCATAATGCCCCCGCCACGGCCTTCTGGCCCATGGGGCTCAGTCCAGGAATCTGGGGCATGACCAGGACCAGTATGCAGATCGCCGGGCCCAGCAGTAGTCCAAACAGCCTTTTATTGGTCTCCTTCTTGGAATCGGCCTGAGTCATAATCTCACCCCTTGCACAAATCATTATGCCCGGGGACCGTAATTACGGCCCCCGGCACAGGCAAAGATCAGATGGTCAGCATCAGCGGAGGAAAAATTATCTTGATGGCCTCCTGCGGGCAGTCCTGTCTGCACGACCCGCAGTGCCAGCACTCGTCGGGATACTTGACGTACGGCACCTTGTCCCCGTCGGCGGTCTCTTTCATGAAAATCGCGTCGGCCATGCACAGGTCCTCGCAGATTCCACACCTCGCGCACTTGGTCAGGTCAAATACCGGCGGCATTTTTATCCCCCCGATCCTCGAAGGTTAACGGCAAGAACTGGATTTCTACCCCGTCGCCTGCTTTCCTGATCAGAACCTGCCCGCACCAGTTTTCATTGTCCGTTTCAGGGTAGTCCAGACGGTGGTGGTACGGCTTGTTCCTGCTCTCCTTCCCGAACATAGCGGCCTGAACCATGATTTCCGCAACCTCCAGCAGGCTGCGCGACTCGTTGGACCTCATCAGGTCGTGGTAATCCGAGGCCTTATACTCTAAAACAGAGGTAATCTGTAGCGGCCGCTACAAAAATGCCACGGGTTATCAGACAAAAAGCAGACCCATGTCCTTCTTAATTTTGTCAAGGTTGATCATACTTATAAAATAAGAATTTGGGTAAATCTGAGATTTATGGTATGATATCTTGTATGGGAAGGGAATCTGCACAGCCGGCCGGGCGCCGGCCACTGCGAACGGGAGGAAGGTATGGAGAACACAAGGGTGCAGAAAACCCTGGTGGTGAGCATTCAGGGTTGGGAACTGGAAGTCTTTGAAGGCCCCCGCAAGGTGGAGGTGGACCTGCTGGGGGAAATGCTTGAATTTCGCGGCATTTGGCTGACCGAACCGGAGCGGGGAATGGTCACCGTTCTCTGCTACCCGGAAAAGCTGTTTTATCTGGAAATCACCGAATCGGAAATCCCGACCCAGAGGCCGGGCAGGAGAAACAAGGTGACCCCGCTGAGGAGAATAGACAGCATCCCACCGGGAGACGACAACGGGGAATAACCACAACCAGATTGGCAGCCCACGCCCTCCGGCGTGGGTTTAGGTTTTGGAGTGATTGCATTGGCCGGCAGGGCCTTGAACAAGCAGACAATTATCCAGGGGGCGCTGATCCTGACCCTGGCCAGCATATTGATCCGGCTCCTGGGGGCGGCCTACCGGATACCCCTGGGCAGGATGCTGGGCGACGAGGGCATGGGCATTTACGCGGTGCCGAACCAGTTTTACCTGCTTTTCTTCACCATCTCTTCAGCCGGCATTCCCGTGGCGGTGGCCCGCCTGGTTTCCGAAAAAATGTCGGCGGGGCTGTACAGGGACGCCTACAGGACCTTCACGGTCTCCTTCGCGGCCATGTTTTCCGCGGGGATTTTCTTTACCCTGCTTCTTTTTTTCGGGGCCTCCTGGCTGGTCGAAACCGGCCTGGTGGCCAACCCGGCCAGCTACCACGGCCTTCTGGCCATAGCCCCGGTGATCTTCTTCTCGGCGGTAACCGCCTCCCTCCGGGGGCTCTTCCAGGGGCTGCAGAACATGTCCCCGGTGGCCGTGTCGCAGGTGGCCGACCAGGTCATCCTGGTGGCGGCAACGGTCCTGTTCAGCTACCTCCTGCTCCCGGGCGGGCTGGCCCTGGCCGCGGCCGGCGCCAATTTCGGGGCGGTGCCGGGAGCGGTGGCGGCCGCCGCCATCATGGCCTTTTACTATTTCAGGCACAGGGGCGCGCTGATCAGCATGGTGCGCCAGGACACTTCCGGGTACAGGGAGGAGGCCCTGTCCCTGCTTAAAAAAATACTGGCTGTATCCGTCCCCATTTCCTTTGCCGGCATGGCCATGGCCGTCACCGGGATCATCGACAACAAATTGATTATCGACCGCCTGCAGCTGGTGGGCTACTCCCAGCAGGAGGCGACCGCCCTCTACGGCCAGTTCAACCAGTTCGCCATGTCTTTTGTCAACATCAGCATCGCCTTCGCCTTTTCCCTGGGCACCAGCCTGGTGCCCTCGGTGGCCGAGTTTCACGGATCCGGCAACAGGCGGCAGGTCGGGCAGCAGGCCTCAACGGCCGTCAGGCTCTCACTTCTCAGCACCCTGCCCGCGGCGGCGGGGCTCTACTTCCTGGCGCCCCAGCTGACGGATTTGATGTTCGCCAACGCGGAGGCCGGCATACCCCTGGCGGCACTGGCGCCGGCGGTGATATTCTGGGGGGTGCACCTGGTCCTGGCCGGAGTCATGCAGGGGCTGGGAAGGGCTAACATACCGGTATACAACCTGCTAACCGGGATAGCCTTCAAAATTGGCATCACCTACTTCCTGACCCCCACCCCGATCGGCATCAGGGCGGCAGCCCTGGGAACGGTGGCCATGTTCGCGGTCTCCTCCGCCCTGAACATTATCTCGGTGAAGCGCATGGTGGGTCTGAAAATTGATTTCTCCTCCTCGGTGGTCAGGCCGGGCCTGGCCGCCCTGCTGATGGGAATGGCGGTGCGGGAGGTGCAGCGCTTAAGCCTGCCCCTCTTCGGCCACGACTACCTGGCCACCATCGCGGCAATGCTGGCCGGGGCGCTGATTTTTCCCGTCCTGGCGGCGATCCTGGGCGGCATCAGGGCGGACGACCTGAAAAACATGCCCGGGATAGGCTCCCGGGCCGCGGCCATCCTGCTGGCCTATGAAAAACGGAGGGACAGGTTTTTAGGCAAAACCCGGAACTAGGAATTGGGGGTTGGGTTACAACTCATTTCCCAGTATCCGGCCTTTATTGCCTCCAGGTCGTTCTCCCTCCCGCCCTGCGGGGCTTCAGCCTGGCGGCGCTCCATACAAGAAGCAGCACCGATACCAGGAGGTAAAAGGCCGAGTAAATTCCCCAATAGGGCATCACCAGGTCCCTGCCCGGCCCGAAGGGGGCTCCCTCTCCCAGTATGCGCATCATAACCACTGGAGGGTTGAGGTCCTGAAGCAGCTGCGAGATGACGGGCACCGGGGCCGGAACCGGGCCGGGCACCCTGGAAACCTCGTAAATGAAGCCCCCCAAAAGAATCGTGCCCACCATGACGGCGAAGACCACCCCGTAGGCCGCCACGGTGCTGGGCCCGGTCCGCTGGAAAAAGGCCGAGCAGGCCATCCCCACCGACCCGAACAGGAATATGGTCACCAGGTAAAAAGCGAAAACCCCCAGCATCTGCCCCGGTGAAAAACCGCCGTAGAGCAGGATAACGTTGTACAGGGGCAGGGTGGCGACGATCAGCAAGACCATGAAGGCACATGAAGACACCATCTTGCCGGCCACGATGCCCAGGGGTTTCAGCCTGGTCACCAGCAAAACGTTCAGGGTCTGCTTTTCCCTCTCGGCGCTGATGGCGCCCGAGGTCAGTCCCGGAGTAACAAAGGCCAGCAGGATCAGCTGGACCATGGACAGGGTGATAAACAGTTCCCTGCTCCGTCCGGGCTGGTAGAAGCCGGGCATATGGCGCCAGCGCAGGTAGATGTACCCCAGGCACAGCCCGCCGACAACCAGGAGGTAGAGGGAAACGATCAGGGGTGTCCTGAAAGTCCTGAACCTCTGGCGCATTTCCCTGAGCAAGACTGGATTTAATTTCACCGGCCGTTCACCTCCCCGGTTACCGCCATGAAGGCTTCCTCAAGGTTTCTGCGCACCTCGTGGAACTGGGTCACGGCATAACCCCCGGCCACGATTTCCCTGAGCAGGGCCGCCTGTTCATTCCTGTCCCCCCTGAAGAAAACCCTGACCGACCGGCCGTCGGCCTCGGCCAGGCTGACTCCGTCCCTCGGGGCCAGCCACCGGGCCAGGTCCCCGGCCCCCTCCACGACCTCCACGACGATCAGCCTGGAACCGGATCCCGCAGCGGTTACCTCGTCCACCGTTCCGGACACCACCACCCGCCCGTTTTCCATGATGGCCACCCGGTCGCAGAGCTCGGCCAGTTCGGGCAGGATGTGGGAGCTGATCAGCACGGTCTTGCCCATTCTTCCCAGCTGCCTGATTATTTCCTTGACCTCCGCCCTGGCCCTGGGGTCCAGGCCGGAAGCCGGCTCGTCAAGGATCAGCACCTCCGGGTCGTGAACCAGGCACCTGGCCAGGGCCAGCCGCTGCTTCATGCCCCGGGAAAGGAGGTCCACGTAACAGTCCCCTTTGTCCCCCAGGTTGACCAGCTCCAGAAGGTTGCCGATGAGGCGGTTCCTTCCCCCTTCAGGCAGGTAGTAGGCGCTGGCGAAGAAATCAAGGTACTCCCATACCCTAAGCCCGTCGTAGACGCCGAAAAAGTCCGGCATGTAACCGGTCAGGGCGCGCACCCCGGCCGGGTTCTCAACCACGTTGAGGCCGCCCACCAGGGCGTCCCCCTCATCCGGTAGCTGAAGGGTGGCCAGGATTGACATGGCCGTGGTCTTGCCGGCCCCGTTGGGGCCGATCAGCCCGCAGACCGAACCCCTCTGGACCTCAAGGGTGAAGCCGTCAAGGGCCATGGTGCGCCCGAACCTCTTGGTCAGGCCCCTGATGGAAATCATCCGCCCACCACCCCCTCTACCGTTATACCGGGAAATATCCCTTCCCCCTTTTCCACCGGCGAGGTCAGCCTAACCTCTATTTTCCCCTCCCCGGACAGGTATTTCAGGGCGTCGGCCCCGGTATACCGCTGCCCGTTTTTATCCACCTGATCCCACCCCTGGGTGTCCTGGCGGTAGATTTCAACGGTGTAGAAAGCCCGGTCCGGGACAGCGGGCACCTCGATCCCGGTCACCCGGAAGCTGCCCGTATTCAGCGTTTTCGGAAGGTCATAGCTGATTTGCACGGACCCGCGGTGGATGACCACCGCGCCGGGACCTGTGCCGTACCCCCCGGCCGGGTTTCTGACAGTATATCTGATGAAGCCCGCCGGCAGCCTGAACGGGCCGGCCGGAAAGTCAAGTTCAATCTTCTGCCGGACCAGGGTGAGGCCGCTGGACTGCCCCTGCCCCTCGGGCCTGATCACCTTGAGATAATCCGGCGCGCTGTCGCTCCAGCCCAGGAAGTATACCTCCCCGGCGCTTTCCCGGCGTGCAGTAAAACTTGAGATCAGCCTCGCTTCCCTGACTTTCACCGGGGACTGCGAATCCACCCGGTACATGCTGCCGGGGTCGTCAACAATCACGGACCAGTTCAGCGGCTCATCCAGCCTCCTGCTTCCGCCGGCGGGGATGTGGCCGATCTCCATCAGGTTCTTGCCAACCAGGATCCGGCAGTCCCTCAGGTCAAGGGCAGTCCTGTTGACAATTTCGCCCGTCAGGCGGTCATCCCGGAAAAAGACCCTCCCGGCCACCCTGCCGACTCCGCTTAACGTTCCGTAGGAGTGCACCTGCCTCATGGACCCGTATTCCACACCCTCAAAGACAACCCTGGACTGCCTGCCGTCGCTATAGGCGGCCGCCGGCCGGCCCCGCCGCCCGGAATAGAAGTTTACCGGGTCCAGCAGCATTTCCCCGCCGGCGACCTCAAGGCTGCCTCCCCGGGGCAGCACAAAGGTCCCGGAAGCCCTGACCTCCGCCAGGTTTTCGTCCACGATTTCCACCGTCGCCGTGGTATGGGCCAGGTAAGCCTGCCGCCCGTTGGCCGGTGACAGGGTGTAACAACCCAGGGCGGCCAGGACGGCCGCCGCCGGCACCAGCACCCAGGCCAGGTCCCTCCGGTTCAGGCGCTTCAGCGTCAGGTACAGCCCGGGGCCCACTGCCAGCGCGTAAGCCGCCCACAGCAGTGTGATCACCGGTATTCCGGGGGTCTTCACCAGGGGAAAATAAGATCCCGCGTCGGCCAGGACGTGTTTCATCTCCATAGCCCTGTCCCCGAACAGTCTCTTTTCCTTGGGAAGAAGTCCCAGGGCCTCCCAGGTCTTGCCCCCCCTGTCTTCGACGCTCTCTATGGGGGCCCGGAAAAGAACCACCTCGCCCCGGCCCAGGGGCCGGCGGGCCGGGGTCCCGGGGCTGCCCCCGGCGGCCGGGCCTATATCCCGGAAGGGCCCCCCGCTGACGGTGCCGTCCTCCCCGGAGAGAAGCAGGGTTCCCCCCAACCGCACCCATTCCTTCAGGGCGTCCACCTGCCCGGAGCTGAGCCGGGCGGCGGCCTCCCGGTCGGCCACGATGACATCGGCCGCGCCCAGGAAGAGTGACTTTTCGGGAAGGTCTTCCGGCGGAAGGTACTTCACCGTGACCTGCCCGCCGTGTGTTTTGTCCAGCCATGCAAACAGGCTGCTGCCGGACAGCCGCTCACCCAGTGACAGCACCACCGCGCCCCCGCCCAGTCCTACCCCCTCCAGCCCGGTCTCAGCCAGCGTAATCCCGCCGGCCGCCAGCCTGACCAGGGGCGATCCCGACGCCAGTTCCCCCGGCACCACCAGGTCCAGGGTCACCCTCCCGCCGGCCGGAACTTCCACCTCGGTCATGTAGACCGGGCCGGACCGGCGGACAGGCTCCCGGTCCCTTGGGACCACTGTCAGCAAGCCCCTGAACCCGTCTCCGCGGTTGTCTATGTCAACCCTGATCAGAACAGGGCAGGTGACCTTGTATATGCCGGCCAGGCCGGGCCGGGTCTTGATGGTGACGTCCCCGCCGCACCAGCCGGGGCCGGCCCGGGCAAACACGGCGGCCAGGGCAAGAAGCAGCACAGCAACGCATTTTTTCATTTTTCACTACCCTCCCGTATGGCCGCCTTTTCCATCAGGGCAACCCTGATCAGAACCACTGTGCCGCCGTCCCGGCGTACCAGCAGCAGGCTCCGGAGGTCACCGGCGGCAAGCCCCTCGACCTCTCCAATGCGGTCGAGAAACAGCGTCCTCGGCCCCCTTACGCCGGCCAGTTCAAGGCTTTTCAGCCACTGCATCTCTTCAGGGCCGGACGGGCTGTCCGGGGCCAGCAGCAACCTGGCTCCCGCCAGCCTCCCTGCCGGTGAGGAGAGTGTCTTCACGGCCTCCTCCCCCTTTCCCGTCTTAATCCAGCGTATTTCGCCGGTCTTCCGCTGCACGGTGAACTGTGGAGAACCGTCGGGAAAGAAGGAGAGTATCTTTTCCTTAATGACGGTCTTGACGAAAAACAGGTAGCCGTCTTTACTCCAGACAGGGAACCTGCCGGAACCCAGGAGGTGGCTTCTTTTCCCTTCTTTGTCCACCAGCCAGAGGGTCTTGTCGTCCCGGCCCTCCCTTTCCACCACCAGCCACTTTCCGTCCGGGGACCAGGCCGGGTTCGCCCCGGGGCCCAGGCTCACCGGATCCCGGCCGGCCCCAGCCAGAAAGAGCCGGGCCTGCCCTTTTTCCCTAAGACTGTAGGCCACCGTCCCCCCGTCCGGGGACCAGGCCAGTCCGGCCACCGAAATCCCCGCCGGCTGCCTGGCCAGCACCGCCGCCCCTTCTATTCCCTCCTCGATCACCCGCTGGGCGTCCCCGGACCATGTCTCAGGCGGGATTTCCAGGACAATCAAATCGGACCCGTTTCCCGTGTGCCGAACCAGGGCCAGCTTCCGGCCGTCGGGGGACCAGGCGGGGCTGGAATATTTCAGGCCCGCCGCCGGCCTTACGGCGGCAAACCGGGACCCTTCCCGGTTGAGCAGCAGCAGGGCGCCACCCCGCTCCACCGTAATTAGCCCGGCCGGGGGCGAAACGGCAGGAGTCAGGGGATCGTCCTGGGCCCAAAATCTCGCCATCTCGCTGACCAGCCCGGCCTCCAACACCTTTTCGCCCGGCTCCCCGGCCATCAACATTACCAGTGCGGCCAGCAGGGAAAAAGCCAGGATAAGCCCAGACGCCGGCCTCCAGACACCGCGCCCGACGCCGGCCGGGGCCCTTTCAGGGGTGTGATCGGCCGGCCTTTCAGCGTTGTCCTGCCGGCCCTCAATCAGTTTAGCCCTCAATTCCCGGCGGAGCCTCCGGTTGACCGGGACGGAATCCCGGACCTGCCTCATGTGCCTGACCAGGTCGTCCAGCGAGGTCCCGTTCCCCAGCGGGTACACGTTATCTTTTTTATCGCGGCCTCCGGACAAAAAAGTCACCCCTCATCCTTCATCCCGGCCCGCAGGGCCTTTAACGCCCGGTGGTGAATCATCCTGACCGCGGATTCGGTTTTGTTCAGCACCCGGGCAATCTGGCCGAACCTCAACTCCCCGGCGTACCTCAGCGCAACCACGTCCCTCTGTTCCGGAGCCAGCATGTCCAGCATCCTTCTCAGCCGGTCCAGCTCTTCGGACCTTAAAAGTTCCTCTTCGGGCAGCGGGCCGCCCTCCCCGCCGGCCATGGCCCGGCAGTCCGCCCGGGCGGACCAGTTGAGGCGGCGCACGTAATCCACAAAGGCGTTGTGGGCAATCCGGAACAGCCAGACGGCCACGGGGGCCTCTCCCCGGAAGAGGTGGTAATTTTCCAATGCCTTGATGAACACCGAAGCGGTCAGGTCATCGGCATCCCACACGCTGGGCACCCGGTACCTAAGGTACCTGTTGACCCGGTCGAAATAAGTGTCGTACAAATCGGCAAAGGAGTCGATCTTCTCCATTTTGTTCAAAAAAAGCGCTTGCACCTTCGATTCGACCTCCAGAAAGCCCGTGGACAATTATCTCCCTAATTAGTCAGACGAAAAACCCGGTGTATTTGTCACAGGCCGTTAAAAAATAAGCCGGGCCTGAAAATCAGCCGGCCCAGGCCACCAGCGGCAGGTCAAACCGGTGGGCAAAATCAGGGCTGACCGGCCTCACCCTGACCGTGTACCCGATGGCACCCTGCGGCAAGGTAAAGCTCCCCCGGTAGTGATAGACCCCTTCGTCCAGCTTATCCACCAATGTCATGG
Organism: Desulfovirgula sp.; assembly: GCA_020725625.1. GTDB lineage: Bacteria > Bacillota > Desulfotomaculia > Desulfotomaculales > Desulfocucumaceae > JAILZP01. The sequence continues at coordinate 10,248 of DYET01000077.1, read as the reverse complement.
GCGTTATTCTGACGTCTTTCAAGTCGTCCCCTTCCACGCTGCCGTACACTATTTCCACGCTCACATCGTGGTGCCAGATGGGACCTAGTCTCACCACGGAGTCTACGAACATGTTTTCACCGGCGCGCTTCACCGGATCGCCCCCGTCGGAAATGTCGGTGACGGCTACCTGCTGCCAGTTTTCCAGAATAAAATCCTTAAAGGATTTAACCTTCTCCGCCACGGCAAAATTATCCTGCCGGAAACGACGGCCCCTGTTGACGGCCGGGATGTAAAATTTTTCCGTGTATTCCTTAACCATGCGGTGGGTGCTGTAGCGCAGGGCCACGGTTTTAATGGAGTTTTTCATATAGGCAACCCACCTGACCGGAATGCCCCCTTCCCGGTCAAAAAAAAGGGGCAGGATATCGTTTTCCAGGACACTGTAAAGGGACAGGACGTCATCCCGGTCCTGCAGGTCCTCCGCCGGGTAGTCCCTTTCCCCGCCGATGGCAAACCCGTTTTTGCCGTTGTAGGCCTCGGCCCACCAGCCGTCCAGCACGCTGAAATTTACCACCCCGTTGATGGCCGCTTTCATGCCGCTGGTGCCGCTGGCTTCCTGGGGCCGGCGGGGGTTGTTCAGCCATACGTCGGCGCCCCTGACCAGGTACCTGGCAATATTTATGTCGTAGTTTTCCAGGAAGACGATTTTACCCCGGAAGGGGTCCAGGTTTGAAATCTCAACCACTCTTCTAATCATCTCCTGCCCCGGTCTGTCGGCCGGATGCGCCTTCCCTGCAAAAATCACCCCCACCGGCCGCCGGGGATCGTTGACCAGGGAGGCGAGCCTGTCCAGGTCACTGAAAAGGAGGACGGCCCTCTTGTAGGTGGCGAACCTGCGGGCAAAACAGATGATCAGGGCATTTGGATCCAGGTACGCGTCAACTTCGTCCACCCTGGACCTGGTCTCAAAATTCCGCAGCCTTTGCATCCTGAGGCGCTCCCTGGCGAAGGTGATCAGTTCCCTTTTCAGCTGCAAATGGGCCGACCACAGCACCTCGTCCGGGATCGACTCCACCTTTTCCCACATGGCAGGGTCCCCCAGATTCATGTTCCAGTCTTGGCCGGCGTACCTGGCCATCAGGTCCTTGATCAGGGGAGACATCCAGGTCTCGGTATGGACGCCGTTGGTTACGTACGAAATAGGAACCTCCTCCTCCCGGACGCCCCCGTATATCCTCCTGAACAGCCGGCGGGAAACCCTGGCGTGCAGTTCGCTGACCCCGTTCCTGAAATCGGACAGGTTTAAAGCCAGAACAGTCATGTTGAAGGCCCGGCGTTCCTCGTCCAGCCCCAGGCAGATGAACTCCTCCCGGGTCATGCCCAACTGGGGATAATAGTGCCCGAAATAGTAGTCGATCATTTCCACGCTGAACAGGTCGTGCCCGGCCGGAACCGGCGTGTGGGTGGTGAACAGGGTATTGGATTTGACGGCCTCCACCGCCACGTTGGGCCTGGTTCCCCGGGCCACCTTTTCCCTGATCCTTTCCAGGCAGAGGAACGCGGCGTGCCCCTCATTGACTTGCCAGGCCCGGGGATTCACCCCCATGGCCCTCAGCGCCCTCACCCCTCCTATGCCCAGAACGATCTCCTGGGATATCCTCATATCCCTGCAGCCCCCGTAAAGCTGGGCGGTGATGGCCCTGTCCTCCCTGCTGTTCCCGGGCAGGTCGGTGTCCAGCAGGTAAAGCCTCACCCTCCCCACCTGGACCCTCCAGATCCTGATGCCCACTCTCCTGCCCGGCAGGTCCACCGACACCGTCAACTCTTCTCCGCTGTCCGCCATGACCGGCTTCATCGGCATTTCATAATAGTTCTGAACGGGGTACTCGGCCTCCTGCCACCCTTCGCGGTTGATGCGCTGAGTAAAGTAGCCCTGCCTATACAGCAGCCCCACAGCCACCAGGGGCACGCCCAGGTCGCTGGAGGACTTGCAGTGATCCCCGGCCAGCAGGCCAAGGCCCCCGGAGTAAATGGGGTGGGATTCATGCAGCCCGAATTCGGCGGAAAAATAGGCCGCCACCTGGCCCCCGTATTCCGGAAACCGGCGTTTGAACCAGGGTTCGGCCGTCATGTAGCGGTCGTAGCATTCGGTCACCCGGCCGTACAGATCCAGGTACTTCCCGTCCGAAGCCGCTTTCTCCAGCACCCCGGGCCCCACCCTGAGCAGGAATTTAACCGGATTATGGTACACCTCCTCCCACAGCCTCTGGTCAAGACGGGAAAAGAGCTCCTGGGCCGCTTCATTCCAGCTGAACCAGAAATTGTAGGCAACTTCCCTTAGTCTGGAAATTCTTTCCGGTATCTCCGGCAAAGCAGAAACCGTGCTGAATGAATACATTAACTCCTGTCTCCTGTCTACTGTCTGTATTCTCCTCTTATATTTCCCAGGCGGTGGATATAAATGCGCCGACGGGGAAATATCCGCGGCGCGGCTTCCGGCCGGGGGACAACAGGCCGGCACACTGTTTGCAAATCTTTTAAATGTCTGAATGTTCAGTTTGACATCCCGGGGATGATTGCTATATTATCTTTTTAATCGGTAAAATATCGGTAAAAAAATAAATGATCAGTCAAAAAGTAAGGAGATGATCTTGGATGCAAGAAGCGGTCATTGTTGAAGCCGTGAGAACCCCGGTGGGGAGGAGAAAGGGTTCCCTCTCCAACACCCGGCCGGACGATCTGGCCGCCCTGGTTCTGGCCGAATTAATCAGGAGGGCCGGAATCGATCCCGACATCGTGGAAGATGTCATTATGGGGTGCGTATCCCAGGTCGGCGAGCAGTCCATGTGCATCGGCAGGCAGGCGGTGCTGGCGGCGGGTTTTCCGACCCATATTCCGGCGGTAACCATCGACCGGCAGTGCGGGTCCAGCCAGCAGTCGGTACACTTCGCTGCCCAGGCAATCATGGCGGGGGACATGGATGTGGTCGTCGCCGCCGGCGTGGAATGCATGACCAGGGTTCCGATGGGATCCTCCATCGGCAGCGCCTCCTTCAATCCCAAAGTAATGGAAAAATACAAAATAATTTCCCAGGGTATATCCGCCGAGCTGATCGCCGACAAGTGGGGATTCACCAGGGAGCAGCTGGACCGGTTCTCCCTGGAGAGCCACCGGAAGGCCGCCGCAGCCAGGGAAGCGGGACATTTCAAAAAGCAGACCGTCCCGGTGGAAATCACTCTTGCCGACGGCAGCACCGGGGTGTTTGATCACGACGAGGGCATCAGGCCCACCACCTCCATGGAGGCCCTGAGCGGGCTGAACCCCGCCTTCAAGCCCGACGGAAAAATAACCGCCGGCAACTCCAGCCAGATCAGCGACGGCGCGGCGGCGATCCTGATGATGTCCGGGGAAAAGGCCCTGCAGCTGGGACTTAAGCCCAGGGCCAGGATTGTTGCCAGGTCGGTCATCGGGGACGACCCCGTTTTAATGCTCACGGGCCCCATCCCGGCCACCAGAATGGCCCTGAAAAAAGCCGGGCTGTCCATCGCGGACATTGACGTGTATGAGGTCAACGAGGCCTTCGCCCCGGTGCCCCTGGCCTGGCTGCACGACCTTGAGGCCGACCCGGACAGGCTGAACCCGCAGGGGGGCGCCATAGCCATCGGACATCCCCTGGGAGCCAGCGGGGCCAGGATTATGACCGACTTGCTGCACTACCTGGAGAGGACCGGAAAGAGGTACGGCCTCCAAACCATGTGCGAGGGCTTCGGCATGGCCAACGCCACCATTATCGAGAGGTTGTAAATACCAAAAAAACAGGAGTCAGAATTACTGAAAGGTCCTCCCCCTTCGTACACTCCGGTTTGTCTCCTGTCTCCTGACCCATTAGATTTTCGGCCCCCCCCCCCCCCCCCGGGGGCCTTTTTGACGTGGTGACAAAAGGATTCTACGGGCTTTTCAGTGAAGGCTGCCGCCAGCCCAGCCCCGAAAAATACTTGTGAAACGCCAGACTTGATAATCCGCATTTCGGGCGGTGGATCCGCCACCCCGCCTGAAGGCAATTCCAGCTGTTATAAAATCACATACCGGGCGCGACCTCCCCAGGTTAATATGCCCGCCGGTTCCGGGCAGTCCCGAAACGGCTTTTCTGTAGTGACGAAAACATTTTTCGGAGCCTTTGTTGTGAACGGTTTGACAATTAAGCCCGGGTGATCACCTGTGAAACATTGGACTTTCAAATCAACCATCTTGAGTGTTTTTTCCGGTAATTGCCCGCCGAAGCATGGAATTGTAATTCTTTTTGAAATATCATCTGATCAACGGGAGGTGAACTTTATGTTCAGTCTCGAACCTTACCGCGGGGACCTTAAAAACCGGGACGGCTGGGTCGATCCGGAGGGGAATTTCTACGCCTGCCCCTACGAGGACCACTGGAGGTTTGCCGACGAGATGTGCAGAAAAAACAGGTACCGGCTTTTGAGCAGGTTCTTGTTCAACCTTGACGCCGAGTACACCCTGGAGGTCAACGGCTGGGTAAAGATAAGCCTGGGCAGGGTTCACTACCACCGTGAAAAGCCGATGACCAAAAAGCAGGTAGACTTCCTCTTCGACTACTTCTTAGCCAACGGGAAGAGCATGAAGGAGTTCAACCGGCTGATGGCCCAGCGCTATACGGCATGATTGGATTCCTTGCCTCCATCGGCGCCCGCGACATAGGGCGCCCATTTTATTTGCCGGGGGCTGACCGCCCCTATATTTTTACACAGACCGTCATTAAGGGCAGTACTTGAGTTATCTTGCCTTAAGTGAGATAATATTTGAGGCGGCCTTGAGGCGGCCTGAACGTGAAGGACGGCATATGAGGGACACGCTGCTGGAGATATACCAAAAGCTGGACAGTCACTTCGGCCCCAGGGGGTGGTGGCCTGCCGAGACCCCCTTTGAGGTCTGCGTGGGAGCCATCCTCACCCAGAACGTAGCCTGGAGGAACGTGGTCAAGGCCGTGGCCGCCCTTAAAGAGGAGGGCCTGATGAGCGTTGAAGCCGTTTACAGTGCCCCGGCCGAAAAAATCGCCGGCCTGATCAGGCCGGCACGTTACTACAATCAGAAAACAAAGAAACTGAAGGCCTTCTGCTCCCTGGTGGTGGATCGATACGGCGCCGACCTGGAGAGGCTTTTCACCCTTCCGGCGGCTGAACTTAGGCGGCAGTTGCTGGAGGTGAGGGGCATCGGAAAGGAAACGGCCGACAGCATCATTCTCTACGCGGCCCAACAACCGGTGTTCGTAGTGGACTCCTACACCTTCAGGATTTTCAGCCGCCTGGGGATTATCCCGGAGGAGTGGGGGTACGACCAGGTACAGGAATTTTTCACCCGGAACCTGCCCCGGGACGCCGGGCTTTTCAACCAGTACCACGCCCTGATCGACGGCCTGGGCCACCATTACTGCTCCGGCACCCCCCGCTGCGGGCGGTGCCCCCTGGCTTACCGCTGCAGGCATTACCTGGCAGACACCAATGCCGCAGCGGACACCGGGAAAAAAGAAGCACAGCGGGATTACGGCAAAACCTTCCGGTAAACCCGTGTTCCCTTCCCTTTCTAAAACCAACATGCGGAGGACGGCATGAACGGATACGTCAAGCAACCCTTCATGGTCAACGACCTGGTGGTCTACCCCGAGTCCCCGGGCCGGGCCAGGGTAATCGACACCGACTGCAGGTACGAGCTGGAAACCTCCCGCGACTCGTGCACCTGCTGCACCTTCCGCTTCGGATCGATGCGCAGGCGGGATTTCGAGTGCAGGCACATAAAAGCCCTGAAAAAGGTACTTAATGGAGAAATAAGGCCTGACTATCTGCCGTAGCAGCCCGGCCTTCAATCCTGCGTTTTAACCGGCTTAATGCCTGTCGCATACGGCCGGCCTGCCAGATTTGCCGTTGGTCGCCAGTCGTAAGTCATAAGTATTTGTCTCCTGACTCCTTCTCCTGACCGTAGGATTTTTAGAATCAGAACAAGAAGTCTTTCACCGCCGCCGCCATGTCCTCCCTGTCGACCACCAGGCCGTGCAGCACCGGCTTTTTGTCCAGGTCCTTCAGGTTCCGGGGGATGTCGGTGTTGCTAACCCGGGATAGAACTTCCAACAGCTCAAACTCGCTCCTCCCGGCCACCGCCGGGTCGCCCAGCAGGGCCCTGACCACGCTGCCGTTGAACTTGTACGGGCTGGCGGTAGACAGGATCACGGCACGGGTGGGATCGCCGGTCTGCGCCCGGTACTTGTGGTAGACGTTGATGCCCACGGCCGTGTGGGTGTCGGCCAGGTACCCGTTCTTTTCAAAGGTTACCCTGATGGTGTCCAGGGTCTCCCGATCACCGGCGTAATCGGACCAGAACAAGTGCCGGATCCTGTCCAGCATCCCGCTCCCCACGTCGTATCTCCCCTTCTCCTGCAAATCCCCCATCCAGGCCCGGACGGCCGCAGTGTCTTTGCCCGCCAAGTGATACAAAAGCCTTTCCAGGTTGCTGGAAATTAGGATGTCCATAGAGGGGGAAAGGGTCCGGTAGAAAGTCCGGTTGCGGTCGTAAACTCCGGTCCTGATAAAGTCGGTGAGGACATTGTTCCGGTTGGCGGCGCAAATCAGCCTGCGCACCGGGAGGCCGGCCTCCCGGGCGTAGTAGCCGGCCAGGATGTTGCCGAAATTCCCCGTCGGCACCACGAAGTTCACCGGGTCCCCCGGCGCCAGCACGCCTTTGTCCAACAGATCCAGGTAGGCGCTGAAGTAATAGACTATCTGGGGGGCCAGCCGGCCCCAGTTGATGGAGTTGGCCGAGGAAAACCTGAAGCCCTTCTCCTCCAATTCCCTGTTTATATTCCGGTCGGTGAAGATGGCCTTGACCCCGCCCTGGGCGTCGTCAAAATTGCCCCTGACCGCGGCCACCCTCACGTTGCTGCCCTCCTGGGTGACCATCTGCAGGCGCTGGACCTCGCTCACTCCCCGGTCCGGGAAAAACACCATGATCCTGGTGCCCGGGACATCCCGGAAGCCCTCCAGGGCCGCCTTGCCGGTATCCCCCGAGGTGGCCACCAGGATTACAATCTCGGCCCCTTCCCCGGTCTTTGCCGCCGCCAGGGGCAAAAACCGGGGCATTGCCTGCAGGGCCATGTCTTTAAAGGCGCTGGTGGGCCCGTGCCACAGTTCCAGCACGTAGACGCCTTCGGCCAGATCCCTCACCGGGGCTATTTTCGGGTGGTTGAAGGCCCGGGGACTGTATGCCTCCCGGACGCACCGCCCTATCTCGGCGGCAGTGAAATCGGTCAGGTAAAGGGACAGTATTTCGGCCGCCCTGCCGCAGTAATCCATTTTCCTCATCGCTTCCATCCGGCCGGGTTCCATCCTCACCGGTGAATCCGGCACAAAAAGGCCCCCGTCGGGAGCAATGCCGGTCTTTATGGCCTCCGCGGACCGGACGGCCCCTCCCCCGCCCCTGGTGCTGACGTAAAGCATTTCACATCCTCCGGCAAATTCAAGTTTTTCGATTGAATAATTCTACCCGCCGGGGTGCGATCCCTTTTGACGTATTATTAAAGCAGGGGCTCCCGCCGGCGAATAGAGGCCGCCGGCAGGCAGGAGCCGGCGGCCCGGAGGGCAAACGCCCGGCCCGCCGTGCGATTGTGTTCCTCCCAGGTATTCGGCGGGGCCGCCGCCAACTCCCGTCCCGTTCCAGTCAGCTGTACTCCTTAAAAAGCTGGGCGGCGATAATATTTTTCTGTATCTCCGAGGTGCCCTCGTATATCCTGGCAATCCGGGCGTCGCGGTAATACCTTTCGATGGGAAAGTCCTTTATGTAACCGGCCCCTCCGTACACCTGGACGGCCCTGTCCGCCACCCGGCAGTAGGCCTCGGAACCGAAGTACTTGAGCACCGCGGCCTCCTTTACGACATTCATCCCCTGGTCCACCATCCAGGCAATGCGGTAGGTCAGGGACCGGGTGGCTTCGATATCCACCTGCATATCCGCCAGCATGTGCTGGACGGCCTGGAAGGAACCAATGGGCTTCCCGAACTGGATCCTTTCCTGGGAGTACTTTACACACAGCTCCAGCAGTTTCTGCATCGAACCCAGGTTCCTGGCCGCCAGCCCGGCCCGCCCGTTGGCCAGGATTTTCAGGGCGTTGACGTAACCCTGGCCTTCCTGTCCCAATACGTTTTCCACCGGCACCTCGCAGTCTTCCATAATCAGTTCCGCCGTATGGGAACCGCGGAGCCCCATCTTTTTCTCGACGGTACCGACGCTGAAGCCGGGAAAGCCCCTTTCCACGATAAAGGAGGTGATTCCCTTAGCCCCCCTGGATTTGTCGGTCACGGCCATGACGGTAAATATGTCGGCCTCGGGGGCGTTGGTGATAAAAATCTTGGTGCCGTTCAGAATATACCTGTCACCCTTGCGGACGGCGGTGGTTTTAAGGGAGGCCGCGTCGGAACCGGCGTCGGGCTCGGTGAGGGCGAAGGCACCTATCCTGTCCCCGGAAGCCATGTCCGGCAGGTACTTTTTCTTCTGTTCCGGGGTTCCCATCTCCACTATGCCCACGCTCCCTATGCCCGTGTGGGCGCCGATGAGGGTGGTAAAGCCGTTGCAGGTCCGGCCGACCTGCTCGTAAATCAGGCACTTGCCCACCATCCCGATTCCCGCTCCGCCGTACTCCTCGGGAATGCTGAGTCCGAACAGGCCCATCTCCTTGCTTTTTTTAATGATTTCATCTGGTATCCGGTCGTTTTCATCAATCAGGTGGGCCACCGGATCCACCTCATTGTCCACAAAATCCTTGACCGTCCTGGCCATCAGCAGAAGGTCCTCGTCAAAACTGAAATCCACACCTCAAAACCTCCCTATCTTTAATATACAGGTGATTGCACCTGCGGCGCACCGGCACCGCCCAGGCCCCTGGTTATCCGCCTTGCGGCATCCAGCACCGCGTCCTTGATTCCCGGCAGGCTGGATTCATTAAGCAGGGCCGGGGTGCCAAGGCAGGCCACCACCATGACAACCTTCCCGTTAAAATCAAAAACCGGCGCAGCCACGGCGCTCACCCCCTGGGTATGCTCCTCAAAGCTGTAAGCGTACCCCAGCCGGCGGACCGCCTTCAAGTTTTCCATGAACTCATCCGCGTTGGTAATGGTCCTCGAAGTAAACTGCTTGATCCCCACCTCCCTTATGATCCTGTCTGCTTCCTCCCCGTCCATAAAGGCCAGAAAGCACTTGCCGAATGACGCCCCGGTAATGGGAAAATACTGTCCGATGGCGACATTTATCCTGACGCTCACATCGGGCTCTTCCTTGGCGATATACACCAGCCTGTTGTGCGGGGCCGGTTCAACCAGGACGCTGGTCAGCTGTGTTCTTCCGGTCAAATCCTTCAGGACGGGCAGGGATACGGCAAGCTTGTCGGAAAACTCTGCAGCCCTGGTTCCCAGAATTACAAGGTACTCTCCCAGGCTGTATTTCCTGGTCTCTTCATCGTAGTGCACGAACCTGTTCTCGTTAAGCACGCGAAGAATCCTTAAGCACGTGCTTTTACTCATGGCAAGCGCCTGGGAAATTTCGGTCAGCGTGCTCCTCCGGTTCTTGTAACGGCTCAGGAAATCCAGGATCCTGACGGCAAATTCCACCGAGGGTACAGCGGATTTCTTATCAGGCATGGTCATTTCTCCTGGTTTCATATATGAAATTATATTTCCTATATGAAATTAGTATAGAAAAAAAAAGGCTGTGCAGTCAAGATGGGGAGTTTGAGGAAATGCCCCGGGCGGTTTCACCCGGGGCATGCGGCACTGCTGATCCGCGGACCGCCAGGCTCTCTTGATCCGGCAGTTCGCGGCTGTTAATCATGCTGATCTAGTCGTTTCCGCCGAGGGCCGACGGGGCAGCGGCAACCTTGCCGGACCGCCGCCTCTGCAGCAGGTACACCAAAAGCAGGCAGCTGAACCCGACGCCGTCCGTGATTATACCCGGCTTAATCAGGCACAGCGCGCCGGCGAAAAGCAGAAACTGTTCAGGCCTGGTGGTATGGGTGAACACATACCTGGCCCCGGCGGCCCCCAGGCCCACCACGCCGATGACGGCCGTAACGGCGGCCCAGATGATATTGAGGGGCATACCCTGCTGAATCAACAGTTCCGGGGCGTAGACAAACATGAAGGGGACGATGAAGGCTGCGATTCCCAGCCTGACCGCCGTCCAGCCCACCTGGTTCGGGTTGGCCCCGGCTAT
>DYET01000076.1 GCA_020725625.1 Desulfovirgula sp. | reverse complement strand
GAGTGGTCCGTGTTCAAGCGGCCCATCCTGAACCTGTTCAACCTCGACTAGTGATTCTCACCGGGGAATCCCGGCGGGGTTGGATAACTCCTTAAATGTGCCATCCACGGCGCTGGGGGGCCCGTGGCCTTTGGCCACGGGCTCTCATCCGTTAGTGTTTTGGCTGAAGTTTCTAACAGCCGGCTGTTGTCTGACAGAACGCCTGTGGAGACTGGGCGGTAATACCCTGATTGTTTTATTAACCAGTTTTTCCAGGCGTCCCCGGCAGGCCGCCTGGAGTTGTTTTTTACAGGCAAAGGTTGGCACCACGGTTTAATCCGGAACAACCTTTAACTTCTTAAAATGAATGGAGACATTTAAAAAATGGTAAACAAAAGCATTTTGGTTGTAGGCGGGGGGATAAGCGGCCTGACTGCCGCCGTGGAGGCTGCCGAGGTGGGGTTCGAGGTTTTTATCGTCGAAAAGAACCCTTACCTGGGCGGCAAGGTGGCCCAGATCAACCAGTACTTTCCCAAGCTTTGCCCCCCAAACTGCGGTTTGGAAATAAATTTTAAAAGAATCCGGGGAAATCCCGGCGTCAAGTTCTTTACCCTGGCCGAGGTACAGAGCATTTCCGGCCAGGAAGGGAATTTCGACGTCACCCTGAAGCTCAATCCCCGGTATGTAAATGAAAACTGCACCGCCTGCGGCAAGTGCGCCGAAATCTGTTCGGCCGAAAGGGCCAACGACTTCAACTATGGCCTGGACAAGACCAAGGCTATTTACCTGCCCCACGAGTTTGCCTTTCCCATGAAGTATGTCATCGACGCCGGGGCCTGCCAGCAGGGATGCAAAAAGTGCGCCGAGGCCTGCCAGTACGGGGCCATTGAGCTGGACATGAAGCCCAAGACCGTGAAGCTCAACGTCGGGGCCATCATCTGGGCCACCGGCTGGAAGCCCTACGACGCCGAAAAACTCAGTTATTACGGTTTCGGCCGGTTCCCCAACGTGATTACCAACGTGATGATGGAAAGGCTGGCGGCCGTAAACGGGCCCACCGGAGGAAAAATCGTCCGCCCCTCGGACGGAAAGGCAATCAGCAGCATCGCCTTCGTCCAGTGCGCGGGATCCAGGGACGAAAACCACCTTCACTGCTGCTCCACGGTGTGCTGCATGGCCTCGCTGAAGCAGGCCACCTATGTCAGGGAGCAGTACCCCGAGGCCAAGATTTACATGTACTACATCGACATCAGGACCCGGGGCAGGCACGAGGACTTTTACGTCAAGGTCCAGGAGGAGGCAGGCATCACCTTCGTCAAGGGCAAGGCCGGCGAGATCGTGGAAGACGCGGCTACCGGGGAACTGGTCATCGTGGCCGAGGATCAGCTCAACCAGCAGCTGACCGAGGAAAGGTTCGACATGGTGGTGCTGGCCACCGGCATGCAGCCGGCCACCGCTGCTGAAAAAATCCCGGCCCAGGCTTCCTATGACGTGGACGGTTTTGTGGCCGAAGGGCTGCAGGCAGGGATTTCTGCCGCAGGGTGCGTGAGGAAGCCCCTGGATGTGGCAGCCGCGGTCCAGGACGCCACCGCCGCGGCCTTGAAGGCAATTCAATCAGTGAGGGGGCAGAGCAATGTCTAAAAAAATCGGAGTGTATATCTGTTCGGGATGCGGCATTGGCGACGCTCTGGACATGAATGCCCTCGCTAAGGTAGCCACCAAGGAATATAAAGTGCCGGTCTGCAAAAACGATGCCTTTTTGTGCGGCCGGGACGGTGTTGAGATAATCAAAAAAGACATCGGGGATGAAGGGGTAAACTGCGTGGTGGTGGCCGGCTGCTCCGGCCGCGTGAATTATGACGTCTTCGATTTCGGCCCCTCGGTGGTGGTGGAAAGGGTAAACCTGCGGGAGCGGGTGGCGTGGACCCAAGAGCCGGGCGACGAGGACACCCAGGCTATGGCCGAGGACTACCTGCGCATGACCCTGGCCAAGTTTAAAAACCTGGAGTTGCCCGAACCCTTCATCGGGGAAGACCTGTCGAAGAAAATCCTGGTGGTGGGCGGCGGACTGACCGGCATGACCTCGGCCCTGGAAGCCGCCAAGGCAGGCTACGAGGTGCTGCTGGTGGAGAAGGAGGACACTTTAGGCGGCTGGCTTAGGAAGTCCTATAAAATAATTCCCCTTAAGGCTCCCTATACCGAACCGGAAGATCCCGGCCTGGCCGGCAGGGTCAAGGAAATCGAGAGCAACCCCAGGATCAAGGTTTATACCGGGGCCACCATTGAAAAAACGTCCGGCGCTCCCGGAATGTTTGACGTGGTCATCAGGCAGGCCGGCGGCACCGTAAGCGAGCGGGTGGGGGCCGTCGTTCTGGCCACCGGGGCCGTTCCCTACGACCCGGCCAGGCTTGAACACCTGGGATACGGGTCCTCTCCCAACGTGATTACCCAGGCCCAGATGGAAGAACTGTCCTCCAGGGGACAAATCACCCGCCCCTCGGACGGCAAGGCCGTGCAAAAGGTGGTCTTCGTTCAGTGCGCGGGATCCAGGGACCGGGATCACCTGCCGTACTGCTCGGCGGCCTGCTGCGTGGAATCCATCAAGCAGGCCCTCTACGTCAAGGCCAAGAACCCGGAGGCCTCGGTATACGTCTTCTACAAAGACATCAGGTCCTCCGGGCAGTACGAGCATCTTTACAAAAAGGCCCAAACCGAGGGGGTAATCTTCGTCAAGGCGGACATCACCGGTGTCACCGACGACGGGGGCAACCTCACCGTTGAGGCCCAGGACCTGCTCATGGGATCCCCTACCATGGCCGACGAGGTAGACCTGGTGGTGCTGGCCAACGGCATGGTGCCCACCACCGCCATAGAAGACCCGGCGCTGGCCGAAGCGGCCCGGGCCGAGGCAGAGGCGGCCCCCGCCAAGGAAGGGCAGGAGGCGCCCCCGGCGACGGAGGCCAGCATGGTTATCAGGTCCAACATTTTGAATCTCGAGTACAGGCAGGGACCTGAACTGCCGTCCCTGAAGTACGGCTTCCCCGACTCGCATTTCATCTGCTTCCCGTACGAGACGCGCCGCACCGGCATTTATGCCGCCGGCAGCGTGAGGAGGCCCATGGACATGGCCCAGGCCGTGGAGGATGCTGCCGGAGCCGCCCTAAAGGCCATCCAGTGCGTGGAAATGACCGCCCGGGGAATGGCCGTGCATCCCCGGTCCGGCGACCTTTCATACCCGGACTTCCAGATGAGCCGCTGCACCCAGTGCAAGCGCTGCACCGAGGAATGTCCTTTCGGAGCCATCAACGAGGACGCCAAAGCCAACCCCCTGCCCAATCCCACCCGTTGCAGAAGGTGCGGTACCTGCATGGGGGCCTGTCCCGAACGCATCATCTCCTTCAAGAATTACTCGGTGCCCATGATCGGCAACATGCTGAAGGCCATCGAGGTTCCTGAGGAGGACGAGGAGAAGCCCAGGATCCTCATCTTCGCATGTGAAAACGACGCCATTCCGGCCCTGGACATGGCCGGCATCAACCGCCTCAAGTACAGCAAGTGGGTGCGGGTTATCCCGGTCAGGTGCCTGGGATCGCTCAACCTGATCTGGGTCAACGATGCCATGTCGAGGGGTATCGACGGTGTCCTGCTGATGGGCTGCAAGCACGGGGACGACTACCAGTGCCACTTCATGAAGGGCAGCGAGCTGGCCGGCGTGAGGTTGTCCAAGGTTTCCGAGACCCTGGACCGGCTCGGCCTGGAGTCCGAGCGGGTGACCATGACCGAGGTCAGCATCATGGACTACGACAAGATACCCAAGATCATCGGCGACTTTGCCGAGAAGCTTGACAAACTGGGACCCAACCCCATGAAGGGATTCTAGCGGGGGTTCCGGTAGACAAGCTGAACTTTAAAGGAAAGGGACGGCCGCAGGGCCGTCCTGAATCCTTTAAAAACAATGAATGGTTATTCATATATTAACCCGTTAGATAAAAAATATTGGGGATTTGCCGAAAATAATTTTGGCCAAAGGAGCATAGGAGATGACTGAGCCGTTAAAGTACAAAACCGAATTTGCCGAAGAAATTTATGCTCTTGAAAACGGGCCATATATCAAAAAATGCATGCAGTGCGGCATGTGCGACGTTTCGTGTGCCACCAGAAACGAAATGGATTTTTCGCCCCGGGAACTGTTCATGCTGTTGAGGACGGGCAAGAGGGAGGACTTTTTCAAGGCCAATACCATGTGGATGTGCAGCACCTGTCTCATGTGCAAGGTTCGCTGTCCCAGGGGGATCCCCCTGGTGGACGTGATGCACGACCTCAAGAGCCACGCCATCAGGCTGGGTTACACCGATCCACCCCAGGCCTCTTTCTACCAGGCCTTCTGGCAGGAAATACTGGGCAGGGGCCGGGTGTTCGAGGGCGGCCTGATGGCCAGGTATTACCTGAAGCGGGGATGGAGCGAAATCAGAAAGGGCTTTGAAATGAGAGACCTGGGAATGAAAATGGTTATGCACAGCCGGATACCAATTAAGCCGCCCAAGGCCATCAGGGGGCTTAAAGGAATGCGCGCCATCATTGAGCGTGCCCAGGAACTGACGCAAAAGGAGGGTAGGTGATGCGATACAGCTTTTACCCCGGCTGTTCCATGGAGGGGGCAGCTGTTCCCTACCTGAAGTCCTTTGAGGCGGTAGCCGATGTGCTGTACATGGGCCTGGAGGAGATACCGGACTGGAACTGCTGCGGAGCGACCGTGGCCTCGGGGGTGATAGGCGACTATCCCGCCCAGGTACTGGCCGCCCGCAACCTGGCCCTGGCCGAACCCAAGCGGTTTGATATTGTTGTCCCGTGCAGTTCGTGCTACATGAACCTGGCCTTGACCAACAAAAAATTTCAGGACGACAAGCATTTCAGGGCCATGGTCAAGGAGGCCCTCAGGGCGGGCGGGCTGAAGTACAGGGGAACGTTGAAGGTGCGCCAGATTGTCGAGGTGCTGATCAACGACGTCGGGATCGACAAAATTAGGGCCGCGGTGAGAAAACCGCTTGCGGGGCTCAGAGTGGCCGGCTACGTGGGCTGCCAGACCCCCCGGGTGTTTCCCTGGCAGTTTGACGACCCCGAACAGCCGGTTTTCATGGACCGGATTATTGAAGCCCTGGGTGCCACCCCGGTCAAGTTCCCGATGAAGGCCCGCTGCTGCGGCAGTTCCCATTCTCTGACCAAACCCGAGATAACCACCGGTTCCGGCTACAATATCATTTCCTGCGCCCTGGAGGACGGGGCCCAGGTAATCGTTACCCCGTGCCCCATGTGCCAGATGAACCTGGACGCTTACCAGGGAATGATCAAGCAGCACCACCAGCTTAAAACCGAAATGCCGGTCCTGTTTTTAACCCAGCTGATGGCCATTGCTTTTGATTTACCCCCGGCCGCCTGGGCGCTTAAATACAATATCGTCTCACCCTTTGAGGCTCTCGCTCCCTACGGCGTGAAGCCTTAGGGAATAAGCAACACGGATATCATTCAATAGCATTCAGGATGAACTCCTGATTTTTTTTTTGTTTTTGCCCGCCCCAAAAATTCGGCAAAAAAAGCCGCCCCGTTACAGGCGGCCGGTATATATACTCCTACTGCTGTTTAGAACCCTCCTCGCTGAGCCGTATTCCCTCCCGGATTTTTCTGCTTATTTCCTTCATCAGGTCCTGGAAATTGGCGTTGGCCATGTGAGAGGCCCTGACCACCGGGTGCTGCACGGCCACCCTTTCCGATTCGGACAACTTCTTTTTCTCCTCGGAAGTCAAGTCGATCCCGGCCATTTGCTTTTTAAGCTGTTCATGCTGCAGCTTCTGCAACTCCTCAACCAGGCCGCGGGCCTCGGGATCGTGCATCAGGTTGAATTCAGCCTTTTTCATCTGCCTGTATTCATCCGTCCGGGCCACCATCCTGCCCAGCTCGATGCATCTTTCAAGGATTTCGTTCACGTTGGACAATCTTGACACCTCCTGAAAATAGTGTTCTCCGGCTGAAGAAAAAAATCCTTCCGGCAATGGTGCGCAATCAAAGCATATTTAACGAAAAAAGCCATGCCGACACATGGCTTTTTAAGAAATCTACAATACATTAAAAAATGGTGCCGGTGTTTGTCTTGCGACCTGCCGGCTTCCGGGGGACGTTAGGCCCCTGGTCGTCCAGCCTTACGGTTTTTATTGCCTCGTATATCAGCACAGGTTGACCGTTTTCAACGCGTATTCTTACCTCGCCCCATCCCAGTTCCCTGATGAATTTGATCAATTGTTTTTCCCTGTTGCTCAATACCCGTGATGCACTAGTTTCTTCAGGCAATTTTTTTCTCCCTTTCAATAATCAGATAACAACATGTACATTTATTCACAACTATAGTATCAAAAAATCAGTCATTTGTAAACTAACAAATGTTAAAAAACTAGTCGGCCGTACCCCTAACGGTAGGCCGTTTTTCTTCGCCGGCTCAGCATTTCTTCGGCGCCGATGACCGTGATCACGGTGAGGCAAAAGAACATGCCGGTAAACAGCAGCGGCTCTTTTTCAATGTCCAGGGGGCCGTTGAACAAACTGCCCTGTATGTCGACGGTCCTTGTTTTCCGGGCCACTACGGCGTTGTCCCTGAGTGCCATGATGTCCACCTGGACCTGGGAGGTGAACTCCGGCCGCCCGATGTACAGGGAGCCCGAAAATTTGCCGTTCTGGATGCTTATGGCGTTGTCCATGAACCTGTATCTGCCGTTTTGCTCGTTGAGCGAAATTGCCTTTTGGATTTGTTTTTCACCCTCGGGCCCGGTCAGAAATACCTTTTTTTCATCTGACCAGGAATAGGCCACCGCCCTGTCTTTAAGGCTGTTGTATTCGCCTGTGACTTCGGGGCTGAGGCCGGAAAGGCTGCCCGAACCCAGCACCCTATACTGGCCGGGTAAATTGTCCACGACTACGTAATTGGATGCAGTCAGGCCGTTGTGGCCCAGGATTACTTTTTTCCCTGATCCGACGACCTTCACGATAACCTCGCATCCGTCGTCCACCCTGCCTGAAAAGGTCAGTTTGGCCTCGTGGAAGAGGAACGATGTGTCCACCCGGGGTTCATCAATCTCCGTGTAAGCTCCGGAAGTACCTGGAAAGATTAAAACCGCCAGAACCAAAGTCAGTGAAAACAGGCAGGCCGCTTTGAACCGGCTGGGGTTTGCCCCGGCCTTGTTTGATTTAAATTTCAACATGACACATCCCCCCTTGCCCTTTTGTTATTTCTCTTTAACAAAACAGGCCGCGGGTCAACCCGGGGCTGACCGGCGGCCTATCGTTGTTCGATTCGGCGGGGTTTATAAGATTGTCGGTTGGCATTGAATCAATTGACGAATACCGACTGGACGATGGCCCTTTTAACGGCGCTCTTCAGGTCGACCAGCTGGAAGGGCTTGGTAATGTAGCCCACGGCGCCCCGCCTGATGGCCTCCAGGGCGGTAGGCATGCTGCTGAAGGCCGTCATGAAAATCACCGGTACGTTGGGGTGGTTCTGCTTTATTCTCAGCAGGGTCTCCAGGCCGTCGATGTCGGGCATTTTGTAATCCAGCAGGACCAGGGAGACCTTCGAGTTGTCCAGCACGGAAATCCCATCATAGCCGTTGTCTACGGTGATTACTTCGTAGCCTTCGCTTTGCAGGGCCTTTTCCAGCGCCCAGCGCATTCCCTTTTCATCGTCGATGACCAATACCGTGGCTTCCGCCATTTTCAAGTGTCCTCCTTTGTGTATCAAACGGGAAAACAGATTATAAAGGTGGTTCCCTTGCCGGGTTCACTGTCGATGTCAATGGTGCCCCGGTGTATTTTGATTATTTCCTGGCTGATGGCCAGGCCCAGCCCTGTGCCTTCCTTTTTCCTGGTGTAAAAGGGCTCGAATATCTGCGGGATGCTTTCCTTCTCAATGCCTATGCCGTAATCCCTGATGGTCAGGCATATTTTGTCTTCCTGGGGCTGGAAGGTTCTTATGTCCAGCCTTCCTCCGCCGGGCATGGCCTGGATGGCGTTCATAATGATGTTGATTAAAACCTGGTGCAGTTTCTCCTTGTTTCCCTGTAAAGTTCTAATGTTGTAGTCCTGTTCCAGGTCCAACCGGATCCCGTTTTTTCCCGCCAGGGGGCCGATGTACTCGGCCACCTCTCTTACAATCTCGTTCAGGTCCAGGTTTTCCACCCGGTAAGTCTCGCTGCGCCCGAAGTCCAGGAGCTCGGCCGTAAGCTTGTTGTGCCGGTCAATCTGGTCGGCAATCATTTTAAAATGTTCATCCATGGCCGGGATATCGCGTTTTTTGACCTCCTCGGCAATCAGCTCGGTGGTGGCCTGGATTACGGACATGGGGTTGCGGATTTCATGGGCGATGTCGGCCACCAGCCTGCCCAGGGTGGCCAGCCCCTCGGACCTTTTCAGCCGCTCCTCCAGCTGTTTCTTTTCCGCCAGCGCTCTGGCCATCTTGTTGATCGCCGCCGCCACCTGGCCCAGGTCCCCGGGCATGGAGGGAATGCTCTTGTTGAAGTCTTTTTCGATTTCCCGCAGGCCCCTCTTGATTCGTTCCACCCTGTCGTTCATCTGGTTTGTGGCCACCTGGGTTCCCACCACGCCGGTGACGAACAGGATCAGGATGATGTACATGATTACCACGCGTGCCCTCTGGCTCCGGGCGAATGC
The DNA here is from genome assembly GCA_020725625.1 of Desulfovirgula sp. Classification (GTDB taxonomy): domain Bacteria; phylum Bacillota; class Desulfotomaculia; order Desulfotomaculales; family Desulfocucumaceae; genus JAILZP01. The sequence continues at coordinate 22,425 of DYET01000076.1, read as the reverse complement.
GGGGTGAATACGCTCTTCGGCCCACACCACCGCCGCCACCTTGGAGTCCACGAAAATCGGGGTCAGGCACTCCAGAAAGTTGTCGTCCCAGGTCTTGCCCACCCTGGTTATGGGAATGCCTCCCGAAACCACCGCGCTTATCCCCGCAGCCGCCTCGTTGCGGATGCGGTTTTCCCTGGCCAGCTTTTCTTCCGGGGGCCTTTCTTTGTATTCGTGGATGAACCCGTGGATGTATATTTTGTCTGTTTCAGGAATATACATGCACAGGCGGATACCTTTATAGCTCTCCGACATGGGCACGGCCACCTCGTCAAAGGCCTGCTTCATCACCTCGTTGAGGTCGCTGGCGGCGGGGTTGGCGCCCATTTTCTTGTGTATCTGGCTGGCCATGTTGTCCGCGATGCCCGAGAGTTTTTTTTCCATGTTGGTCAACAGGACATCCTCGGACTTTTCCAGGAAGAATATATCGTAAATTAAAACAATCACAGGTATCAGCAGGAGCAGAGACACCACAATCAACATTTGTACCCTGAAGCCCTGCCTGATTAACCTTATCATTAAAACCTCCGGCTAAAATGGCCTAAATATAAAGGCCGATAACCTCTTCGCCATCCGGTGAAGAAGCGCCCGGCCTATCGTTGTTCGATTCGGCGTATTCAGTTGGTTAATGTAATAGTAACAAAGGAAGGTGATTTTGTCAATGAGCACTTGAGAAAAATGTAACATTCTAGTCCTTTAAAATGCAAAGACGGGTTCCCTTTTTGGATATTGTATTTGCACTACAAAGACTGCCCGCACATAGTGACAAGTTGCAGATAGAGACGCAATAAAGATTGATATAGTGAAGACATGCTCAAACTAAAACCTTTCATAGATTCGAGTTGAACTTTTGTCAGGCGGGCTTATGGGAAAAATAACCGGGCCGCCTTGATTATGACGGCCCGGTGCACCTCATATCCGGTTTTTATTTGTTTCTGTCGGCTGCCGTTTTTCTGTCGGCTGCCTGCGTCCTGTCCAGGGTGTAGACGGGGGCCCCGGCGGTGCTCACCAGTGCGCTTATCTCCAGGAACAGCTCCCTGCTCCGGATTATTCCCACCACAAGGCCGTTGGACATCACGGGTACGTTCCTGACGGAGTGCTTTGTCATGCCGTAAACCGCTTTAATCAAGGGATCCTCGGCTTCCACTTCGAACTCCACCGGCTTCATGATGTCTTTTGCCTTTTTGCCCGTTGCCTCAATGCAGCGGTCGGTGAACAGCCCCTCCCAGAACACCGGTATCGCCCATTCCTTGTTGATTGTCCAACCGCGGTAGGTTCCGCCCTTGAGAAACTGCGGTTCAATGGCGCCCAGCACTTCATCGAGGCTGATGAATCCCGCCACCAGGTTGTTGTCGTAGACCAGGACGGTGTCGGCCCCCTTCAGAGGCTTTCCATCCGCGGGATCGAGAGATTTCTTAAGGGTGGTGACCACTTCCCTGAAGCCCGCCTCGGCGGGTACCGCCAGGTAATCCTGCAGGGACAGCATGATGTCGCCGATTTTTTTCTCTTTGGACATAGTCTCAGACCTCCTCAATATTTTTATTTTTTTTATTTAAATGTTCATCCGGTCATCTCGCGTCCTGGACGGAAGTCCGGGTGCGCAATTCCAGCTGGGCCTGCTTGGCCTCGGCAACGCCCTTGATCAGGAGGATGATCACTATGGCGCTGAGGGTGCAGGCCGCGCCCAGCATCAGCACTCCGGCGGCGGTGGACCACTGGAGCTGCTTGAAGATCACCGCTACCCCGGCCAGCAGCACTGTTATGGCGAAGTACAGGCGGATGCGCATGCCTTTGACGTAGGCCGTGGCCACCGATCCGATCTGGGCGCCGACGCCGGCCCCCAGGAGCATGACCATAGCCCCGACGATTTCGACCCGCCCGGCCACGGCGTACGTGTACGAACCCCAAGTATTGGAGATAAGTATGGCCAGCAGGTCGGTTCCCACCGCCACGGTGGTGGGCAGCCCCATCAGGTAGATGAACATCGGCACCCTCACGAATCCTCCGCCCACTCCCAGGAAGCCGGAGACGAAGCCGGTAAAAACCCCAAGGGCGATGATCAGCAAGAGAGAGTATTCCTTAATGCCCGAGGTGGGGAGGGAGATCGTCGGGGGAAGCCTGAGGCTCCGCAGTTTAAGCGCTATCTTGGTGATATCGGCCTCGGCCTTGAGGCTGCCGTCCTCGTTGAGCTCCTGCTTCTTCTGGAACTTCATGTATTCCGCCAGCATGAAGAGGCCGACCCCGAACAGGAGGGCGATGTAGACCAGGCGCACCACCGGCCCCACCTGGCCGATCTTTTCCAGGTACATGATGGTCTGCTTGCCCAGCTGCACCCCGTACATGCCGGTGAGGCCGACGATAATTCCCAGTTTCCAGTCAACGTGCTTGAGCAGGGCGTGCTTGAAGGTGGCGACGATTGACTTGCCGAAGATATGTGCGATGTCGGTGCCGATGGCGAAAGCCATGGGAAAGCCGAATATGTTCAGGGCCGGAGTGACCATGAAGGCGCCCCCCACGCCGAAGAAACCTCCCAGCACGCCTACGCAGAAGCCGATCAAGAGCAGCGCGTAGGGGTTTACTACGGTGTCTGCGATTGGAAGATACATTCCCCTTACCTCCTTAATCTTTTCTTTGTCTATCTATCTCTTTTCGTTGATATCTCTCTTTTTTTCGCTCCCTCATATATTTTCAATCAGTGGGCCCCGCCTTTTACCCCCAGCAGGCGAAGGACCAGCTCCGTGATCAGCCCCAGGGTTATGCCCATGCCGGCCATGATGCCCAGGGTGACCAGCCCGTACATGTTTTTGTCGGATACGTAAAGGGTTTTTACAAATTCGTTAAGGGTATCTATCATCAGTAGTCCCTCCCGGTTATTTTTTATAGAGAAAACCCTTTTTTGTCATTACACATTACCTCCGGCCCCGCCATCACCTCCTCATAGGGCTTTAAATTGCGGCTCAAGAAAAATTTTCTTGGTGGTGACAAAAATGTACAATAAATCACTTGTATAAAAAGGATGATTGTGCTATATTAGAAATGTCAAAGGTCGATGTCTGGTTTTTGCTTTTTGGTTGTCGCCGGCCTCCTGATCTTGCGGGACGGGGCCGGTATAACCTGTTTAGATTAACGGCCGCAAGAAAAAGCACTTTATTCAGCCGGCAAGTATGTTAATTCACATACTTGCCTTCCGGCATCAAGCTGTTAAGTCTGTACGGGGTACATCTTCTATAAAACCGCCCCCTTCGTCAACGTTCTAGGCACTTCGGCCACCCCGAGGGCTGCCAGGATATCTTTCTGAATGCCGTCCACCGGGGTGACGAACCGGATTTCTTTTTGATTCATTTCATTTATTGTAAGCTTGATGTCCTCAAGTATTTCCAGGGCGTTTCGGGCACTTATTTCAATGTTGTGCCGGCTGAGGATGTTTTCCAGTGCCTTTTCCATCAGATAGGCCAGAACCGAGATGAATACGTACCCCCTGATCCTTGATTCGGTATAGTCGCCGGGGCCGGCCTCGTTGTTTTTGATCAGGCGGAATTCGTCCCGGGCCTCGGCGTAGTTGGTATAGGCGTTTATTATCTGCAGGGGTGAAAGGTCCCGGGTGTTCGTCTTGATTACGAACTTTCCGCTGCGGGAGATTTCCCTGTCGATCACGTCCTGCCTCCGGCGATAGTTGAATTTGTTCATCTTTTCGTCGTACATGCATTCGAAGTAGCGGCGGCAGAAGGTGTCCTTGAGAAGGTTCTTGGCCTTGTAAAAGTTGGCCTTGGCGTTTACGCTGCACTTGTTCTCGACCCATTTTTGAATTTCGGCCAGTTCTTTTTCGATGCTGTTTAACCTGTTTTCCAGAATGAAGATGCTCTCCGCGGCCTTCTCCGGGTTGTAGCACAGCAGGTAGCGGTTCTCGGCCGACTTGATTTCGCGGTAGAGGAGATCGTCTTCTATTGCCTCGAATTTCTCGGAGGGCATTTCCAGATAATCCTCCAGGGGTCCCAGCTCCAGGTTGAACCTGAGTTCAAGGCCCATTATATACTCATATCCGTATGCGACCAGGAGCCTCACGTTTTCATCGGTGATAATGTTCTGGTCGCCCACGAATATGCAGTTGTCTATGGCGTACTGATCTTTAATCTGGGATACCCGCTTGGGGACCGTGTCGCCGTCGGCAAAACTGCCCATGAACATCCTGTGGCCCAGGGGGATGCCCTTCTCGTTGACGAGGATGCCCATGTCCACCTGCTTTCTCTCGGGCGGCCGGCCGATGAAGGACCTGCCGCTGCGCAGGCCGGCGCTTTCATTTACGGCCCGATCAAAAAATCCCCTGGTCAGGTGGCAGTATATTGTTCCCGATCCGGCCGGGAACAGGTTCTGAATGGCCTGGAAGATCCGTTTTTCCAGCGGTTCCTTGATGGCCGTCAGGGCGTCCAGGGCCCTGGAAAAATGTTCGGGCGAGAGGTTCTTTCCTTCCAGTTGGGGCAGGTACAGGCTTCGGTACCAGTCGCTGAGGGTCTTTCTGCTCTTAGGCTTAATCACCTGGTTCATGACCATAATCTCCACCAGGTGCGGGAGTACGGACGATTTTTCAGATCCCATCAGGTCCTGGATTATTTTGTTGATCCCCAGCAGGGTCCAGACTTTGTGCAGGGCCAGGACGTCGCCGAATTGCAGCACCTTTTTGGTTTCGAAGGCGGCGTCGTCGGAATCCGTTTCCAGCCCGCAGATTCTGGAGAGACCGGCGATTAGTCCCTGCACCTTCTCGGGCGTAAGGTCTTCTATATTGCCCAGGTTGGCGATGACGCGCTGTTTGACCTTACTGCCTTCCCGGTAATTTTCGATCAGCTTTACGTAGGTATATTCTTTACCGTTGCTCCTGCTGACAACCTTGCGGAAAAACATCACTACACCTACTTTCAGCTCTTCTTTGTGGCGGTGATCTTTTCGGCATCAGATCCCGGGGTTTAGTCACTACAACTATGTGACAGAATGCACAATTATAGCCTAAAATAAGGTGCTTCCCTCGTCTTTGTTGTCACTACATTTTACTAGATTTTTGGCGGAAGCACCGGATGGGTGGTTGTATTACTCTTTGTCAATTTTTTTGAGGCGTGTTTTTGGCCTTATGTTGATATCGGCTCAAACCCCTTGTTTGTAGGCAATTTCGCATATTCTTTATCACTATTTTTTTAGTTATTCTTAGTATAAATGATAATCGCCAGTTGTGCAATATTTCACATTAATGTTCAATAATTAAAAATATTCAGAAAGCGACGAAGGTAGAGAGCCGGTTCAGACGCAGGTCCCGCAACCGGATTGAAACCCGGGCCCCGGCCCCGGAGTTTCCTTTCCTCGGCTATCTCTAAATTATAATAAAAAAAATACCGGGAGTTTGCCTGCTAAATCTACTAAATCTTGACGCAGACATGACGACGCGATTGACAGGGTCCGCGATGTAGTGACAGGTGCAGCCGGGCAAGTGGGACCTGAAGGCCGCAGGGCCGGGCAAAGAGAAATAAGGCACGTAGTATAAATTGCCGGGCAAAATAAAGGCCCATTGACCCGGGCCGTTTTTTCAAATCATCTTGCGGAGCTCCCCCCTTAACAGTTTTCCCGACGTGGTCTTGGGCAGGTTTTCCACAAACCTGATGAACCTGGGTATCTTGTAGCGGGCCAGTTTGTCGGCGCAGAACTCCTGTATTTCTTCCGGGGTGACCTGGCTCCCCTCCCTTGAATGGACGAAAGCCATTACCTCTTCGCCCATGATCGGGTCTGGTATACCTATCACTGCGGCGTCAAAAATCATCGGGTGGCTGTATAGGACTTCCTCTATTTCCCTGGGATGGATGTTCAGGCCGCCCCTGATGATCAGGTCCTTTTTCCTGTCCACGATGTAAAAATAGCCGTCGTTGTCCTTGTACCCGAGGTCGCCCGTGTGGAACCAGCCGTTTCTCATGATCCAGCCGGTTTCTTCGGGACGGTTGTAATATCCCTTCATTACATTGTGGCCCCTGATCACGATTTCGCCGATCTGGTTTACGGGTACCTCCCGGTCCTCGTAGTCCACGATTTTAACTTCCACCCCCGGGATGGGCAACCCTATCGACCCGGCCTTGTACACGCCTTCCAGGGGCATTACGGTGGCCACCGGAGAGGTTTCGGTGAGACCGTATCCCTCGTAAAGTTTCAGCCCGAATTTCTCCTCAAAGGCATTGAACACTTCCGGCGGGGTGGGCGCCGCCCCGGTGAAGGCAAGGCGCCATGAACCGAGGTCGTACTTGTCGATGTCCGGGTACTTGACAAGCAGGGCGTACATGGTAGGCGGGCCGAAATAAAAGGTGATTTTTTCGCTTTGGATGGCCTCCAGCAGGGGTTTCGGCCCTTTCCAGCCCTCGTGCACCACAAGGGTGGCCCCCACCAGAAGGGAGGTGTTCATGACACAGGTTTGGCCCGCTGCGTGGTGGGCCGGGGCGATCATCAGAGAGCGGTCCGCGGACGTGATCTTGCAACATTGGGCAAAGGTCAGGGCGTTTCTATACAGGTTGTGATGAGTCAGCATGGCCCCCTTGGGGGACCCGGAAGCGCCCGAGGTGTACATGATCACGATCACGTCGTGCCTGCCGCCGGCTTTGTCGGGGACAAACGTGTCCGAGGCGGATCTGAGTATTTTTTCATATGAATGTGCCCGGCTTCCCCCGTTTTCGTCACCGGTGGCAATGATCCCGCAGGCCGGCTTGATCTCCGGGGAGAGCCTTTCAAACAGCGGCACCAGCTGGTGGTTTGTAATCACGGCGGCGGGCAGGGCATCCAGCATGATTGTACTGTATTCGTTGATGGTGTAATGGGGGTTTACCGGCACCACTATGCCCCGCACTTTAATTATGGCATAATATGAAATGATAAATTCGGGGCAGTTCCCCAAGGCCAGGATCACCCTGTCTCCCGGTCCAATGCCCAACTGCCTGAGCCCGTTGGCCAGTTTGTCGATCATTGCGTTCAGCTGTTTATAGGTAATCCGCCGGTTTTTAAATACGACGGCCTCCTTGTCGGGGTGGAGTTGACTCTGTTCGGCCAGCTTCAGGTGGAGATTCATACACGGGTACCTCCTTGTCGCGCCAACCGGCGTGAAGTAGGTGTGTTCACCGGGAACCTGAGTCTTCAGTGTACCTGTTTTATTTCTCTTTTGGCGGTGAAAATCCTTCTTTTTTGGTGTGAAAGGAGATGAACAATGGAAAGCCGGCAGGACAAAAAAAGGCCGGCGGGGAAAATACGGCTGGGGAGACTGGCCGTGGACCCGGTCTTCTTGATAATCTTTTTATTTTTCATGCTTTCCAGTCTGTCCATGCTTATTTTTATCCTGCTGTCGTCCCGTTAGGCCGTAGGATTGGTGGATCAGCTGGGCCGGATGGCACACAGGTATGCCGCTTGATTTAAGGCTCCCGGTGATTTGAATGGTGCAGGAGGGGCAGACGGTGGCTACCATCCGGGCCCCGCTGGATTTAATCCTTTGGGTGCACTGCCGGAGAATGCCCGCGCTCAAGTCGCGGTGTCTGATTGAAAAGGTCCCGCCGCCTCCGCAGCAGGCGCTGCCTCCCGGTATCTTGGCCACTTTTGCGCCCGGAATGATGCCCACCACCTGCCGGATTGGATCCTGCAGTTTTCGCCCGTACCTCAGGTGGCAGGGTTCATGGCAGGCAATGACAGCTGCGGCCAGTTCCCGGCCGGGAACGGGCGGGTTCAGCACCTTGACCAGGAATTCGCTGAACTCGTACACCGGCTGCGAGTGGAGGCCGAATTCCTTTTCGGTAAGGTGGTAGCTGCACGATGAGCAGTCGGTCACCAGGGCGTCAAGGCTGAAGCTTTTGAACAGGCGGCGGTTCCTTTCCAATAATTTCCGGGCCGAGTCAGCCTCTCCGGCCACTTCAAGGGGGAGGCCGCAGCAGTATGCCGGGGGCACCACCACCTCGCAGCCCAGGTGTCTGAGAACACCCACCACGCTTTCGGCAACTTCGGGCAGGAGGTAATAGGTGGCGCAGCCCAGGAAGTAGCCCACCCTGATCAGGGGTTTTTTGTTTTCCGGCAAGCACCTCAAGGGAATGCGGGATCGGGCCGGCCTGCCGGTGGAAAGCCCGGTAGCTAAGGCCGTCATCCGTCTCAGGACAGCCGTGAAGCCCGGGATCCTGCCGATTAGGTGCTGTGATGAAAATAAATGCCGGAAAATTAACCTGCCGGGGCTGTATGGCCTGACTTCCGCCGACAGGGCCCTGGCGGCCGTGATGATCCGGTCAACCGGGAGTCCCGAGGGGCATTCCGCCGTACAGGCGCCGCAGGTAAGGCAGAGGGAAAGAATGCTGTCGGGCCCCGGCCCGGGCTTGACCTCGCCGCTTTGCATCAGTCCGGCCAGGTAAACCTTTCCCCTGGGTGAGGCCGATTCCCTCCCGGCCTCGGCCAGGACCGGGCAGACGTAGCGGCACTGGCCGCAGCGGACGCACTTTTTCAGGTATTCTCTGGTTACGTTTTCCTTTAGACTAAAAGCCATGGCTTCACCGCAGGTCAGAAAATTTTCCCCGGGTTCATTATCCCCCTGGGGTCAAGGGCGCCCTTGACCTGGCGCATCCTTTCCAGCGCGTTGCCGTGCTCCAGGAGGGAGTAGGCCGACCTGACCAGGCCCACGCCGTGCTCACCGGTGGTAGTTCCCCGGAGGTTAACGGCCAGCCTGTGGATTTCGTCCACCAGGCCGTCCAGGCGGCTTACTTCGTCCGGGTTGTCGGGATCGATAACGAGGGCGGTGTGGATGTTCCCGTCGCCGATGTGTCCGTAGGCCACCACCGCGATGCCGTATTTCCGCCCCAGGTCCTTAATCGCCCTCAGGGCTTCGGCTACCCTGTCCAGCGGCACGCAAACGTCCTCGCCGGCAAAGACCCTCGTCCCGTCCGGCCTGAGCCTGGAGGCGGCGGCGGCCACCACGCTCCTCCCCTGCCACAGGGCGGTCATGCGCTGCGGGTCCGTGCTCCATTCCACCGTGGCCGAATTTTTAATCATGATCTCGGCAATCATCTGCCCTTCCCATTCCACCGAAGCGGGGTTGCCGTCCACCTCGAAAAGAAGGATGGCCTCGGCAGAGGGAAGGTTGATTTCCGGCCGGTAAAGGTTTACCGCCCTGATGGCCGACTCGTCCAGTATTTCTATGCCCGAGGGCAGTATCCCCGCCCGGTATACGTCGAGGACGGCGGCCGGTGCCTGTTCGAGCTTATCGAAGCAGGCCATGGCTATGCCCCTGGCCCGGGGCCTGGGCCAGACCCGGAGCCTGATCAGGGTGATTACCCCCAGGGTACCCTCGGATCCCACGAAAAGCTTGGTCAGGTTGATGCCGCTGGCGTTTTTCAGGGCGCGGCAGTTTTGTCCGCCCGTGACAATGACCTCGCCGTCGGGAAGGACGACTTCCAGGCCGAGGACATACTGTTCGGTGGTGCCGTATTTCACCGCCCTCATCCCGCTGGAATTGTTGGCCACCATGCCGCCCAGGGTGCACATCCGGGTGCTCCCCGGGTCCGGGGGGAAAAACAGGCCGAACCGGGCAAGATGGTCGTTCAGCCGGGAGTGGACAACCCCGGGCCGGACCAGGACCTGCATGTTGTGAACGTCGACTTCCTCGACGGTGTTCCATCCCGACAGGTCCATCACAATGCCTCCCCTGACCGGAACGCAGCCGCAGGTTTCCCCGCTGCCGGCCCCCCGGGGGGTGACCGGAACGCCGTTCCCGTAAGCGAAGGCCATGATTTTGGACACTTCGGCAGTGGATCGGGGAAGCACCACGATGTCCGGGCAGTACCGGCCACGGACGGAGAGATAGGAGCTGTCATACGAGTAGAGCCTTCTCTCCAGCTCACCGTGGACGATTCTGGACGGGTCCAGTATTTTTTTCATGGCTTTGAGCAATGTAGCGGTGTTCATTGGGAATCCCCCGCGGAAGGTTTGCCGGGACGGTTTAGGCAAAGCAGGACCGCCCGGACAAATATCTATCATTATAACACGTGCATGGTCAACGCGGTGGAAATCACTGCGGCGACCAGGAAAAAACACGGCCCCTCGGCAAAAGGGGCCTTATTTTGTCGAACAACCGGCTTCGCCGGCGTATTTCGACAACAGGGCGGCTTTGCTCATGACGACTATTTTCGGGGTCAGGTCGCCCTTGCCGTAAAGGCGGGCCCCTGCCGAGGGGTGGTAGATGTTCAGGACCACGCGCTGGTAGAGAGAAACCAGCCTTCTTACCATGGGGGAGGGTATGTCCGCCGGGGTGAAGCCCGCGGTAACCGATCCCCTGTGCAGCAGGGTTATGCCCACGAGAAAATCCGTGTCCCTGAGAACGGGGTCCCTCGATACGTGGGCGGCCAAGAGGGGGAGGGAGCGACGCAGTTCCCCGGCCAACCGGACGCCTATTTTCCCCGGGCTGGTTTCCCCTTCAAGGCAGCCAACCAGGTAGTCGTTGTTGATGTGCAGGTCGCAGACCTTTTTGCCGGGCAGGAGAACTTCCCCGCCGGGGAGCTGTACCCGGGGGCCGAAGTACCGCCTTGCGGAGGTCCGGAAGATGGTGGGCCGGCCCAGGTCGTCGGTTACGTCGCTGATCCGCAGGGCCAGCCTGAAAACCCTCTCCCAGGCCCTCCACAATTTCAGCAGCCACTCCCTGGCCTGGGATCCCCGGCTGTTCCCCAGTTCCCCGAGAAGGGTTATTTTATAGCCGCGGGCCTTTAACTCGTTTATAATTCCAGGCAGGGCCGAGATCATTTTTTCGGGCGACCCGGCGGATGCGCCGGGTGCAGTGTCGCTGTCGTGAAAAATCAGGATGGATCCGTCAAAAATCTTTTTCCTTATTTTGTCTGCAATGTTTTCCGTGGTTGCTCTCCTGCCCCAGTCCCAGCTCATGAAGGACCACAGGACCACTCTTTTTCTGAAGGTCAGGCGGCAGAGGTAGAGGTAGGAAAAAAGATTGAACAGGCCCCAGGGAGGCCTGAAGGCTGCCGGAGGAGTTCCCGTGATTTCTTCGATGATCCGGTAGGACTCCTTCACCTCCCTGATCGTGCCGATGGGCCCCAGCAGCCAGGGGATGCGGTGCCTGAACCCGTGGCTGCCTATTTCGTGTCCTTCACAAATGATTTTCCTGATAATCTCCGGGTGCCTGCGGGCCTTCTCGCCGATTACGAAAAAGCAGGCCTTGACCCCGGCCGCCCTCAATATCTCCAGCACCCGCGGGGTGTACCGGGGGTCGGGCCCGTCGTCGAAGGTGATGATTACCCTGCCTCTGGTAGGCACCCGGCTGATCACCCCGAGGTTGCAGAGGCGGGCCAGGATCGTCGGCACCACGTTGTAGATGATTATGGTGAGGGTAAAGTACTTGATCAATTCCTCGGCCAAGGCGTTCACCCCCATCTGGGCCAGCAAAGACAAGAGTCCGGCGCTTTAAATCTGGTTGCAGTCCCTGTGATCCGGTTGGCTGCGATCGTGATCCGGACTGAAAAACCTCTCCACCGGGTAGGCAAGGTAAAACAGCGCCATCGCCGCCAGCAGGCCCGCGGTCGCCAGGAGGGCCGCCGGGGGGCTCCAGTATCTGGCCAAAATACCTCCGACGGCAGGTCCTGCGGCAATGCCCAGGCCCTCTACGGTGGAGAATATTCCCCAGCCCGTGGCCTGCCTTTCAGCCGGGATGGACCTGGCCAGCAGCGTGTTCCAGGCCGGAAGCACCGCTGCATAGGATACCCCCAGGGCCAGGGTAATGGCCAGGGCGTTGTCCTTGTTTCCCGCCAGGGCCAAGCCGGTCAGGGCGGCCGAAGAGCAGGCGAAGCCGCTGAACAGTATTGTTTTCAGGTTGATTTTATCCGCCAGCCGGCCCATGGGAATGAGAAAAAGGACGGCGGCGGCCCCGCCCGCCAGAATCAGCAGTCCGTACCCGTCGTGACTTAAGCCCAGCCTGGTTCTTGCAAAAACGGGCAGCACAGGCACCAGCAGGCTGGCGGACATGGTCTGCAGGAACATCCCGGGCAGAAGCACCCGGGTTACGGCCTTGTTCAGGGCTAGGCTCCTGAATGCCGGCAGAATGGACGCAGGCGGGATGCCTGGGCCGGACCGGCCGGAGGAGGCCCGGGGGTAGAACAGTCCGCCGATGGCCAATGCTCCCAGGAAGGACCCGATAATCACCCCGAAGGCTGCGTCGTAGCCGGCGGAAATAAAGAAGTTGATTGACGTCAGGCCGCTCCCCATGCCGGCCAGCCAGGCCGTGAAGACCAGGCCGATGCGGGAAGATCGGTTTATAATGCCGGCCGGTGCCACCTGGGTGATAATCCCGATCCAGAGCGGGGAGTAGCCCAGTCCGAACAGCCCGGCGGCGGCTATCAGCAGCCCGGGGTGGGGATGGACCCGGACAGCGGCAAGGGCGGCCAGCCCTACCAGAAGGCCCCCCAGGAGGACCGGCCTGCCGTGTCTGTCCAGCTGCCATCCGGCAAAGGACTTGACAAGGGTTTCGGCGAGATATTGAACCGATGCGGCCATGCCCGCCGTGGCGATGGTCCAGCCGAGAATTTCAGTGGTGTACAGGGGCAGGAAGGTTAAAAAGAAAGCCCCCCTGGAGAACTCGGCCAGAAAAAGGACCGTTGTCAGGGCACAGTCTTTGATGGATACCATAATTTATTATAACTTAAAGGACCGGCCGGTACAAATGCCTGGGATATGCTGGACAGGCTGGCAATAATCAATCATATCCCGGCCGGGTTTTTCCTGGTATTATAATGAATGTCGAAAGGTGTCAGATATGATAAAAAAATGGGAGGTTGGAATGGCAAGTAACCTCAGGTTGTGTTTGTTTGTACTGGCTTTGGTCTTGATCACAGCGCCGGCTGTTCCCGTTCTGGCCGAAATCGGCGGAGAAGAAAAGCTGATGGTGGGCAGCAGGGGAAGCCGGGTAACCGAACTGCAACTGATGCTTCAAAAGGCCGGTTTTCTCCCGGCGGAACAGAAAGTGTCGGGATACTACGGCTGGGCTACCCTTAAGGCGGTGGTGGCCCTGGAGAGAAAATACGGTTTGAAGGCAGACGGCCAGGTGGGACGGGAGGAATGGAACATACTGTACGGGCAGTCCAAGGTTGTCCTGGGCTACTACGCGGTGGATTACCCGGGGGACAGGCTGTCGCACAATTCTCTTTTAAACTTCGGTTGGCTGGTTAATCAAGTAGCCATGTTCGATTTCTTCGTGGACAGCGGGGGGAATTTAAAAGGCAGCCCCTCAACGGAGGGGATTAAGCTGGCCAGGAAAAACGGGGCCGGAACCCTGATGGTGATACATAACATCTCGGCGGGTATTCACGACCCTCATTCGGCTCAAGGTGCCCTGGCCGTAAAGTCAAACAGGAAGAACCTGATTGATAATATAGTCAGGCAGGTGGATAAATACGGCTATGACGGTGTGAACGTAGACCTGGAGGGGCTTCCTCCCTCCAGCAGGGAGGACTTCAACGCTTTTCTGGAACAGCTCAGCAGTCATCTCAAACCCAGGTCAAAGCTTCTTATCCTGGCTGTTCCGGCCAAGACCGGGGATAAGGGCAACAACTGGTCGGCTGCCTATGATTACAGGACGATAGGCCGCCTGGCCGATTACGTGGCCATCATGGCCTACGACGAGCACTGGGGAGGCGGGCCGCCGGGGCCGGTGGCCTCCATTCCCTGGGTGACCGGGGTACTGGATTATTCGGTGAAAGTTATACCGCCTCACAAGATACTGATGGGTGTCGCCTGCTACGGTTACGACTGGCCGGCCGGGCAAAAGGGAAAGCCGGTAAGGTGGAAGGATGTCCCGGGGCTGGTCGGCATGTACGGCAGTGCCGGGTGGGACAACTCCAGCAGTGTTCCGTACCTCTACTACAGCAAAAACGGCGTTAAACACCAGGTCTGGTTTGAGAACCGCTACAGCCTGGCGATAAAACTTGGCCTGGTTGAGAAATACGGCCTCGGCGGGATAGCCATCTGGCGGTTGGGATATGAGGACTCTTCATTCTGGGAAACCCTGGAGAGGCACCTGAATTAAAAAACGGAGTCGGGAATCGGTTAATTCCCAACCCCGCTTTTTAACCCAGTCTTCATGACCTCCTGGTCACGGCCAGCAGGTATACCTCCCCGGATTTCCGGTTCCCGTTAATCTTTTTTTCGGCCTCCCGGAGCGTATCCATCTGGCTTTCGTTAAGCGGAGCGACTTCCATGCCCTTGGTGTCTATGTCAACCATAGACATGACCCCCCATGACAGTGTAGTAAAATTATTTTTCCCCGTCCGGACCCGATTTAGAAGTAATTTTTGTTGATTTTTGCGCCGGGTATGGAATATAATTAGTTAATGATAACGGTTCTCTTTTTCATTTCGAGACGGGGTGTTTCCGTTGACTTTGGACCAGGCCCGAAGGGGCCAAAAGTTAAGAATAACAGCCTTGCCCGACGATTTTACCAGGGCCCAGGCGATACGCCTGGGAATTTCCGAGGGAACGGTGGTGACCTGCCGGGAAGTGGTTCCCGCCGGGCCTGTTGTTATTTCCATGAACAGGCAGGAAATCGCCATCGGCAGGAACCTGGCCCGGCTCATCGGGGTGGAGCCGGTGGCGGTACGCGGGACAAAATACGCGGCCGGGGGTTAAAGGGACTGTGCCGGACTTCGCCTCCCGCTTTCAAAAAGCGGGTTTTTTAATGAGGCTGTATTCTAAAAGCCGGCGGCCTGAAGTAATATTAGTGCATAACCGGTTGCTGGAAGAAGGGAAGCAGGTTTGGATTGTCGTGACTTTGGGAAAAAGGCCGGGGCGGGAGAGGAAACGAGGTACATTGTGGTGGTGGGCAACCCCAACGTGGGGAAAACCGCCCTTTTTAACGGCCTGACCGGTGTCTACGAGGATGTCAGCAATTTTCCGGGGACCACTGTGGACACCTGTTACGGTTGGGCCGGCGGCAACATAATCATCGACACACCCGGGGTCTACGGCATTTCCTCGTTTACCGGCGAGGAAAGGCTGGTCCGGGACCTCGTACTTTCAGCCGACGTTGTCATTGACGTGGTGGACGCGGCCCGCCTCGAGAGGGACCTGTTTCTAACCCTGCACCTGATTGATCTGGGGGTGCCGGTGGTGGTCGCCCTGAACATGGCCGATGAAACCGCCAGGTACGGCCTCGGTATAAATACGGGGGTCCTGGAGGACATCCTGGGCGTGCCGGTGGTCCCCACGGTGGCGGTGGAGAGGCGGGGGCTGGAAACCTTGGCCGAAAGACTGCCGGAGGCCGGCAGGGGGTTCCGGGATCCGGACCTGGCCCGGAGGCTTGCGGAAATGGCCCGGGAGCTGGGAACTTCGGAGGCCATGGCACTCCTTCTCCTGGAGGGGGATGTCGTCACCGCCGAAACCCTGGGTTTACCCCCCGGCACCGATCAGATGGTGCTGTATAGACACAGGCGGGCCAGGGTAAATGAAATCGTCCGCCTGGTCAGCACCGATCTGCAGCCCGCGGGAAGTTTCCTGGAACACCTGGGGCGCGTCATGATCAGGCCGCTGACCGGTTTTCCGATCATGATCCTGGTCATGGCCCTGGTCTACCTTGTGGTGGGTGTTTTTTTCGCCCAGGTGGTGGTCGACTTTACCGAGGGAAGGCTGATGGCGGGCTATTACGAGCCCTTTGTCCGGTCTGTCCTGTCTGCCTACCTGGATCCCGGATCCCCCGCGGGGGAAATCCTTGCCGGCCGTTTCGGCCTTCTAACCATGGCGGTTACTTATGTTTTGGGGCTGTTGACCCCTCTGGTGGTGGGATTCTTCCTGGTGCTGTCGCTGCTGGAGGACAGCGGATACCTGCCCAGGCTGGCGATACTGATGGACAGGCTCCTGGCCGGAATCGGCCTGAACGGGCTGTCGGTAATCCCCCTGGTGCTTGGATTCGGCTGCGTCACGGCGGCCGTCATCACCACCCGGCTGCTGCCTACCGACAGGGAAAGGCTGATCGCCATTTTCCTCCTGTCCCTGGCGGTTCCCTGCTCCCCCCAGCTGGCCCTGGTCACAGCCATTATGGCCAGGCAGGGGATATCCTACTTTATTCTTTACGGGATGGTTATCCTGCTCGTTCTAACGGCAGCCGGGATTGCGCTCTCCAGGATCCTCCCCGGTGCGTCCACGCCCCTCCTCATGGACCTGCCCCCGCTTCGGTTCCCCAGGCTGGGCAACGTCCTGATCAAAACCCGGATGCGATCGTGGCATTTTCTAAAGGAAGCTTTCCCTCTTTTCCTGGGAGGCTCACTGTTTCTCAGCCTTCTCCAGATAACCGGGACGATGGACTTAATACATAATTACATGGACCCGGTCACCGTGGGTCTGCTCAGCCTCCCCCGGGAGTCCGCCAGCGCTTTTATCATGGGTTTTGTCCGGAGAGAATTCGGGCCCGCCGGGATCCTGGATTTTCCCATGACCGAGACTCAGACCTTCGTGATCATGGTCACCCTTACCCTCTTCGTTCCCTGCATCGCTTCGGTGATGGTCATCTTCAAGGAGCGGGGCTGGAAAGAGGGCGTGTTTATATGGATTACTGTTCTGGTGCTGGCCTTCCTGACCGGAGGGGCAGCGGCCAGGTTGCTGGGCCTGCTTGCCGCCGCGTGGGGTTCCTCCGCCCCGCTGATCATGACGGGCCTCATCGCCCTGCTTCTGGCCGGGGTGGCGGTGCTGGGAAGTTCAGGAAAGAGGATAAATTAGAATCGGTATAGAAGTTTAAACCTATAAGCTTGTCAACACACGGGGGAAAGAATGAAGAGAGCAGCTGTTGTAATTGCGACAATTCTGTTTTTTGCCGTTCTGCTTCCTGTGCAGGTTATGGCGCAGCCTGAGGTCTCGGCTGAGGCTGCCCTTTTAATGGATATGGAAAACGGGCAGATACTTTATCAAAAAAATAAGAATAAAAGGATGTACCCGGCAAGCACCACCAAGATCCTCACCGCGCTGATCGCCATCAAAAAGGGCAACCTCGGCGACATGGTCACGGTGTCCCGGGAAGCCTGCCTGGCGGACGGGTCTTCCGTGGGCCTGCAGGAAGGAGAACTTGTCAGTCTGGAAAATCTCCTTTACGCCTTGATGCTGTCGTCGGCCAACGACGCCGCCGTGGCCGTGGCCGAGCACATCGGGGGATCGGTGGAGGGGTTTGCGCGCCTGATGAATGAAGAGGCCCGGGCCATGGGGGCGGTCCACAGCAACTTTACCAACCCCCACGGCCTTCACGACCCGAACCACTTCACCACCGCCGCGGACCTCGCCCTCATTGCCCGAGAAGCCATGAAAAACAGCGTTTTCAGGAAATACGCCGGAACTTACGCTTACCAGTTTAAAAGGAACTTGCCCCGCCCGGTCAAGGGGATCCCCCAGGAGGATTTTGTCAACCTCAACCGGCTCCTGTGGCCCGGGTCGGCTTTTGAGTACAAGGGAGCGACCGGAATCAAGACGGGCTATACGGACGAGGCCAGGCGTTGCTTGGTGTCCAGTGCCAAAAGGGACGGCCGCGAGCTTCTTTCGGTGGTCATGAAGACTGAGAATTCCGGGGTTTACAAGGACTCCATGGCCCTCCTGGATTACGGGTTCAACCAGTTCAGGCCGGTTGTCCTGGTAGAACAGGGAGCCCAGGCGGGCAGGGCAAAAGTGAAAAAAGGGATGGAAGAGGAAGTGGGGGCGGTGGCCGCCGGAATGTTCTACTACAACCTGCCCCTGGACGGGAACACCGCCGTTGAAAAGAAAGTAACCATCGACGCGGACGTGGAGGCGCCGGTGAAAAAGGGGCAAAAAGTGGGCGTCATGAGCTTTGTCCTGGGAGGAAGGAACATCGGCGGCGTGGAACTGGTGGCCGACCGGGACGTGGACCGCAAGCCTTTCTTCCGTTGGTGGCACGGCGCAGTGATCATAGGGGTTTTATACCTGTATGCCCGGTCCCGTGCCAGGGCCCGCCGCCGTTACTACATGTACAGGAGGAGAAGATACTACTAGAGGCTCCCAGAGTTAATGTATTTGACAGGTGAAACCGGGCTTTAATATACTAACCTTAATATACTAACAGTGAAGAAAAAGCCCCGGGGGTGAGATCTGTGAAAAACAAGGTCATCTGCGACGTTGAGGAAAAGCTGAAGGCCAGGGAGTACAAGCTGACCCCCCGCAGGGAGTCTATTTTGAGGGTGCTTCTGGAGAACAAGGACAAACACCTGAGCGCCGAAGAGGTATACAACCTTGTCAAGGAGAAGGCCCCGGACGTGGGCCTGGCCACAGTTTACCGGACCCTGGAACTGTTTTCCGACTTTGACATCATTCACAGCATGGACTTCGGCGACGGCCGCAAGCGCTACGAGTACGGGGACAGCGAGGCTACCGGGCACCACCACCACCATGTAATCTGCCTGAAATGCGGAAAAATATTCGAAGTCGGTGAGGACCTGCTGGAGGACCTGGAAATGAGAGTAAGCCGGGAGCTGGATTTCGAGGTGATCAACCACCAGCTGAAGTTTTTCGGCCACTGTAAGGACTGCAGGAAATAAATTTTTTGAACTGCATGTGAATATGATAACATAATAACATTAAAAAGCTGGAAAATATACTTAAAACATGTTAAAATATTTTTGAGGTGCTGTATTATACCGGACACATGTCCATTATAAGCACTGCCGGTTATAACTCGTAGTTAAAAGTTTAGCTAATGGTTAAAGTCGAATTAGATCGAAGTATGTGATATCAATAACAACATGTTGAAATTCCCGGGGCCTTATGTTATGATTCACCATGCCGGTTTGTTTCTGGTTGGGAGGTGGTTTCCTTGGCCGGACATGACTCGCTTCCCCGGTTCTATGACGATAACGTGGCAGGTTTTTTTCCGCAGGGTCCCGGTGTTGTATTTGCTTATTGGGAGTTGTCCGGCAGCCAGTGGGAGGTCGCCGCCGGGCTGGGAGGGGCCGTCCTGGTCAGATTGTACAGGGCCGTTGAAAGCGAGGGGTTCGATGACCAGTACATACTGGTCAGGGAGGTCGAGCCTCCCCCGGGCACGGACAACTGGTATTTTAACGACCTTAAACCGGATTCGGCATATCGCTTTGAGATTGGCTGCAGGCTTCCGGACGGAAGCTTTTTTCCGCTTGTCGGGTCGGAAAAAATCAGTACGCCGCCCGCTCCCAGGTTCAACGCCATGCCCAAGGAAAAAGAAGGCCACGGGAAGCAGGCCGCGGGCCTCCCGGAACCCCGGGTCGCCGGCGGACGGGCGGTAATAAACGGCCCCAGTCCGGAACTGGGCGAAATCATGGAACAGATGCCCTTTTATATGGGCTTTGACACTCAACTGACCGGCCGGTGAAGGGAGTGTAAATAAGAATGGACCGCGCTTTTCTTTCGATTTTGCTGCACGCCCATCTGCCCTTCGTGCGCCATCCGGAACAAAGGAGACCTTTGGAGGAAAACTGGTTTTTCGAGTCCTGCACCGAGTGTTACATACCCCTGCTGGCGTCCTTTGAAAAAATGGCCGGGGAGGGGGTGGATTTCCGCCTGACGGTTTCACTGTCACCCACCCTGATGTCAATGATGACGGACGACCTTTTGAAAGAGAGATACCTGGAATACCTGGACCGGGCCGTAAGGCTGGGAACGGCCGAGTGCGAGAGGACCGCCCGGGACGAAAAATTCAACAGGCTGTCGCTGATGTACCTCCGGCATCTGGAATTCGTTCGGAGGTATTTTACTGGCTGCGGCGGCGATCTGCCTTCCAGGTTTGGGGATCTCCGGTCGAAGGGGAGGCTGGATCTGATCACCACCTCGGCCACCCACGCTTTTCTCCCCCTGGTCCACACCGAGGAGGCCCGCAGGGCCCAGATTGAGGTGGGCTTGAACCTGTTCGGCAGGCTTTTCGGCGGGGTGCCATCCGGCTTCTGGTTGCCTGAGTGCGGCTATGACCGGGGGCTGGACCTTCTGCTGCAGGAATTCGGGATTAAATACTTCGTGGTGGACACCCACGGGCTTCTCAGCGCTTCCCCCGAACCCGCCTGCGGCGTATACGCCCCGGTTCAGTGCCGGTCCGGCGTGGCCGTTTTCGGCCGGGACCCGGAAAGCTCAAGGCAGGTGTGGGAGAGAAGGATGGGTTATCCCGGGCACCCGGATTACAGGGAGTTTTACCGTGACATAGCCTACGATCTGGACGCCGGCTACCTCGAGCCCTATCTGCCCGAGGGGCCGGTGCGGGTGGACACCGGCTTCAAATACTACCGGATAACCGGGCGGGGGGATAACAAGGAGGTATATGACCCGGATGCAGCCCGGAAAACTGCTGAGGTGCACGCCCGTCATTTCCTCTGGGCCAGGGCCCGGCAGGCCGACAGGGCTTTTTCCAGGATGGACAGGCCCCCTCTGATGCTGGCCCCGTATGACGCCGAACTGTTTGGGCACTGGTGGTATGAGGGCCCCGTATGGCTGGAACATGTCCTTCGCCAGGCGGCGGCGGAAAAAATCAAGACAGTAACCCCCGGGGACTACCTGGCTCTGTATTCCGACAATCAGGTGGTCGACCTGTTCATGAGCAGTTGGGGGGAGGGAGGGTACAGTTATGTCTGGCTGAACCCTAAAAATGACTGGATATACAGGCACCAGCATGCTGCCGAGGTCAAAATGACGGAGCTGGCGGACCTGAACCGGCGGGCCCGGGGG
Source organism: Desulfovirgula sp. (assembly GCA_020725625.1). GTDB lineage: Bacteria > Bacillota > Desulfotomaculia > Desulfotomaculales > Desulfocucumaceae > JAILZP01. Next base: position 1,677 of record DYET01000076.1, on the reverse strand, counting down.
ACCGTCAGGAGGGCACTCAACCAGGCGGGCCGGGAACTTCTCCTGGCCCAGAGCAGCGACTGGGCATTTATCCTCAAAGAGGGGACCACCGTGGGCTATGCCTCCGGGAGGGTTGCCGATCACCTCAATAATTTTTTGGCCCTGGCCGGCCAAATTGAGTCCGGGGCGGTTGACGAAGCCCTGCTGGGCGACCTGGAAAGCAGGAACAACATATTTCCCGACCTGGATTTTACTGTGTTCGGGACCAGGAAGGTGTATCCCGGGCTTTTTAAGAGTTCAGCAATGAGAATAATCATGCTTTCCTGGGAGTACCCACCCCGAACCGTGGGTGGCCTGGGCAGGCACGTCCACGACCTTTCCCGGGCCCTGTCCGGCCTTGGCCTGGAGGTTCACGTGTTCACCTGCCCGGCCCACGGCAGGCCGCCTTACGAGGTGGATGAAACCGGGGTGCACGTGCACAGGCTTAGCCCGGAGGAACTGGATACCGGGGATTTCCTGGAGTGGCTGGTCAGGCTCAATGCCGGCATGGTCAGGAGGGCCGAGGAAAGGGGCCTCTCCCGGGGCTTTTTTGACCTTGTCCATGCCCATGACTGGCTGGTCCGGGACGCGGCCGGGAGCATTTGCGAAAAATACCGCCTGCCGCTGGTGGTTACCATCCACGCCACCGAATACGGGCGGAACAGGGGCATTTTCACTGACTTGCAGAGGCAGATCCACGGCATCGAGGCCGACCTGGTGGCCAGGGCCAACAGGGTAATCTGCTGCAGCAGTTACATGGCCAGGGAGGTGAGGATGCTTTTCGGGGAAGGGCAGGGAGGAATCAAGGTCATCCCCAATGGGGTCGATCCCGGCAGCCTGGCGGATGGAACCGGCGCCCAGGCTGAAAAACAAGGGTTCTTTTCCGGGGGGCCGGTGATGGCCTTCCTGGGCAGGCTGGTTCCGGAAAAGGGCGTCCAGGTTATAATCGAGGCACTGCCCCTGATCATGGAACGCCATCCCGGGGTGCTGCTGGTGGTGGCGGGCAGGGGACCCTACGAGGAGGAACTGAGGAGGCTGGCCGAACGCCGCGGCGTTGCCGGACATGTTAAATTCATCGGCTTTGTTGACGATTTAGGCCGGAACCGGCTCCTGGCCGAGGCTTCGGTGGCGGTTTTTCCCAGCATTTACGAGCCCTTCGGCATCGTTGCCCTGGAAGCCATGGCGGCCGGGACCCCGGTGCTGGTATCCGACACCGGGGGCCTTTCGGAAATAGTCAGCCACGGGATAGACGGGCTAAAGGTTCCCCCGGGCAGGGCCGACCTGCTGGCCCGTTATGTTCTGGAGCTCCTGGACCGCCCGGACCTGGCCAGGAAATTAGGCCGGAAGGCATACCGGAAGGTGGTCAGCCGCTATGACTGGAACCGCATTGCCCTTGAAACGGCCGGGGTTTACTTGGGCGTATTAAGAAGGGGCGCCGGGGGAAAACCGTCGGGTGACGGGCCTGCGGCCGCGGGACCTTCCGCCGCCGCAGGCATTAACAGTATATATATTTAGAAACAAGGCAGTGTATATTTTTAGTAGGTGTCTGGAGGGGCAATAAAGAAATGAGACCTCTAGAGGTTACTTCATAAGAAGTAGCCGACTCCCGGGTAAGGAGTGAGGTCTCGTGGTAAAAATTCGGCAACTGGTGATGGTGGT
>DYET01000011.1 GCA_020725625.1 Desulfovirgula sp. | reverse complement strand
TTGAGGTGCGCAGCCCCGGCCGCCTGCCCAACACGGTAACGGTGGAAAAAATGAAAATCGGCACCTCCTATGCCCGTAACCCCTTTTTGCTCAAGTATATGGAAAACCTCCGCTACGTGGACCGCCTCGGCCGGGGAATTCCCATGATCATCAGGCAGATGAAAAACCTGGTCGGCAAAGAACCGGGGCTGGAGGAAAAAGGCGAGGAGTTCTGGCTGACCCTTTACCTCAAATGACGTCTGCCGGGCCAACCGGGGCGCTGTACCTTCGGGGAAGCGAAAAGTTGCGCACGGGAGAGATCCAAGGGTCGTTGGCAGGATCTGGTTCATTGGGAGATGAGCGCATGATTGAGAAAACCCTTCACTCAGACGTAATTTACCGGGAGGTACAGCAGTTCCGGCAAATCTGGCTCTGGATCATCCTCCTGCCGGTTTCCCTGTTGGTGGCCATCCTTTTTAGTTACGGAATGTTCCAGCAGCTCGTTCTGGGTGTTCCCTGGGGCGATAGACCAATGTCGGACATTGGACTGGCAATTTTTGGTCCCCTTATCCTTCTGATCGTAATCGGCCTTCCTGTCCTTTTTTATACAGCTAAATTAATAACCGTGGTCGACCCCGAAGGAATTCATATCCGTTACTTTCCATTCCTTCGGCGAACAGTACCATTTGAAAATCTAAAAAATTACAGGGTTTACACCTACAACGCAATTTTCGAGCACGCGGGCTGGGGGATTCACTGGCACAAAAACGGCTGGGCGTATACCGTAAGGGGCAACCGGGGTGTTGAGCTGGAACTTGCCAGCGGCGAAATTCTACTGATTGGTTCACAGCAACCAGAAACACTGGTCCAGGCAATTGACACCGGCACAAAAAACTACAAGGCCAGAAAGGCGGTGTAATAAATACAAATAAATACATATGCCCATTTACCTGGAAAGAGCAACGCGGTAAAAGCGATCGAGAAAATCAGGAACCTCGGCCGTTGGCCAAGGGACCCTTTAAAAGCCTGGTTAATCTATTTCAGCAACCTGCTGGACGCCCGGACTCCGGAACAGGCCCGGCAGATCGTCACGGGGCCGTGAAAAAGCCTCCTTTTCCCGGAGATTGAATATTCGCCAGAAATAGCGGCGCTTCTCATTCGCAGGATAATACCACCAGCCTGCCCTCCTCGCCGGGCTGGTCGTCCCGGATATAGGCCAGCCGCCCGCCGTTTACGCCCAGGACCGTCTTCCAGCCGCCGTCGGCGGTGATCTGGACTGCCCGGTCGCCCTGCACCCGGAAAATCTCCTCCTCGCCCCCTGCGCCCCCGGTAAGGAAGAAACCGTCCGCGTAGCCGGGCACGGGGAAGAGGTCATCCCAGAAATCAACAACGGAGGCGACTTCCACCGGCTTTTCCCCTTCCCGGGCAACCCACAGGGAGCGTTTATCCTGCCTGCTCACCACATAATGCACCTGCCTGCCGTCCGGGCTGACGTTTAAGGGTGTAATGTAGGTGGCGTCGGGGGGTAAATCGGCCACTTTCGTCATTTTTCCCTGGCGGTCAGCCACCCACAGGGACTGCCATTCCATCGCGGCCTCCCCCCAGGGTCCGGCCTGGCCGGCGGGGCTGCTCTTGACTTTCCCGGCGGCAAAAGCCAGGTGCTTGCCGTCCGCCCCCCAGCGGAAATTCGCCGCCTTCGCCCCGGGGACGGCCAAACGGGCGACTTTTTGCCCTTCCGCGCTAATTATTTCCACTGCTTCCGCCACCGGCGCGGGGCCGTCTTCCCCCGGCACGATGTCGTAGTCGTTGGCGTACCGGCCGGCCTTTTGACCGGGCTTCAACGGCGCCGCGTAATAGGCCAGGTGACTGCCGTCCGGGGAATACCGGGGGAGGAAGTTCCAGTTCTCGCCGTTTAGCGCCAGTGCTTTTTCCCGGCCGCTTTCCAGGCTCAGGAGGAAAATCCCTTTTTGGTCCGGCTCCCACAGTTCGTAAACGCAGCTGTCGCCGGCGGGGGAAAGCAGGGGGTAAAAAAGGCCGTCGTAGGAAGGAATATTGTCTTTTAACCGGGTTTTTTTGCCGTCGGCAAGATCCAGCCGCCACAGGGCGCGGGAAGCCTGCACAAAAACGCCATCAATGCCGGGGAGCAACTGCACCTGGCGCACCATACCCTCCGGCACGGGCAGCCAGGCCGCCTCCCGGGCTTCTCCTTGATCCGGCGCGGCCGCCCGCAGGGAAATCCCCCGCTGCCCCTGGTGGGCTCCGTCGGGCTGGGTTCCCTGGCGGGCGAAGACCACCTGGTTGTCCCTGGTCCAGCCCAGCAGTTGCAGAACCAGCGTACCGCCCGTCAATTCCTTTTCCCCGCTCCGGGCCAGGAGCCTGCCCCCGGAGCCGTCCAGGGCCATCACCCACAGTCCGGCCACCCGGCCGTCCGGACGTTCCTGCCTGCCCTGAAAGGCAACCCACCGTCCGTCCGGCGAAAACATGGCCGCAGCCGGCGTATAATCAAGCGCGCCCCTCTCCATGGCAAAGGAGGCCAGGTGGGTCGCACCGCCCCTGACCGTATCGCCGCCGGTGGTTACTTTTATCCCGTGAATTTCCGCCGTCTTTTCCGGCAGCGGCTGGGGCGGCTGCCCTTCCTGCTCCTGTTGCGCCGGCGGCGCCTGCCCCGGCCCCGCTTTCGGTCCGCAGCCCGCCGCCCCGATCACCAGCGCCGCCCCCAGGAGCAGGCAGGCGGCCAGGTATTTATAGCCCTTTTTCACAACCAATCCTGTCCTCTCCTTTGCGTAGTAATCCCTCTATATTTATTTGACGGCGTCAGGAAAGGTTTTGTTCCCGGGGTGGAGCAAACTCTTCCTGACCTCAAACTTCCTTTAGATTGGTTTTTAGGTAACGAAGTCTTCCGGCGTGGGAAAAGCCTCCCTTGACAACCTGTATATGGCTGTCAGGCCTCTTTTAAGGAAAAACTTCAAAGCCCATTTGCCGGAAATGCTGATCAAAGGCAAAAGCTTTCCGGCAGCCCAGCCTGGACATAACCGCAAAGCTCAGGCAATCCGTAAAGCTAAAGTCCTTGTCGGTGTATTTTTTGGCCAGTTCCCAGGCTAAATGCTCATCCACTTCCTGCACCCGGAAGTATTTTAACACTTCGCTGGTTCGGATGCTTTCGCCGATCGCGATGGCAACCTGGTGAAACCGGCAAAAGTAAGCGTACACTTCCGCAAAAACGAAGTTTGTCGTTACCGGGATAACCCTTAAAGAAGAAATGTTCGCCGGGGTAAAAAAGCCGGCTGCCGCCTCATGATTAAGATCGCTTCGATCATAAAGAGCAATGAATGCGGAAGTATCGATGAACAGCCATTCTTTTTTCCTGCTTTTAACCATCGGAACCGTGCTTTTTTCTGTTTTGCTGGTTCGGGAACCAGCCGTAAATGTACCGGTCATGGTTAAGCGAGCCGTTTTGGCGGCCGGTCGCAAAGCCTTCCCGCCCCAGCCGGAAAATAGGGTCGTCCTCCTTAATTTCTTCTTTTTTTTCCAATTCGCGGTCGAGCAGGCGGCGGACTACTTCGGCCATACTGATCTGGTAACGGGCAGACTGTTCTTTTAAAAAACGGTAATGATCTTCATCCAGGTAAAGCTGCGTTCTATATTTATAGTTATTCACAACCATCACCCGATTACAGCATACATTATTACAGCACACCTGTCAAGAGAGGGAACCCTTGGAGTTTACCGGACCACGGACCACCCATGTCCGGCCTTTATTGGCGGAAGCATGCCGACTGCATCCGAAAGGGTCCCGGCCGCGTAAAAGTGAGCCGGGTCTTCGGCTATTCCGTACGTGGCCGGGCCCGGCCTCCGCCAACAAAGAAAAGACGGCCTTCCGATCGGCGGGGGAGGCATTGGCTGGAACCGCTTCTTTTACCGGCCGCCATCCTCGCCTTTGCCCCGGGGTTTACGCGCCCGGACGAAGGCGCTGACCAGGGAACCGGCGTAAGAAGCCAGCTGCTTCTCCATTTCCTCTGTCAAGAGCCCTTCCGGGAAATCCGCCCGGCTAAAAACACGGATAACCTCCAGTCCGATTTCGGCAAAACCCGCCTCCGCCAGCAGGTGCCGGTATTCTTCGGCGGTCAGAGCGCCGGCCACACAGCCCGCCCAAAGCTCGACGTTTTGCCGCAGCCAGGCAGGCACTTCCCGCTGCCATACCATGTCAGAAACGGCCAGCCGGCCCCCGGGCTTGAGCACCCGGAAAGCTTCCCGGATCACTCCGGCTTTGTCGGCGGCCAGGTTAATCACGCAGTTGGAAATCACCACGTCCACGTGGTTGTCCGGCAATGGGATATTTTCCATGTCGCCCTTGATGAATTCGACGTTGGTTACCCCGCTGCGCTTCTGGTGCTCCCGAGCCAGGGCCAGCATTTCCTCGGTCATGTCCAGGCCGTAAACCTTTCCCGCTACCCCCACCCGGCGGGCGGCCAGCAAAACGTCCAGCCCGGCGCCGCTGCCCAGGTCCAAAACCACCTCCCCCGGCTTTAAATCCGCCAGAGCGGTGGGGTTGCCGCAGCCCAGGGAAGCCGCCAGCAATTCCGGCGGCAATCCCGTTATCTCCCCGGGGGTATAATTTTCCGCACAACAAAACCCGGCGGCAGTTCCGGCGGGGGCACAGCAACTCCCCTTACCCTGTTCTCGGGCCAACCGAGCCAGCTCGGCGTACTTTTCCCGTACCGTTTTCTTCAAGGAATCAGGCTTGTCTTGCATCACAACAACCTCCCTTTATTTCTTGCATGGCCTCCACCAGCAAGCCCAGGCTTTCCAGGACCGCCTTTCGTTTTTCCGGTTGAATCTGTTTTAATATTTCTTGCGTATATGCCCTCATGTTCCGGTTAATGTTTTCGACCAGCTCCTTTCCGCCATCCGTCAAGGTCAAGATTGATCTACGCCGGTCCAAGCTGCTGACCTCCCTTTTGAGGAGATTTTGCCGGACCAGGCCGTCCGCCACCCGGCTGACCGTACTTAAATCCAGCCCCAGCATCGCAGCCAAGTCGCTTTGCGAGGTTTCTCCCTCCCCTTCCCGGCGGAGAACCTCCAGCAACAGATGACACTGAGATAAACTGATCCCGCAGCAGCCCACTTCGCTTTTTTCCAGCAGCTTCGTTGCCCGGCTCAATTCCACCAACAACTGCCGAAGCCGGGCGGATTCCGATTCTAATTCCAATTCCATCTTTGCTCACCCACCTAATTGTATCATACAACTATTGTCTTATGCAAGCAATGCTATTCCCGGCCTGGATTGGGTCCGGCGGTGCCGGAGGTGGGTTGCCCCCCCGCCGGTGCCTTCCCGGGAGCTCCGGCTGCCGGCGCAACCGGCCAGCATCAGCCCGACCGCCAGCAAAACCGTAGAAAACTTCAACTTCACGCTTTTCCCCCTCGATCCGGGAAACACTTTTTGAATGCGGCGACAAGAGAATTTTCCACGGCTTTTAACGGGTGGCGGATCGTTGTTGCTGTAGCTGTAGCAATGTTATCGGCAACCATGGTATAATACTCGTTAATGAAGGCAAAAGGGTTGTCTATACCAGAACCAGGGATAGAAAATAAACAGCCGCTGCCAATCGCTGCCGCGAAAAAGGAGAATTCTCACCATGACCGCGCGGGAACTGTTAGAAATCATCGCCAACGGGGAAAACTCCGCTGTAGAATTTAAGCGGGAAACCGTCAGGCCCGAACACCTGGCCGAGGAAATCGTGGCCTTTGCCAATCTGGAGGGAGGAACCATTTTCATCGGCGTGGCGGACGACGGTTTCATTGAAGGTGTGCATAGGGAAGACGTGGAAGAGTGGTTGATGAATATATGCTCCCATAACGTCATCCCCGCCATTATCCCTTTTTACGAAAAAGTTCAGGTCGAAGGGAAAACCGTAGCCGTTTTAAAAATTCCCAAAGGCGCGCATAAACCTTACCAGACGGCGGCGGGGAAATACTTTATCCGTGTTGGTTTGACGAAACGCCTGGCCACCAGAGAAGATCTGGCCAGATTATTCCAGTTGTCCGGAATGGTTCACTACGATATAACTCCTGTTCCGGGCACCGCCGAAAAAGACCTGGACATGGTTAAATTGCGCAATTATTTTTTGGAGTTTAATTACTTTGATCTTCTCGAAGAGCCGCCTGAACAGCGCCGGCGCATCCTGGTCAACGCCGATATCCTGGCCGGGGCAGAGGAACAGCTCTGCGTTACCGTCGGGGGGTTGCTGATCTTTGGAAAGGAACCTGCCCGCCACCTCCCCCAGTCCGGGATCACCTACGCCCGTTTTCGCGGGACGGATTTAACCACGGAAATCCTGGACAAAAAAGAAATTAACGGCACCCTTCCCGAGGTGGTGGAACGGTGCGCCACCATTGTCCGGGATACGGTGGCGGTGCCGGCACAAATCCAGGAGATGAAACGCCAGGAAAAAGACGTCCTGCCGGTAGTAGTGATCCGGGAAGCCCTGGTGAACGCCGTCGTTCACCGCAATTACAGCATTAC
>DYET01000075.1 GCA_020725625.1 Desulfovirgula sp. | reverse complement strand
TTTACTATATTAATAATACCCAAAATGCGCATGTAATTTTTGTGTTCTGGTCATATTGCATGTTTAGTAACTACTTTTTATACTAAGTTGATCTACATCAAACATTGTTCGAATAACTTGGCTCATTAATCGACAGGCTCAAATATACTCTACATTATGGAGGCTTTGGTGGATCGGTTACAAAAGAGATTATTCCTTAAACAAATAAAATTCCCGTCCCCGGTATGATACCGGGTAACGGGGGAATAGCGGTTCCGTGTACCAATGGGTTATCCGGGCCGGGGCATGAAGGGTCATTAAACTGCCCGCCCCTTTCTGTTACCGTGAATCCTGACGCCGCGCAAAAGAGCCTCCTGGTCCCTTTTCACCCGTCGAAGCATGGCCTGGGCAGTCACATATTGTTCAGCGCACTGCCGCAATAATACGCCCGTCTCCTCTACCTGCTTTTCCAGGGAAGCCCTTACTTCGGCCAGGGCTTTTATTTGCCGGTTAACTTCCTTCCAGCCGCCGGGCTGCTCCAGCGCCTTCAGAACGGTTTCAGCGTCCATTTGTCAGTTCCCCCTTCCCGATAGAATCCTCCGGGCCATTTCTCCCAGTCCCGCCGGCCAGGAGGCCCCGGCATCACCCCGGAGGGGCAGGGAGGGGGCGGGATAGCCCCGCCGCCTGGCCCTTTCCTTCAGGCTTGCCCGGACGGACCTTTCCAGGCACACCCAACATATGCCGTTCCTGTCAATTAATTCCGCGTCCACTTCAACGCCGCAGGACTTACATATTTTGGTTTTTCCTTCCATGTCCATGCCGCCTACCACCTGGCCCCTGTGTGCCCCGGCTTGAAAGCGGTCTCGGCCTCAATCGCCCTGGCCGCCGAAACCACCGCCGCCCGGTAAAGGTTATAAATACGCCGGTTGCCCACTTGGGCCGTTCCCTTTAATACTTCAGCCTCGGCCTGGACAATCTCCCGCAGGCTGGTCAGGGCTCCCAGCAACGGGCCGAAAGCCGCCCCAACGTCCTCCAGGGCTTCATCTGCCCGCTGCTGGAGAAGGCGCAGGTGTTCCCGCTGTTCGGCGGTCAGGTCGGGGGCCTCCAGGCCGGGCAGGAGGCTGACAGCCTGTTCCCGGAGGGCCTTGTCTCCGGCGCTCACGGCCAGCCGGTGGACGGACCGGAGGAAGGTCTCGGCGGCCTGGGCCTGGAGGGAGGCAAGTTCTCCCTGGTGGGCTTCGTCAACGGGCTGCGGGAGCGTCGCCAGTTCTTTTCTGAATACTATCTCCACTTCCTCTTTTATGCCTTCAGTCAGGGCCGCCAGGTCGAAAAGCGGGGCGGTGGGTTGCGGGTCGAAGAATTTGCGCCTCTTACGGGTTGCCTGGTCATACTCGGCCAGCTTTTCAACAACGCCATTCAGGAACCTGTCCGCGATTTCCCTGGTGTCCACCACCGGGCGGGTTTTCACCGGGTTGTGGTTGTCCGGGGCGGCCAGCCGGGCCGGGACGCCGGCAGGGATGCCGGAGGCTGCGGGGGAAGTCATTTTGCTACTCATCTTAAAATCAACTCCTATTATAGTTTAATTTTTCCAGTCTTGTAAAGCGCTTTCCAGTAACCGCAGGACTTCGGGACCCTCTTTGATGTCCCGCCGGTCAATCGTAAGCGTTCGGAAATGCGTGCCGCCATCCCGGATGATCTTCCGTATGATTCGCAGTTTCCCGGCCTGGCGATAATACTCCAAAATCATCCATTTGGTTTCAACAATTTCCGGTTGCTCATTCTCCCAGTATTTACCTGCCATATTATTGTCGCTCCTTTCTGTTAATATTTGTCATTTTCAGGGTCGTCGTCGCTAAGGTTAGTCATACCCATATCCACGTCGATAACCTGACCGGAGTCGGGGTCCCGGCCGCCAGCAGTCAGTTCGACAGCGCCGGAGCCGTCCTGCCAACTTACCCGGAGCCTGAAGGGGGCCTTCTCATGGGTCATTCTGCTGATAAGGGTTTGCCTTTTGTCTAAAGCAATACCCATCGAAACCGCCAATTGGCCCACCGGGATGTCATCAATGCTATTGTGTAGCCTTTCAAGAAGCGCCTCCGCAACGTTGTCCAGCTGCCCGGCCAACTGGAGGTTTCGGAGGTCAAAGTATTCCCCGACGTATTCTCTGATGACTTCAGATACGGTGTGGCGGCGGACGCCGAAAGCTTCGGCCACTGCCGTTACGGTCTGGCCCTCTTGAATGACGGCCTGCGCGATGGCCTCCCGGACATGGGCGGGAATGGCGTTATGGGGGGGCAGGCTTTCATTTTTAGGTAACGGGTCCAGGATGGCAGGGGGTTGGGGGTTATGGGGATCGCTGTTGGGTTTTGACAAGGGTATCACCTCCTTTACAGAAACACTTTTACATGGTAAAGTAATAAAGTAGTATAGTGGGGGATTGTATGCATATTTAGGGCAATTCTTACTGTCATTGATACTCAAAACCGGTGTATTTGGGCTGAAAGTGGGGGATGGGAGCAGTTCGTCCGGCCACCTGCTAAACCTAAAAAAAGGATATGGCCTGGCCGCCCCACCACACCACACCGCCCCCGGTCTCGCCCGGCCTCCCACAACGGGCAGAAAACCAGGGGGGTAGGGGACCGTTAGGGCCGACACACCAGGCACGGCCTATTGCCGGCCTCGACAGCCTGCTGCCGGCTTACATACGCCCGTACCGGCTTTGCCATTCTGGACGCGTAAGTACACTCCCGGAGGTGGAATATCGCATCCTTGCGCTTGCGCCGGCGCTGCTGGGCAGCCACGTAGGGGGCCGGTGTTGCTTTCATGGGCATTGGGTTTCACCTACCTTCCGTTCATCGGTTCCCCTCCCCTGGTGGCCGCCAGGGAGGGGATTTTCTTCTTTTGGTTCCATTAACCGGTTCCAGGAAATTTTTTCCTGGAACCGGCCTCAGCCTTACAGCCTCAAGGGATACAGCCATTTTTTTGTTCGGTTCCACTTCGGTGGATATATACCACCTATATAAATAGATCTCTCTGACTTATAAAGACATACCCCTCTATATATAGATTATGATCTCTTAATGGAACTAAAATATATTTTATATAAGGAAAGCCTTGGGGCTGTAAGGCTGAGGTCGGTTCCAGCGAATGGAACTTTGCGGAACTGACCTTTCAGCTTTCATTGAATAAATCCTCCGCAACCCGCAAGTTATCTACGTTTTGCGGTTCATCGTCATCAGGGTCCCGGTTCCAGCTTTTTTCCCTTCTGGAACTTCGCCATGCGTCAATGTCAATATCAAGCACTTCTTCAAGTCTTTTAGCGTTTATAACCGTGGTTCGGAGGCTTTTGGGGCCAATTTTGGCCTTGTGCCCGTAAGGTATCAGAATATAATCTGAAATCCGCTCCTCCAGCATTAACCGAAGTGCTTTGTCAGAGACAACTTGATTCTCAAGGCCCCGCACCTTACAATATTTCAGATGTGCGCTTATGGCAGCGTTTGTGCAGAAAATCAGCCGTGGCATTTCCGGGTCATCCTCATTTAGGATATAATCAAGTCCGTAGGTTATTTCTCCCGTATGGGCCATGTTCGCCAAGTTGAGCATGAAAACATCAACAGCGTTCCGGGCTTCCTTCCTGACCACAAAATCCTCCCCGGCAAGTTGACGAAATACGGGTCCAAGGTTAAGCCTTGGGGGTTGTGCGCCCACTTCTTTTGCAAGCTCAACAAAAAGCGTTATTCCCGTTAAAATTGTTGCCAAATTGTGCTTAATTCGTGCTACAACTCTCATGTTTTTAAGGATCTTATTTGTTTGACGCAGTGCTACTTGAAAGATGCTTTCAGTGTCCCACCTCATCAGCCAAGTAACATACCCGGCGGCAAATTCAGCAAGCGGCAGGCTGATTAATTCGTTGAAAACTTCTTGCGCCCCTGGACTTGTTTCGATGAAGTTTTTGTCAAACCTGACCTGGATCACGCGCTCCATTAGGCCCGTCTCGGCTTCGGGCAGGGGGCTTTCTCCAGCCATTACCACCGGGGCCATGAGCTTGTACTCGTTGATTTGTTGATCCGGCCGGCCCCGTCCGTCAATACTTGCCTTGTACGCCAGGAGCAGCTTTTCGTGTAAGATTTTTGCTTTTTTGGGATCTCGCAGGGGCCGGTATTCGTCAAGGGGGATCGGTAATGCGTTTGTGCAGGCAAGATTCTTCAGAAGTACAAACTCTTTCCCCAGTGCCGCCAGGGGTTCCATGTTTATCCCTAACATAGCCAAAAACAGCATCACAATTGAGGTTTTTCCGCCCCCTCCCGTCCCCCAACAGTGCAGAATGGGAAACTCGTTAAACGCCTTCCTAATTCGCTGTGAGGCAGGTGCGGCAAAGAACCAACCCGTCACCGGCCAGATCACACTTGTCGGCTGAATATGGGGAATACGCTCGACAATCTTCTTTGTGAGGGCTGGCCAATTGTTACAAGGGGGGAAATGCACATACTTTTCCAGGGCCGCCCCTTGGGGAATGTAGACATAATTACTATCAAGCTCAGGTCCGTTTTCTGTAAAAATAGCCCCCGGGGTCACGAAGCGGTCGGCATAATAACCGATGTAGGGCACACCGTGCTTTGTGGGGGTTTCCACGTTCGATAAATGGCCCACAAGCATCTGAACATGCTGGTCTGTGCCCAACCATTGCGCGTCAACATTGTTTATAGCTTTGAGAAGCTCCTTGCGGCCTAAAAAGTCACTTGCCGATATAATTCTCTCAATCGGGGTTTCTAATCCGTTAATGAATACGTTAATCTTCAGACAACTCTTGCCGTCATCGGTTTTTATCTTTAACACTGGCTCAACCACAAAATTTGACACAGGAACGGTAACTGGTCCTTCTGGCGTCATCTTTTCAGTGTAATAAGCGCCGGATCGCTGAATCAAACCTTGATTTAAAGCGATACCCGACTTTTTTCTTTTTTCCTGCGCGGTTGCCTCCCTTACAACCCTTTTAGCATCAAGGAGATTTAAACGCGGACAGGCAGCCTTGGCTTCTGTCCAGAAAATCGCTTGCTCTGCCGCATCAAGTTGTGAAAGTGCTATTTGCGCGTTTCTGTTTTGAAAGAAAATAATAGGATTTTGCCTTTCTTTTAACTTATCTAGCAAATCTTTGACTATAGCCCGACATTCTTTTAATCGTTCTTCGGAATCACCAGTTGAATTATTATTTTCTTCTGTAACTATACCAAGCCGCGCGGCGGCTTCTATATCGTTCGCAATTACGTTTTCAAGCTCGCTTATCAGGTTAAATTCCATGTCGTCCACGTTTTCACCGCCTCGTCTTTGAAAAGCTCAAGTTTTTGTTCGTCGTTGTTGCTTTGTAATACGTCAAGCCAATATTCAATAACTGGTTCTAAGTGTAGTAAATCAGGGATTGATTCGCAAAAAACAGGGTCGTGATTGATAGCTTTGTCAATGCAGCGCACAAGAACGCACAATTTGAGATATGTTTCATCACACCACTTCTTGAACGCTACTGCCAACTCCCGCCGGCGGGCAGCTTCATTAGCTTTAGCCTGAGCCGCGCGCCGCTCGGCGGGGGTTATATTTGCCGCCCGGCCCCAGGGCAGGGGTAGGTTAAAATCTTGTGCAAGTTGCTCACACGCAGTTTTAAAATCAACATTTAGTGCATTCATTGCAAGATCGATATTGCTGCCACCGATACCGCACGCGAAACACTTAAACAAGTTGCGGTTAGTATCAAAAAACAAAGATGCTGTTCTCTCTTGCCCGTTTGCGTGCCAGGGGCAGCGGGCTGAGTAGCGGGAACCGCTTTTTTTGATTTCTACGTTCAGATATTTGTGTGCAACGTCGAGTATTGAAATATGCTTTAGTGAATCGAGATTGTTATTTAACTTTAACATAGCTACAAGATTCGTCTAATTTTTTTCAATGTGTCGTGATTGGATTTGCGTATAGAATTTTCCTCTTGCTCTGCAAGCCAGCGATCAAGCGTTTCAGTTCTGAAAAGAACCAGCCGCCCTGCCCGGATGTGGGGAATCTCTCCCCGCTTTGCTAATTCCAGGATTAACCAGTACGAAATACCAAGGTATTCGGCCGCCTCATGCCCCGTGAGTGTGCTTCGCATTGTTTACCACCCTCTCAACTTCCTTTAGATAGCCTTGCTCAGTAAATAATTCAGTTTCCGGCACTCCGACCAGTTCAGCCAAGCGGCGGCGGAGCTTTGGGTAGCTATACCGATTACCGGCTAAAATTTGGCTAATTAAGGAAGGGTTTACCCCCAGAGCAAGGCCGGTTTTTGTGACTGTCAGTCCTTTATTTTTCATGGCTTCGCGCAATTTACTCATTGACCTCAACCTCCTTCTATGTTATATTTTAAAGTAAGCAGTAACCAGTACACAAGACATAACCGGTTATACCACAAAGACAGTAAATAACGGTTACGGGGGTGGTAAAAATTCAATGGATACGGGCTTTTGACTATCGCTTAAAAATGGTTGACGGGGAAAATTTCATCGTGCCAGCACAAAAAAGAATGAAAAAAAATCTCACGCCAGCCGCCATGAAGGAGCTTTTAGTCTGGAAGGGTTGTCAGTTTTATAACGTCGATGAGCGCCGGCAGGAAGCAATATTGGGGTTTTTAAATATTAAGGGGGAAAAGGGGGTGCTTGAATACACAAAGAGGTTCGGGCCACTGGGCCTATACTGGTACTATGCAGGGGCAGGGGCCGAACACGTTCCGTTGAAAGTCTTTTGGGGAAGGTCACTTGAACAAATTTTTTGGGGCAACAAAGGGAAAGCCTATGAAACACTGGTGCAATTGGGAATAACCAACCCACCAATAGACGAGGGAGAACACTGGACAGTTTACCGGGAACCGGCAGCACTGGTTCTCGATGAAGTACGAAGGTTTTTACTCTATTATGAAATGCTTAAAAAAGGTGAAGCGCCGCAAAGGACACTCCCGGCAAAAATTGGATTTATGGAAGGAAAGCCCTATTGGGTCCCCAACGCAACAACATTAATTGAATATATCTACGCCTGGTTGCCGGTTCTTCTGTCCGGCGGGTTGACCTTGAGGTTATGTGAAAATGAGGAATGCAGGAAATACTTTGTAGGCAAAGGGAAGCACTGTACGGTAGCTTGTAAAAACGCACAAAACCAACGGGAGAAGCGGCAACGGGACACTATTATGCGTCGTTTGGGTAGGGGTTTGTCATTGGAGGAAGCGGCAGCAGGGTATGACATGGCGAAGGTCCGGAAATGGCTTGACGAAGGGTTAATTTTTTTACCTGCAAAAGGTAATTACTCAAGGGAGGAATGATTGATGGCGGGCAGTCTTGAACATCGCGGGGGGGACAAATGGCGGCTGGTAGTTTCCGCTGGGCGGGACGCCAGCGGCAAGCGGATCAAGTACACCAGGGTATTCCACGGGGGTGAACGGGAGGCCAAGAAAGCGCTTAGTCTGTTCGTTGCGGAAATTTTGAGGGACGAATATGTTAAGCCGGAAAAAATGACGGTAGCGGATTTTTTGCGGAATTGGCTTCGGGATTACGCAGCCGCGAATACAGCCCCTTCCACCTACAAAAGATATGTTAACCTTGTGGAAAACCATGCTATACCACGCTTGGGAGCTTATAAACTGGACCAGATCAAGCCCCCTCATGTCGTTAAAATGTATAACGATATGCAAAAAGAAGGGTCCCGGAAAGACGGGAAGCCTGGCGCAATATCAGGGACCACAGTTTTACAGCTACACAGGATTCTTCATAAGGCTTTTGAAACCGGTGTCCGGTGGAACCTGTTCAGTAAAAATATTATTGATGGGGTTGATGCCCCCCGTAGGAACAACCATGAAATTACTCCCCTGACCGAGGAACAGGTTAAGCAGATGCTTGAATTAGTCAGCAAGGAAGCGCCACATTACCACCTGATTACCTTAATTGCCGTTATCGGGGGCCTTAGACGGTCGGAAATTCTCGGGCTTCGCTGGCGGGATACGGACTTTAGTAAAAACGCCGTCATGGTCAACCAGACGCTTCATTACGTGAAGGGGTGGGGCCTGTTCTTCAAGGAGCCGAAAAACCGGAAATCGCGCAGGGCCGTTACATTGCCGGCTGAATTGATGGGATTGCTTAAACAATACAAGGCCGCCCAAAACGAGCGCCGACTGGCATTGGGTGATCTCTGGCAGGACAATGACCTTGTATTCACCGGCTGGAACGGGAAGCCATTTCACCCGGACAATGTAACATCCTGGTTTAAGGACTTTATGAGAAGAAGCGGGTTGCCCCCGGTCAACTTCCATACCCTGCGGCACACGTCATGCAGTCTGCTTATATCGGAGGGGCTACACGCGAAGGTTATATCTTCCAGGCTGGGCCATAGCGGAATACAGATTACCATGAATACATACGGACACCTGTTTGAGGCTTCACAGAGGGAAGCGGCAGACGCCTTGGCCCACCTGGTGACGCCCTCAATATCAACGGCCAGCAACAAGCAAAGCAAAAGGGCCAGGGGTTAAAAACCTGGCCCTTAAACTTTCTTGTATAGTTTTGCGAAAACACTGAAAGGCTTGCCACGTAAGGTGTTCATGGCTTACCAGTTCGGCCCTGTTGGGTATTGTTTGGCGTGGTTTGCTCCTTCCACGAATCCCCCGATGTGTGTTAGGTCAAGTTTGCCGTCAACCAGTGTCCCCATTTTGTCCCCTTTCGCTGATTTCCACAGACGATTGCGCAAACTATAAAAGGCCCGCGGGCCTTGATTTTACTGGTGCCGGAGACCGGACTTGAACCGGTACGGGTGTAAACACCCGAGGGATTTTAAGTCCCTTGCGTCTGCCTGTTCCGCCACTCCGGCGCGATTTGCTGCAAATTAAATTTTAACACAGTCAAACAGCCCGGTCAACTTTTTCAATTTGGCCGCCGTATTCAATTGGCCGCAAGGTGGCCTCAAAAGGGTATTCCCGGCCGCGTGAAACCGGCGGGGCGTCTTTCCGGATGCGGGCCTTTATTTTTATGTTGACATGACCGAAGCCCAGCATTATTATGTTAATGAAACATGGTTCATAATCAGGAAAGGAGAGGTATGGTGAAAATAGCGTTTCCGAACGACAACGGCCGGATAAACCAGCACTTCGGACAGAGCAGGGAGTTTGCCGTCCTCGAAGTGGAAAACCTGAGAGTGATAAGCCACAAGATAGTCTCGGCGGAATCACTCAGGCACAATCACCAGGGGCTTGCGGACCTGCTGGCCGGCGAAAAGGTCGAGGCGGTGGTGGTGGGCGGAATAGGCCCCTATGCCCTGGAAGCCCTGGAGGAAAAGGGGCTCAAGGTGATTACCGGCGCTTCGGGGGACATCAGGGACGCGGCCGAACGGTATGCCAGGGGCGAACTGGTTTCCAGGGGGGCTGTATGCGGGCACCATCACCACGGTCACGGCGACGGCTACCGTCAAGGTGACTGCGGGCATCACCACGGCCGCCACCGGTGCTGACTGAAGGACACCCGTTCCGGGTGTCTTCCCTTTTTCAGGTGGCGAGAGCGGCCAGGATCATGCCCAGCAGGGTGGAGGCAAGGCCCATTCCTCCCCGCCGGGCCCATTTTTTTAGGGCCGGGGGCCAGTTTCCCGGATCCAGGAGGAGTCGCGGGTTTTTTTCGCCGGCCGAGACAACGGCATAGGTGGCCATGATTCCGGCGGCGGTAAGCAGGGACATTCCCGCCAGCATGAACAGAAGGCTTACCAGGAGCATCCTTTCCTTGTCCCCTTCGGTTACCGGTCAATTGCCCAGGTGCGGGCTTCCCACGGCGTTCCAGAAAATAAAGAAGGTAATCAGGGTAATGACGAACCAGAACCGCCGGCGGTTTGTCCTTTTGACCAGGCTGTGGATCCAAAAGCCCAGGGCCACCAGGAATTCCAGAACCACTATGGCAAAAACGGGATCTGACATTTTTGCCGCTATTTTTGCAAGATCGGTCATGCACATTCCCCCTGCCCGGTAATTACTAATATCTTAATCCATGGGGTGCCTTACGGCAACCGTCGCCCTTAAAAAAGCTCAACCCGATTGCGCCGGAAGCCGCCGCTTTGTTATAATGCTTATATCCCGGGGGGAAACATTTTGTTTAGAAATGCCCCTGCCGGCCCTGCAGCGGGCGATTCCAGCCTGGTGCCCGCAGCGGCTGTAAGATGGCTGGGGGGTGAATCATGGCGGGCTGGGAGGAAATAATCAGAAAGTACACGGACAGGGTTGAAACGGTCCTGCCCGGTGAAAATGTCCGGGGCGCCCCGTTTTGGGCCCTGATGGAGATAAAAGACGGCAGGAACACCGGAAATTACCACAGCATCGGCAGGGAGGGGAAGTTCACCCGGATTATGCTGTTTCCCCAGAAGCGCATGGCCGACTGGGCGGCCGGGAAGCTGGCCGAATACGCTGAAGGCTTCGAGGTCAGGGGCATCAGCGCCGAACACCTGGAAGTGCTTTTGCGTCTGTGCGAGGACGGGCATCCCCTGCAGCTGGTGGTGGCCGCCTCGGACCTGAACGAAAATGGGGAACTTTGCGGGGCGGTAATGACGCCCCGCCAGATCAGGGAGGCCCTGAATTAAAGGTTTCCTTGTACTCAGTCCGAAATGTTCATAAGGAGTGAAAACGTGCTATCACTGGACAAGCTTTATCCGCAGCTGAGCTACGCCGAAAAGAACGGGCTCTTTGAAAAACTGAACTCCATCTACGGCAGCCTGCCCGAGACCACCTGCGACCGGTGCGGAACCTGCTGTACTGTTCCGCCTCCGGCCTACATCGTTGAATACCTGAACATGTTCCGGTACCTGAAGAAAAACCTTCATGAACGGATTCCCGGCCTGCTTGAGAGGGCGGTAAGGTTTTATTTCCTGGAACTGGCGGACATCAGCCTCAAATGCCCCCTCCTGGGCGAAGACAACCTCTGCCTGGTCTATCCCGTCAGGCCCCTGAGCTGCAGGGGGTACGGCCTTGTCCGAAGGGACCCGAACACCGGGAGAAGGAATGAAATGGAGGAACTGGCCGCCCGGTACAAGGAAAAATACGGCATCATCCTGCCCGGCGAGGTGGTCGGTTTTAATCTGCCGGAATGCGGCAGGGTAAGGGTTGTGGAGGATAAAAAAGCCTCCGGGGAAATGCTTGAGGTGGCCATTTCCTACGTCGCCCAGCTGGAGAGCCAGCTTTTCCCGGTTGAACTGGTGGACGGAGAATACACTTTTGTTCCCTATGTAACACACCTGGCCCTTACGGTGCTTCCCGAGGGTGCAAGGCTGAGAAGGCACAAGGTGATCAAGGAGTACCTGGAGACCGGGTCCAGCGCCATGCTGGAGAATTTCGCCGAAAAGGCAAGGTCGTTTATTCTTTAACAAGTCGGTTAACCGAGGGGGGCCCGGTAAAAGCTGCGGTTCCGGCCCGTCTTGTTGGATGCCTTAAGGTCCCGCCCTTTTCGCTTTTCGGTTTTTTGGGGCCCCTTTCGGAGGCAACTGGTTGTTTTGGTCCCCCGAACGGAATTTTTAGGGGACTGTGCGGAAAATTATTTTATTTTTTTCAGTTGGACATGAAGGGAATTTTTGTTCTAACAAGAATAATAATTTATATGACAATCACAATCATACGACCGGCCATAACCTGCTGCGGTACACGCGGAAAGCGGCGCAATAAGAGATTATCCCAGACAGGCTAGTTGGTTTTTTTATCAGTCCAGTCTAGTGAACGCCATTACCATCACAAATTACTTTCGCTTGGCTCCGGCCGCCACGAAAAATTTACCCGTTTTTTAGTTGGCGGCTCTTTCAGCCCCGGGATAAAAGCAAAGCCGGGCCGGAAGGCTTGTTGCGGCTTCCAGGGAACAATCAGGGAGGGAATACTGTGTCGGAGAGGGTATATATCGATGCCGACGTCCTGATCATCGGAGGGGGCACTGCCGGTTGCCTTGCTGCCTGGGAAGCCAGGCAGGTGGGCGGCGAAGATCTCAAGATAGTGATTCTGGAAAAAGCCTTTATCCGGCATAGCGGCTGCCTTTCGGCGGGCATGAACGCCCTGAACATGTACATCAACCAGGGCACTCCCGAGGATTACGTGGCCTATGTCAGGTACGACATCTGCGGGGCCCCGATCCGGGAGGATATTGTTCTATCCGTTGCCCGGGAAGTAAACGACACCGTCAAGATCATGGAAGCGGCCGGCCTGCCCATGAAAAAGAAGGAGGACGGCCGGTACCTGAACCGGGGCAAGTGGAATATCGAGGTTAACGGATCCCTCTTAAAGCCCATCACCTCGTCGAAGGCCTTCGAGGCCGGGGCCGAGATATACAACAGGGTCTATGTCACCGAGTTGATTGTTCGGGATAATGTCTGCCTCGGGGCTGTGGGATTCGGTGTGCGCGACGGAAAATTCTACATCTGCCGGAGCAAGGTGACTCTCCTTTGCGCCGGCGGAGCCGCCGGGCTCTGGAGGCCCAATAACCGCAGGGACGCCCACCACAGGATTTGGTACTTCCCCTTCAACTGCGGATCGTCATACGCCATGTGCAAGCGGGCCGGGGCCGAAATGACCTCCTTTGAAATGCGTTTTGTGCCTGTTCGAACTAAGGACACTTTCTCTCCCACCGGAACGCTGGCTATCGGCATGGGGGCCCCGATGGTCAACGCCCTGGGCGAGTCCTTCATGGAAAAGGACCCTTATTACCTCTCCTGGGGGGGACACACCGCCCCCACACCCATCCGGATGTTGGCCTTTCAAAGGGAAACCCTTGCCCACCGGGGCCCCATCTACATGGATACGACCAAGGGGGACCCGGCCAAGGTCATCGGCCTCAAAGGCCAGTACCTGGATATGAGCCCGTGCATTGTCCTGTACTGGGGCTGCAACGATATCGACCCGTCAAAGGAGCCCATTGAGCTGGACGGCGGAGACCCGCACATGGTGGGAGCCCATGCGGGAATGTCCGGTGCCTGGACCAGGGGGATCACCCGAGAAACCACCGTTGACCGCCTTTACGTTTCCGGCGACGCTTTGGGTGCCGCTCCCAGCAGGTTCATTTCCGGCTCCTGGACCTGCGGCCGGATAGCAGCCCGCCACATGGTCAAGGCCCTCAAGGAGAACGACTACCGGCTGGCCGAGATTCCGGGAGATTTCCTCGATTCCCTGGAGAGCCGGACCTTCGGACCTCTTAGGAGGTATCAGGAAAAGGTTCAGGAGGGCCTGTGGACCGACGGGACATTGATGGGAGGCATATTGCCCAAGGACATGGAAGCCCGCATGCAGAAAATCATGGAGGAGTATTGCGGAGGGCGCACGCACTGGTATTTCGTGAATGAAACCTACCTCGACATAGCCAGGAAGCATATCAGGCGGATGCGCCGGGACCAGCTGCAATACCTCTGTGCCAGGGACCTGCACGACCTTCAGCTGGCCTGGGACGTGATCAACCGCCTGGACGTGTGCCAGCTGGTGGTCGAGCACATCAGCTTTAGGAAGGAGACACGGGTGCCGGGGTATGTCAACAGAACAGACTACCCCGATATTGATCCAGAATTCGACTGTTTCGTCAATTCCAGGTGGGACCCTGGGACGGACGAGGTTAAGTGCTTCAAGGTTCCCTATGAACAGATGGTCAAGGGAGACCGGAGGAAGCAGAGCATCTAACATAGAATCCAGAAGTCGACAATCCGGAATCCGTTCTGAATTCCTCGGCTTATCAGGATGGCAAGGAGGATCATGTATGCCCCCTAAAGTCGACCCCGTAAAATGCGACGGCTGCCGGGGAGAAAGCGAACCTTTATGCGAGCAGGTCTGCCCGGGAAACCTGATGACTTTGGACAAGGCTACAATGAAGGCCGTTATCCGGGATCCCTCGGATTGCTGGGACTGCATGACCTGCACCAAGGCGTGTCCCCGTCAGGCCATCCAGACCGTACTGCAGTACCAGCTGGCGTATTTCCCGGGGAAACTGATACCCTTGGTGGGAACGAACAGCGTTACCTGGACTTCCATCGATTGTCACGGCAGGGTGGAGAGGTTTGTCATGAAAACCCTGGTTAGTGGAGACGACGAGGACGAAGATTAAAGGTGACAACCGAGAAAGTCAATACGGGCGCACATAAGGAGCTGTAAGTGGCAAAAAACATCGGGATATACGTTTGTGGCTGCAGAGGGGCGGTATCTGACGTCATCGACCCGGCCCGGATGCAGGAAGAACTGGCCAAACTGAAAAAGTCGGTGGGCGCCAGGGTGGTTCACCCGTGGCTGTGCGGTGAAGAAGGCCGGGAGCTGGTTAGAGAAGGCATCTGCCGCTACGGCCTGGACTGCATCATCCTTGCCGGCTGTCCCTGGACGGTTAATACCGACCTGTTCGACGCCCTGGCGTCCGCAGCCGGGCTATGCCCCGAGATGGTTTTGAGGCTGGACATCAGGGAGGGCTGCGCCTACCCGCACCGTGGAAAACCGGCAGAAGCCTTCCGGAAGGCGGCCAACCTGATCAGGATGTGGACCGCCCGGGCCAGGCTTACCGAACCCTTCAGCCCGGTTATTCTGCCCGGGAACAGGGAAGCGGCGGTAATCGGCGGGGGTCTGGCCGGCATGACCGCTGCCCTGGACCTTGCCGAGGCGGGAATCGGTGTCACCCTGATTGAGAAGGAATCGTACCTGGGCGGGAATGTCGCCCGCCTGAACAAAATTTTTCCCCGCCTGTGCGACGCCAGGTGCGGTTTGACATACCTCTACAACAGGCTGCGCGAAACCGGAAAGGTCAGGTTGATGACCCTTTCCAGGGTAACCTGTCTGGAGGGCAGCGCCGGGAGGTACAACGCGACGGTGGCCGTGACCCCCCGCTACGTGCGGGAAGGACTGTGCAACGGCTGCGGCGAGTGCGTCCGGGCATGCCCGGTGGAGGTTCCCGACGATTACAACTATCTGCTGGGAACGCGAAAGGCCGTGCACCCGCCGTATCCCCTGGACCCGGTAGGGTCGTACGTGATCAGCCGCCAGTACTGCCCCAAGGGATGTGAGGCCTGCAGGAGGGCCTGCCCGGCGGGAGCCGTTGACCTGGACCAGGAAGAGGGGCATTTAAGTCTGTATTTCGGTTCGGCGGTGGTGGCCACGGGCTGGAAGCCCTATCCTGTGGAAAGGGTTCCGGGGCTGGGCTATGGCGTTTTCCCGGACGTAATCACCAATATGCAGATGGAGCGCCTGGTGGCCGAGGACGGCCCTACCGGGGGAAGGATGATCTGCCCAGGCAGCGGCCGCGAGGCAAGGCGGGTGGTTTTCATACAGTGCGCCGGAAGCCGGGACCTGGGGCACCAGCCCTGGTGCTCGGCGGTGTGCTGCACCGCGTCCGTTAAACAGGCCCTGTACGTGAAGGAAAAAAATCCACAATGCCGGGTTTATATATTGTACACCGACATCAGGACACCCGGGGAGTACGAGGATTTTTACCTGAAGGCACAGCGGGCCGGGGTGGTGTTCATCAGGGCCAATCCGGCCGAGGTGGCCGCCCTTCCGGAGGGCGGATTGAGGATTATCGCCGAGGATACCCTAAAAGGGAGTGTTTTTCAAACCGATGCCGACCTTGTTGTTCTTGCGGCCGGCATTTCCCCATGCGGGGTTGAGAATATGCCGGGTGACTCCCGGGGGAGGTTTGAGGGAGAATCCTACCTCCGGTACGGCCTGATCAGCGCCGGGAGGTTCCATACCGGGCACCGGCAGTGCTTCCCGCTGGAGACGCCCAACCAGGGAATTTATTTCGCGGGCTGCTGCCAGGACCCCATGGATATGGATTCCACTGTCAAAAGCGCCCTGGCGGCCTCGGGCAGGGTATTGAAAACCTCCGCCCAAAAGCTCGAGGTGTCACCCATGGTGGCCGTGGTCGACCGGGCGGACTGCGACAAGTGTAAGAGGTGCCTAGAAGAGTGCCCTTACGGGGTTTTTCACCTTGATAAGGACGGCTACCCTGTTCCCGACCAACTGTTCTGCCGGGCCTGCCAGGTCTGTGTGGGGTCCTGTCCCCGCCAGTGCATTGTTCCCCAGGGATTCGGGATAAAGCACCAGATCGCCATGATCAGCGCCAGGATAAAGGAGACCGCTCCCGGGGAACCGCTGGCCATCGCCTTTGTGTGCGAGAACGACGCTTACCCTGCGGTCCTGGAGGCCGGGCGCAGGAAGATGGCCTATCCCGCCAATGTCCACGTGATACCGGTGAGGTGCCTCGGGTCCGTAAACATGGTGCTGATTAAGGACGGAATGTCGGCGGGAATCGACGGGTTCCTGCTGGCGGGCTGCCGGTCCGATGAGTGTCATTACATTTCGGGGGCCGACCGGGCCGCCGACCGACTGGAAAACATCGCTGACACCTTCCGGGACATGATGATGGACCCGGACCGGGTGAGACTTATAAGGCTGAGGACGGGAGAGGCGGAGTTGTTTGTCCGGGAGGCCGAGACCTTTGTGAACCGGCTGCGGGAAATCGGACCCAATCCCTTCAAGGCTGCGGTTAAAATATAGGGATCCAAAAAACCTGAGTGCTGCACATTCACCAGTGGGGGTGATGCCGTTTAGACAGTCGGTCTATATCCCGAAAAGTATTTTGTATAATTTATTAATTTTGCCGGGGTAAAAAAAGAGGATGTTCACATGTGGACGTCGAACACATTCATTAGCGAAAGGTAAATTAGCCAAGGTGTACGGTTGAAATCCGGCATTAAACGGTCGACACCCTGCCGGCCGGGGGGCTTGCGTTTCCCCGATAACAATTTGATGTTAACAGAAAGAATTTTTTCGGGAATAGCAAATAGCCGACAATTAACAAGCAAATTAGAAGATATATTTTTAACAAAGCCTGATTGGCGCAACGCCTTTTGGGTCGATTAGCAAGGGGAGTTGGGTTACACAATTTTTAAGCTTGCAGAGGAGGCCTGTTGCATGTCCAAACTTGTACCCCCGCATGGCGGGAAACTGACCCCAGTACTTGTCCCCGAAAACCAGCGCGCCGAGTACCTGGCCAAGGCCAAGACCCTGCCGGTAATCCGGATGAGCTCCCGGGAAACTTCCGACCTGCTCATGATCGGCATGGGCGCATTCAGCCCGCTTACCGGTTTTATGGGCAAGGCGGACTATGAGAGCGTTGTCAACACCAAGCACCTGGCCAACGGAGTGGCCTGGCCCATTCCCATCACCGTTTCGGTGACCAGGGACCAGGCCGGGGAACTCAAAGAGGGCATGGAAGTGGCCCTGGTGGACGATGAGACCGACACTTACGTGGGTATCCTGACCGTCCAGGAAAAATACGGGTATGACAAAGTTAAGGAGTGCAAGGAAGTATTCTTCACTGACGACAAGGATCACCCCGGAGTACAGAAGGTCATGGCCCAGCCTGACGTAAACATCGGCGGCCCCGTGGTTACCTTCAGCCAGATGGGTTATGCCAGCAAGTACGGCAGTTATTACGCCACCCCGGCGCAGACCAGGGCCATCTTCCAGGAAAAAGGCTGGTCCACCGTTGCTGCCTTCCAGACCAGGAACCCCCTCCACCGCTCCCACGAGTTCCTGTGCAAGATCGGCAACGAGGTCTGCGACGGCCTGCTGATCCACCCCATCGTAGGCAAGCTGAAGCCAGGCGATATTCCTGCCGAGACTAGGCTCAAGTGCTACGAGGTGCTGCTGGAAAACTACTTCAACCCCAAGACCGTGGTAATGCGGGTGTACCCGATGGAAATGCGCTATGCCGGCCCCAGCGAGGGCATTCTGCACGCCATCTTCCGCCAGAACTTCGGCTGCAGCCACCTGCTGGTGGGCCGCGACCATGCCGGCGTGGGCAGTTATTACACCGCCTACCAGGCCCAGGAGATGTTCGACCAGTTCAAGCCGGGCGAAATCCTGTGCCAGCCCATTAAGGTGACATCGGCCTTCCACTGCAACAAGTGCCAGGGCATGACCACCGAGAAAACCTGCCCGCACGACGCGTCCGATCACCTGAACATCAGCGGAACCAAGCTGCGGGCCATGCTGGCCGCCGGCGAAATGCCGCCGGCAGAATTCAGCCGTCCGGAAGTTCTCAAGATCCTCATGGAGTACTACCAGAGCCTGGAAAAATAAGATCTTAATAAATGGCCGGCATGCGCGCCTCGGGGGCGCATGCCGGCCGGCACACCCTTTTCCGGCGGCAGCCGCCGTGCTGTCGCGCCTTTGCGGACGTCCGCCGCGGTTCAGAAAAATAGGGCGGACCTCGGGTTAAATGCCTATGAGGAGGTGGTATGTACAAAGGGAGAGGGGAATGTAATTCACCAAACGGTTTGACCGGGTGTCAGCGTGGTGAGTAGTGGGTACCGGACTCTATTAACAAAGAATCTGATGTCCTAAAAAAAAGGATAGGAGGTTGAATTAATGCCAACTTTTGTAATTGCCGAAAAGTGCGATGGTTGCAAAGGACAGGACAAAACCGCCTGCATGTATGCGTGCCCCAATGACCTCATGGTGCTGGACAAAGAAAAAATGAAGGCTTACAACCGCGACCCCTGGATGTGCTGGGAGTGCCTGTGCTGCGCCAAGGCCTGCCCGCAGCAGGCGATGGACCTGAGCGGCTACAAGGACTTCGTTCCTCTGGGAGCCAGCTGTACGCCTCTGAGGGGTTCCGAGGACATCATGTGGACCATCAAGTTCCGCAACGGAATGGTCAAGCGGTTCAAGTTCCCCATCCGGACCACCGAGGAAGGCAAGGCTGTGCCCGACGGCGGGTTCTCCACCGAGGGCGACCTCAATTCCCTGGAGCTGTTCACCGAGCCCGGCTCCCTGGGTGTGCCCGTGTGGACATACAAGAAGTAGATCCTTTCCAACCAGCCACTAGATTAAAGAAATTACGGAGGAGGTTAATATAAATGCCGAGCTATAAGGACTTTGAAACTGTAGAAGTGACTACAGACCTTCTGATCGTGGGCGGCGGTATGGCGGCCTGCGGTGCGGCCGTTGAAGCTGCGTACTGGGGACAGAAGCACGGAGTCAAGGTGACCATGGTTGACAAGGCCTCCATAATCCGTTCCGGTGCGGTGGGCATGGGCCTTTCGGCCATCAACCAGTACATCGGCCTGGCCAAGGGCGCGAACACCGTCGAGGACTATGTAAAGTACGTGAAGAACGACCTGATGGGCGTTGCCCGGGACGACCTGGTGGCCAACATCGCCCGCCACGTGGACAGCACCGTGCACCTGTTCGACAAGTGGGGCCTGCCCTTCTGGCGCGACGAGAACGGCGGCTACGTGAACGAGGGCCGCTGGCAGCTCATGATCAACGGCGAGTCCTACAAGGTGGTCGTGGCCGAAGCCGCCAGGAACGCCCTGGGGGCGGACAACATTTACGAGCGCGTGTTCATCATCGAGCCCCTGCTGGACGGCGACAGAATCGCCGGCGCCATCGGCTTCAGCGTCCGGGAAAACAAGTTCTACGTCTTCAAGGCCAAGGCCGTGCTGGCTGCCATGGGCGGCGCCGTCGGCGTGTTCAAGCCCCGCTCCACCGGTGAGGGCCTGGGCCGCTCCTGGTATCCTCCCTTCAGCACCGGTTCCTCCGCCTACTTCACCATCAAGG
>DYET01000074.1 GCA_020725625.1 Desulfovirgula sp. | reverse complement strand
TTACGGTCCGGGGAACGTCACGGTGACCGGGAAGAACAGGTGGGAAGTCACGGCGCTGGGCGTGCTGGATGCCACCGGCCTGCCCTATACTATTTCCACCCGCTGGCCCGGCTTTGTCGAGGCCGTTGCCGGGCAGCGCAACAAGGGGCAGGCCGGCTGGATGTACATGGTTAATGGTGAAACCCCAATGGTAGCCGCCGGTGAAAAACCGGTCAAAACCGGGGACAAAGTGATCTGGTGGTACAGTAAAAGCATGGGCGCTCCCGTCTCAAACTGGGACGACCTGGTCAGGCGGGGAGCGGGAAATACCGGACAGAATCAAGAAGTTAGAATCCAGAATCCAGAATGAGAGGTTAATAGGGTAATGGAAAGGGATAAAAAACCGTTGTTACAAAAAAAGTCGGTTTTAAGTCTTATAATAACCTTGATCGTTTTGATTGCTTTCCCAGTCCGGGCCCCGGCGATACAGGCGGTTGACGTCAAGCCGGCCATGGACCGGGCGGTCAATTACTTACTGGCCCGTGAAAAAGAACAGGACAGGCCGCTGGCGCCTTGGAGCTATGTGGCTCTGGCCGCCGCCGGGAAAAACCTTGCCGGCACCCGGGCCGGGCAGTCATGTGAACTGCAACTGGCCGCGGCCCGGTCCACCGCCGACTACTGCCTCCTGGTATTTACCCTGCTGGCGGCCGGGGAAAACCCTTCCGATTACCGGGGGCAAAACCTGGTGGAAAAAATTCAGTCCGCCCAGCTTCCCGGCGGCAAATTTGCCGACAATATAGACGGCAGCGGGCAGGGGGACAGCGGGGAGCAAATACTGCTCAACGCCCACGTGTGGGCGGTACTGGCCCTTCATGCCGCCGGGGCCGTGATACCGGAGGCGGCAAAGGCCAGGCAGTGGATTATTGATCAGCAGCACGACGACGGCAGCTTTAACTGGTGCGTAACAGAAAAGACGGCGGATGTGGATTCCACCGGCATGGCGATCATGGCCCTGGGCGCCCTGGGTGAAAGAAAGGACAGCCCGGCGGTGCAAAAAGCTTATGCCTACCTGAAAAGCGTGCAGGAAGGCGACGGCGGGTTTTCTTCATGGGGGGCGGCCAATTCCGAGTCAAGCAGCATGGTCATCGGGGGCCTGACCGCAGTGGGGATCGATCCGGCCTCGGAAATGAACAAACCCGGCGGCAACCCGGTTTCGGCCATGATGGGCTTCCAGCTGCCAGACGGATCCTTTGCCCACATCAAGGGCACGGGGCCCAACGAGATGGCCACCCAGCAGGCGTTGATGGCCTTGTCCGACGTGTATTACGGGAAGTCACTTTACGCACGGCTGAGGGAAAAAAGCAGGGCCCCTGCCGGAACTGTGTCTGCCGGGCGGAAGATTCAGTTCAAGGTGGGATCGAAGGATTATGAGGTGCAGGTTGACGGGCAGGGCCGGGTGGAGCAGGCGGACGCCGCTCCCTTTGTGGAAGGAGGCCGTGTATTTGTACCGGTGCGCTACCTGGCCTTAGCCCTGGGAATTCCCGAAACAGGCATCCGGTGGTCGCCTTCCGACCAAAGGGTGATCCTGACCAATGATGGCATAACCTTAACCCTGACTTTGGGCGGGGATATCATGTACGTCAACGGCGCCGCCCGGCCGCCGATGGATGTGGCGCCGGTGATCAGGGACGGCCGCACCTGCCTGCCCGCCCGCTATGTGGCAGAATCTTTTGGCTGCCGGGTGAGCTGGGATGAAACGTCGCAAACGGTGGGTATTACGAGGTAGTCTTCTGTCTCAATTTGGAAATCTAACGAAAGGATGCCGCCCTGCACCGATTTGTCCTGGCGGGGCGGCATCTTCCCGGTTCAGCCCTTTACTGGCAGCAGTTTTTGGGGCGGCAGCAGTCGGATTCCTGGTGGTGACGGTCGCCGGTGCAGCAGCCTTCGTGCCCGTGATCGTGCGGGTGAGGCTGGCAGCAGGAATCTTGCTTTTTGTCCTCTTTAACGGGCTGGCGGCAACTGGTGGACGTGGTGTCCCGGCAGCACATGGGATTATCCTCCTTTACTTAAAATAATCCAAAACCTTTTGCCATGTCTTTTGATTTACTGAACAATAAAGATAATTGCCTTCCCGCCTGACATCGATCAGCCCGGCGTTTTTCAGTTCCTTGATGTGGTGCGAGATGGTGGAGGCAGCCAGGTCCACTTTTCTGCCCAGTTCACCCACACAGCAGCCGCCTCCGCCGTGGTGTCGGCCGCAGCAGGCCTGGCCGTTTTCTGCAATGTGCAGCCCTTCGCGGTGGAGCAGTTCGTGAAAAATGATCAGGCGGTGCTTGTTGGAGAGGGCCTTGAAGATATTTGCCAGTTCTTCCACGAGCAATCACTTCGATAATTTTAGAAATATCGTATAACACTTTTTCTGATTTGTCAATTCTTTGTTAAAAACTTTGCAAAATTAATTGATCTTTTATAAAATCAGGATTAAAATACTCTTAGCAAAATCCTGCAATGAAGGCAGGCGTTATATTTACGGTGAAAGACCAGAGGATGTCTTAACCTAAAAGCTCTGCTGGTGGACAAAGGTCGAGTAATGGGAGGCCACGGAGGCCCGGATCTTTATCCTTTTCGGGATAAAGGGGTGCCGTGGTTTTTAATTTTTAAAACTGCAACGACGGAGGTGTCTGATGGATAACTACGCCGCTCCAGGGAGTAATTCCGGAAAGTCTTTTGATGCCGGGCGCGAGCAGGTCTTTGACAGCATGGCCCCCCACTGGGATAGCATGGCCCCCCCGGTCCCCCCGGAAAAGGTTCAAGAGTTGATTGCCCTCGCTGATGTAAAGGGCAAAACCGTCCTGGACGTGGGTGCCGGAACGGGAATTCTGGTGGCGGCAGGGCTGGCGGCGGGTCCCAGGCAATGGATCGCCTGCGATTTATCTAAGGAAATGTTAAAAGTATTGAAAGCAAAGTTTAAAAACAGGTTCAACGGGGATTTTGTTCCGGCCGCCGGCCCGCAATTATTGCTGCTGCATGCGGATGTTCATTCCTTGCCCCTGGAATCGGCTTCTGTGGATCGCGTGATATGTCATAACGCTTTTCCTCATTTTCACCGGCCCAAGGCCGCTTTGGCCCAGTTGTTCCGGGTGTTGCGCCCGGGGGGCCTCCTGGTGATCAACCACTTCGCCGGACGGGAGTTCATCAACCAGGTGCACCGATCCGCTCCCCACTCCATACTGCATATGGATATGTTGGTACCGGCTGAGGAAGCCGCGGAGTGGCTGATGGAAGTGGGGTTCACGGTAACCGGCGCCGTTGATTCCCGGCAGCTGTACCGCATTACCGCGGTTCGTCCGGCAGATGGTGATACAGATGGATCGGAACCTTGAAGCCCTGTCACTGTCCGGAGTCGGGGCCGGTTACGGAAAAGAGCGGGTCTTGAGCAGTCTGTCCCTGTCGGTGAAAAAAGGAGAGTGCCTGGCCATTCTCGGCGAAAACGGCGCGGGAAAAACGACCCTGTTCAGAGCGATTCTGTACCTGCTGCCGGACATAGCCGGCACCATCCGCGTCCTGGGCCGCACCGTTAAGACCCCGGAGGACGGGGCCTGGGTTCGCTCTCAAGTCGGATATGTGCCTCAAAGTCAGGGGAAAGGCAAGCTTCCCATTTCAGTCTTTGATGCGGTCATGCTGGGCCGCTGGGGCAAATCCTTCGCCTATTTGCGGCGTCCCACGGCCCGGGACCGGGAACTTACCGAAGCCATGCTTGATGTCGTCGGCCTGCAGGACCTCCGGTTTAGAGATTGCCGTTCCCTGTCCGGAGGGCAGATCCAGCGGGTGAATATTGCCCGGGCCCTGGTCAGGGAACCCCTGATCCTGCTTTTGGATGAGCCCACCACCTACCTGGATGCCGCTTCCCGGGACGTGCTGACCCAACTGATTGACCAGGTCCGGAAAAAATGGTCTCTTACCATATTGATGATCAGCCATGACGGTGAATATGCCCGCCAGTTGGCCGACCGGGTCGTTCACCTCCGCCGGGGCCGCATTGAAGAGGGCCTGGAGGCGGTTTCATGAGCATCTGGGAGTACCTGCAGATCCCGGTCTTTCAGAGGGCTTTCCTGGCCGCAGTGGTGGCCGGGGGAACGGTTTCTTTGCTGGGTGTGGTCATCGTCATGCTCAACCTCACCACTATCCGCTTCGCCCTCATGCACATGGCCCTGCTTGGGGGCGCGGTGGGTTTGGCCCTTGGATCCACTCCCCTGGCCGGAGCCACTGCCGCCATTGTTCTGGGATCCCTGCTTTTGGGACCCTTTTCGGAAAGGCTGCGCCTGGATACGGGGATCATCGGCGCCTTTTTCATGACCGGATCGATAGCCCTGGCCTTCGTGCTTTTTTACAAGGCCGGCGTGCCCGCCCTGGACGTGTTCGGCCTGTTTACCGGCAGCATCCTCAGCCTGAACCAAAGCGATCTCTGGGCCGTGATCGGCCTGGGGGGCGTCATTTTGCTGAGCTATATGTGCCTGTTCAGGGAAATCCAGCTGGTGTTCTACGATCCTGAACAGGCGGAATGGCTGGGTGTCCCGGCCCGAAGGATTAAAAACGGGCTCCTCTTTTTAGCCGGCCTGTCTATCGGGGTGGCCATGAAAGTTGTCGGTGCATTGCTCATCGACGCCCTGATCCTGATTCCCGCCATGACTGCCATGAGGTTGTCCCGCGGTTTGCTGCAGATACTCCTTCTGTCGTCCCTTCTGGGCGTAGCCACGGCCGCCGGAGGGCTGCTGATCTCCATGTTGCTGGACATGCCCACCGGCGCCACCATCACCCTGGTGGGTGTGGGCTTTCTGGGACTCAGCATGTTGTTCCGGCGCTAAAGGTGCATGAAAATAAAGTCATGAAAGGGTGAGAATAGTTGATTAATATGGAAAGAAAAAGCAATAGAGGAAAGAATGTTGATCGATGGAACAGTGCGGCTATTTGGGCGGTCCGGCTGGCTGTCACCGGGCTTATCCTTTCGGTTCTGCTGGCCGGGTGTAATACTTCTAAAAAAGCCGATTTTCCTCCCGGCAAAGAGGCAGCTTCTCCCGCCAAAGGTTCCGGATCCGTGGTTGTTGCTTCAACCAGCTGGACGGCCCTGATGGCCAGGGCCGCCGGAGCCGGGGATGTGGCGGTTCTGGCTCCCGCCGAACTCAAGCACCCGCCCGAGTACGATTTCCGTCCCAGCGATGTTGAAAAGCTTAAGGATGCGAAACTGATCGTTTATGCCGGTTACGAGCCGTTTATGAAGAAAATGCTTCAGGCTGCCCAGACGCCCGGGGATAAGGTCGTACAGGTGGTGACCGTCAATACTCCGGACAACCTTAAAAAGCAGACCCGCCTGTTGGCTGAAAAACTGGGGACCGCCGAGGCCCAAAAAGCCTGGGAGGCTGAATTTGATCGGGCGGTGTCCGCCCTTCAGGAGGCGGCGGCAAAGCAAAATGTGGCCGGGAGAAGGGTTTTGGCACAAAAACACCAGGCTGCTTTCGCCAGATGGCTTGGCTATCAGGTGGTGGCCGAATTCGGGCCGGAAGAGTTGAGTCCGGCGAAAATGGGAGAACTGGCCTCCCTCAAACCCGACCTGATCATTGATAACTTCCACAATCCCCAGGGGGCGGGCATTGCGGATATGGCAAAATGCCCCCGGGTGGAGCTGCGCAACTTTCCCGGCCCGGAACACAAGAGCTTACAGGATCTGCTGGCGGATAACGCCCGGAAGCTTGGTTTGATTTAGAGAAAGTATTATGCATTTGACAACAGATTTTCATTGCCCACCCGCACATTCTTTAAGCCTGCTTTTGGGGGCTATGCGCAAATATTTTTCCGCGTGATGGCAGGAAGTGGGCGGCAGGTCACCAGGCGGTTTTCCTCATTGGCCTTAAAGCCGCAATATCCTTTTTCTCCCGGAGGTATAAGGCATTCATTGACGCAAAGGCTGCACTTAACCCCTAATAAAGATTTTTTACGCGGTGGCGAATATTAACAACCATAATGGCTGAAGCCATTTTACCACGACAGTGGCATATTCGGGTTAGATAATTCAAATTAGGCAGATTTTAACCATGAAGGTTATTCTTCTCCTGTAACAGAAAGAACCGGCTTTCATGGTTTTGTTGTTTCTTTTGAGCATTTATAAAATATCATTCGGGCATTACAGTCAGAACCGGCCATGAAGGCCCGGGCGCCTTGTTGAAGCAAGGCCCAAGGCATTCATGGCTTTTTACTTGCTTTATAAATGCAAATCGGGGAAAGAGGTAAGGACAGTGGCTCACATTATTGAAACAGACAGGCTGACTAAAACCTATGCAGGGGGAGTGACGGCGGTTAACGGGGTTTCCTTTGCAGTGGAAGAAGGTGAGATTTTTGGTTTCCTGGGTCCAAATGGGGCCGGCAAATCCACCACCATTATGATGTTGACCACGTTGATCAGGCCTACTTCGGGGCGGGCCAGCGTGGCCGGTTTTGATGTGGCCAAGGAACCCGACCGGGTTCGCCTGAGCTTTGGATACGTATCTCAGGAGCTGGCAGTTGACGATAACCTGACCGGCAGAGATAATCTCTTTTTGCAGGCCGGTTTTTATCACCTGCCCAAAAAAGAAGCGAGGGCAAGGTGTGAAGAACTCTTAAAACTGGTAGATTTGTACGAACGGGCCGGTGACCTGGTGGAAACATATTCCGGCGGCATGCGCAAGCGCCTTGATATTGCAGCAGGGCTGATTCACCGTCCGAAGGTTTTATTTCTCGACGAACCGACGCTGGGACTGGATATTCAAACCAGGCGCCAAATCTGGCAGTATATTACCCACCTGCGGGAAGAAGTCAATATGACTATTTTTCTCACTACCCATTACATGGATGAAGCCGATGCTCTTTGTGACCGGATTGCCATCATCGACAGAGGGGTTATTAAGGTCATAGATACGCCCGCCAACTTAAAGAGCCGTATCGGTGGAGACATTGTGAACATCCGGTTTGCTGAGGCCGTACAGGAGAAGATTGCAGAGGCGGTCCGGGCCGTCAGCGGCCTGCCCGTTGTTTACAGTGTCAAGCCCCATAAGGGCGGGTGTATCGTCGTGGTTAAAAACGTCGAATCGGCAATTCCGGAAATATTTCAGGTGACCCAGCCGCTGGAGGTGAAGATAAGTTCGGTTACGGTGAAGAGGCCTTCCCTCGACGACGTTTATTTGCATTTCACGGGGCGGGAGCTCAGGAATGAATCAGGAAGCAGAGAAGACGCCATGCGTTCTCGGATGATGATGAGGAGGATGAGGGCGGGTTGACCTTGTTAAGCGATATCTATTACGTTTGCTGGCGCGATATGAAACGGTTTTTAGTACAAAAACCAAGGATTCTCATGACTGTTGTTCAACCGCTGGTCTGGTTGGTCTTAATGGGCAACATGATGTCCGGACTGACAGACAATCCTTTCACGGCCCGCATGTTGGGCGTTGAGAAATATATTGATTTTATGACACCGGGCATCATGATTATGACCACCCTGTTCGGCGGCATCTTCGGCGGCGTTTCGTTAGTTTGGGACCGGCGTATAGGTTTTCTGAATAAGATGCTGTCCGCCCCTATCTGCAGAGCCTCAATCCCTGTCGGTAAAATGGCGGCCACAGCCTTACAGAGCATTTTTCAAGTATCCATTATTGCACTGATTGCGCTGGCGCTGGGGGTAAGGTTTTCTACAGGAATTCCGGGTTTCTTGTTGATGATCGCCATTACAACTTTATTTAGCTTTGCGATGTCGGGGATTTCCCTTTCCATCGCGATATTTGTCAAAACAATCGAGGGGCTGCACCCCATACTCAACTTTTTGACCATGCCGATGATGTTCACGAGCAATGCCATTTTTCCCGAGGCCGCCATGCCGGCCTGGCTCAGGACGATTTCAGCGTGGAACCCGTTGTCCTACGCCGTTACCCCTGTGCGAACCCTGGCTATCGAAGGCTGGGTCTGGGAGAAGATTATTCCGGGGCTGTCCGTAACGTTTTTCTTTGCTCTCGTGATGGTGTTCATTGCCACCGTGCAGTTCAAGCGTTCAATTGCTTAAAGTGCTTATCGCACGTAACGACGGCTGAAGCCGTTTAGCCTCAAATATTTACAGCTAAAAACATTGTGACAGGAGGTAAAACAAGTGCGCAAACTATTGGCTTTTATGGTTGTTATGGCCCTGGCCGTTACATCTCCGGCCGGCTGTGCGAAATCCGGGGTCAATCAAAACGTGCCCCAGGAACTGGTGGTCGCCCTCGGGCAGGCTGAAATCGGCAACCTTGACCCGTATGAGCGCGGTTCATCAAGTTGGTATTTGCGGCCTCTGGTGTATGAGACTTTGATACACAGCACGGTCAAAGGCGTGGAACCGGTACTGGCGGAATCCTGGACTGTTTCCGAAGATGGGAAGACCTGGACATTTAAGCTCCGGAAAAATGCCAGGTTTCATGACGGCACGCTCTTCACGGCGGATATCGCAAAAAAACAGATCGATCAATCCATGCAGAATAAAGTCAGCGGATTGGGTTCCAAGAGACCGCCGCTTCCGCTGACGGCAGTTGAGACACCCGATGCCAATACCCTGGTGCTGCGCCTTTCTGCACCCTATGCGCCCCTGTTATCCGAGCTCAGCGGGGTATGGATGATTAGTCCCAATTCTTTCGACTCTGCGGGGAAATTTATTAAACCCGTCGGTACCGGGGCCTTCATTCCGGTTTCTTTGGACAGGCAAACAGCGGTATTCAAGCCTTTTAAAGACTACTGGCGCGGCAAGCCTGCGCTGGATAAACTGACCATCCGGTGCATCCCCGACCACAGCAGCCGGGTAATGGCTTTTGAGGCCGGAGAGGTTGATATCATTGGCGCCGATATGTCCGGAGTGGATGCTGAGTCGGCTAAAAGGCTGGAGCGGAGCGGGAAATACCAGGTGGTTACCAAAGCGGAGGCGCACATTGAGATGATTGGTTTCAACATTGACCGTGAGCCGCTGAACAATTTAAAAATAAGGCAGGCTATAAATTATGCCATCGACCGGCAGGCGCTGGTTACCTATCTTTTAGGTGGTTATGGATTTCCGGCCAAAGGGCCGATTGGCTTTGATACCTCTATACCCTGGACGGATACCGGCATAGAAGGCTTTCCTTTCGATCCGGGAAAAGCCAGGCAACTTTTAGCAGAAGCGGGCTGGAATGCAAAAGACGGTGAGGGTTACCTGACCAAAAACGGCAGGCAGCTAAAGCTTACTTTAGCTTTTTGCGAACAGCGGCCCATTACCAAAGCCCTGATGGAAATAATTCAAAGCCAGTTAAGAGATGTGGGGATAAAGGTTGAGATCCGGGCCCATGAAAATGCAAGTTACTCAGAAGTCATCGAGCGAAAGGATTTCAATATTGCTTATGTCCCCCATTACGGGAAGCGGGAAGATGATCCCTACCCTTATCTCGGCATATTTTTCTTCTCCAAGGGCAAGTACCCGTTCATGCACAATGAAAAATTCGACCGCCTGTATATGGATCAGTTCCGGCAGGTGGACCAGGTCAAGCGTCACCAGATGTACTGCCAGATGCAGCAAATTATCATGGAAGAGTGCCCGTTTGCTTTTCTTTTCCATCCTCAAAAAGTGGTCGTAATGAAGAAGGATATCCGAAATTTTGACATTGTCTATGGCTTTGATTGCTTCCAGCCTTTCTGGAAAGTTAAGCGAGGTGAAAAATAATGGCAATGCAAACCAGGAAGCTGAAAATTGCAGGTTTTCGGGTGATTTACGGGCCGAGCACGGTGGGGCGGGTGTACGTGCAGGCGGCGGCGGAACTTGAAGACACGGGCCTGCCGGTAGACCTGCGGTACTGCCAGCCGGCGGCGGCCGGGATGCCGTTGCCGCCGCCGGAGTGGCTGCGCTTTGTACGGGAGGAGGCAGACGCGGTTTTCTTCAGCTTTCCGCCCGAGTTTAAGGCGCTTGGTGAACTTTTCGAGAAGCTAAAAGAAGATCTTGGCCAACCGGTGGTGCCGGTTACCCCGGAGGTTGCGGCGATGGGGGCGTTATCGCCCGATGCGGTGCAGCGCGCCGTTGCCTACCACCTTTACGGCGGCAAGGGAAACCTCAAGCAGTTTTTCTGCTGGCTGGGGGAGCTTGCCGGAAAATTGCCGGCCGGGCAGGCCCAACCGCCCCGGGAACTTCCCTGGGCCGGCATCTACCACCCCCGGGCAGGCCGGTTTTACACCAATCTCGAGGAGTACCTGGGCTGGTATGGGGAACGCCGGCCGCTGATCGGGCTTTTGTTTCCCCGGGTTTTCTGGGTGGAGGAGAATCTGGCCGGTTACGATGCCATTATTGAAGAAATTGAGCGCCGGGGGGCCGGGGTAATACCGGTTTTCAGCGACGGCTGGTTCGGGCAGGTAAAAAATGACGACGTTATCCGGCAGTTCTTTATCCGTGACAGCCGGGCGGTGGTGGAGACGCTGCTTGCCTACGGTGCATTTTTCCTCAAGACGCAGCGCCAGGCCGTGGCGCTGAATCAGGAACCGGCCACAGACGTTCTCCGGGAACTCGACGTCCCGGTCTTAAAGATGATCCACGCTGCCCGCCAGACCGAGGAGGAGTGGCTGGCCGACCCGCAGGGGTTGAACCTGCCGCAGGTAATCATCAGCATCACGCTGCCCGAGTTTGACGGGCTGATTGAGCCGATTTTGGCCAGTGTGGCCGAGGATGCCGGGGAGTTTACGCCGGCCAAACCGCTTGTCCCGCAGGTGCGTTACCTGGTGGATCGGGTTTTACGGTGGGTAGAACTGCGGCACAAGCCTAACGCCGAAAAGAAGGTGGCTTTCGTTCTCCTCAATTCCCCTTGCAAGAGCGTAGAGGCCACGGTGGGGACGGCCTTCGGGCTGGACAGCCTGGAGAGCGTGGCGCGTATCTTAAGGCAGATGAAGGCGGCAGGGTATCACCTGGACTGGGTCCCGGAAAACGGGCGGGAGTTGGTAGAAGAGATTACGGGGCGCAAGGCGCTCCCCGACTTTCGCTGGACCACCATTGACGAGATTGTGGAAAAGGGCGGGGCGGCAGATACCGTGCCGCTGGAAAACTACCGGGAATGGTTTGCGGAGCTGCCGCAGGATGCCCGGGAGAAGGTGGTGGCCGCCTGGGGCGACCCGGATGCGGCGCGGGATCTTTCCGGGGTACAGAAGCTTTCCCTGGGGCTTCATGATGGGGAGTTGGTGATCCCGGGAATTATTACCGGCAACGTCTTTATCGGGGTGCAGCCCAAGCGGGGGTGCGCGGGGGCCCGCTGTGACGGGGAAGTCTGCAAGATCCTGCACGACCCGGAAGTGCCCCCGCCGCACCAGTGGCTGGCTTGGCACAAGTGGCTGGAAGAAGCCTTCGGAGCCGACGTGGTGGTACACGTGGGCACCCACGGCGTCCTGGAACTTTTACCCGGCAAAACCACCGGGTTGTCCGGGGCCTGTTTCCCGCAGATTTCCCTCGGCAAGGTGCCGCACCTCTACATCTACAACCTGGTCAACCCGATGGAGGCGGTGATAGCCAAGCGGCGGAGCAACGCGGTCATTGTGGACCACCTGCCGCCGGTTCTGGCCACCATGCGGCTGACCGGTGATTTGGCCGATCTGGAAGAGCTCCTGGAAGATTACCAGAAAGCCGTGGGGCTGAAGGAAAAGGCCCGGGCGGCGGTGCTTCTGGCGCAGATTGAAGAGAAGGCCCGGGCGGCCGGGCTGCTGCCAGACGGCGAGGAGCCGGACCCGGCGGTATTGCATGAAAAACTCACTGTGCTACGGGATAGCCAGTTCCGCGACGGGCTGCACATCTTCGGGGAGGCGCCGGAAGGGGAGGCGCTGGCTGAACTGATCAACACGGTGCTCAAACTGGACCAGCCCGGCTGCCCGGCGTTGAGACGGGCACTGGCGGAATATTTCGGGCTTGACTACGACGCCCTGCTGCAGGACCCCGGGGCGCCCGGCCCGGGGGGCCTTAGTTGCGGCAAGCTGTTAGACGACCTGGATCGTCTCGGGCGAGATATCGTTTGCGGACTGCCGGGACTTCCGGCAGACGCGGTGGACCGGGCGCTTGAGCAGGCCCGCGGGGTGATGGCGGGTTATGCGGATCGCCGGGGCTTCACTTTTGCCGGGGACGGTGAATCGCTGGTTAAAGTCTTGAAGAAGGCGCTGAAAATCATCCCCTTGATCCGGCAGACCAACAACGAGATGACCAGCCTCCTGCGGGGCTTCAACGGCCGGTTTATTGATCCGGGGGCCTCCGGAGCCCTGGCCCGGGGCAAGGTGGAAGTGCTGCCCACCGGCCGCAACCTTTACTCCATCGACCCCTGGCGCATTCCCACGGCAGCAGCCTGGACGGTGGGCAAGCGCCTGGCGGATGACCTCATCGCCAGGTACGTGGCCGACGAGGGTGGTTATCCGGAGACCATCGGCTTCACCCTGCGGGCCATGGACCCCTTCCGCGCGGACGGCGAGCTGATTGCCCAGATCCTTTACACCCTGGGGGCAGAACCCGTCTGGGTGGCCGGGCGAGTGGTTTCGCTAAAGCCCATCCCGGTCGAGAAGCTCGGCCGGCCGCGCATCGACTGCACGGTCAACCTGTCATCCATCCTGCGCGACGGGATGCCGCGGGTTTTCGAGTTGATTGACCAGGCGGTGAAAATGGTGGCCGAACTGCCGGAGCCGCCGGAACAGAACTTCGTGCGCAAGCACGTATTGGAACGCGAAGCGGCGCTGGCCGGGGATCACGGGGTAAAAGAAGCCAGGCGCCTGGCCAGCTTGCGGGTTTTCTCCTCGGCGCCCGGCACTTACGGCACCGGTGTAGAGCTGGCCGTTGCCTCCTCAGCCTGGCAGGAAGAAAAAGACCTGGCCGGGGTCTATTTCCACTGGACCGGCTACGCTTACGGAGACGGGGTCTACGCCCGCAAGGCCCCGGCCGAGTTGATTGACAACTGCCGCCGGGTGACCGTAACCTTCGAGAAGTTCGACTCCGATGAAATTGACCTTTGTGACTGCTGCCACATCTACGGGGTGCACGGGGGGTTCACAGTGGCGGCGCAGGTGGCTACGGGGAAGGAAGTGAAGACCCTTTTTGGTGACACCCGGGACCCGGCCCGCCCGGCCATCCGCACCCTGCGCGAGGAACTTTCCCGCATAGCCCACACCCGGCTTTTAAACCCGGCCTGGATCGAGGGTAAGAAGCGCCACGGGTACAAGGGCGCCGGGGACATCTCCAGCCGGGTCAACCACATGTACGGCTGGCAGGCCACCACACGGCAGGTGGAGAACTGGGTTTTCGACGGCATAGCGGAAAAATTTATGCTGGACGAAGAGAACCGCAAGTTCTTTGAGGAAAATAATCCCTGGGCGCTGGAAGAGATTGCCCGTCGGCTTTTGGAGGCTGAAAGCCGCGGGTTATGGCAGGCCGACCCGGAAATCCTGAGCCACTTGAGGGAGGTCTACCTGGAAATAGAGGGCTGGCTTGAAGAGAGGATGGGCGAGGTGAAAGGCGAATTCCAGGGCGGCTCGGTAAACATCATCACAGCCGGGGAAGTGGCCGGACGGAGTGATAAATGATGTATGGAAGTGGCCGGGTGACAGGGAATGTAAAAAGACGGCCGGCCATAATGCTGTTTGTGGGAAGTGGTGGCGATCAAACGATATCTGCTGAAACGCCTGCTTTATCTTCTTCCGGTAATGCTGGGGGTTTCCGTTATTACCTTCGGGCTTATCAACCTGGCCCCCGGAGATCCGGCTGAATTAATCCTCCGGGCCGGCGGGGTGGAGCCCACCCGGGAGGCAGTAGAGGCCCTGCGGG
>DYET01000073.1 GCA_020725625.1 Desulfovirgula sp. | reverse complement strand
TGGTATGGTGTGGTTACTTTACCAATTACCTAAAACTGAGCGGTGTTCCTCTTTTTTTGCTAAAAATTTTACAGATTTTTCGGTATTTCAGCCCTTGTGTTCACTGGTTTTTTGGTTTCTACTTACCGGATATAAGTTAAAATATATCACCTCTTCCGGACGACCATCGGCTGACGGGGAATCGTATCGGGAAGAGGCTTTTCTTGTGGGATGCCGGAACAGTCTTGGTGCTGCGAGCAGGTGAAAAGTTTTGCTGGAAATTTTTTTTGAGATAAGGCAGGAAATGGAGTGTCTCGAGGAGGAATTGCGTAAAATAATACGTGATGCCGACCCGCTTATTAAAGACACTTCCCTTCATCTGATCAACGCGGGCGGAAAAAGGTTGAGGCCGGCATTCTGCTTCCTGGGGGGCAAGTTTTTCAACTACGACTACAAAAAAGTGCTCCCCCTGGCAGTAGCCATGGAACTGGTGCACATGGCCACGCTGGTGCATGACGACGTGGTGGACTCCTCCCTGACCAGGAGGAACATCCCTACCGTCAAGGCCATCTGGGGAAATAAAATTTCCACCCACCTGGGCGATTACCTTTTCGGAAAATCGATCAAACTGATTTCCCGTTACGAAAACACGGAAATCGTGAAGGTTCTGGCGGACACCAGCGTGAAAATGTGCGAGGGGGAAATCCAGCAGCTGGCCACCGCCAACAGGCCCGACCAGACTGTCAGGGATTACTTTTACCGGATCAAGAGGAAGACGGCCCTGCTCATCGCCGCCAGCTGCCAGTTGGGGGCGGCCTCCTGCGGTGCTCCCCGGTCCATTCAGCGCCCGCTGAGGAGATACGGCCACTGCGTCGGTATGGCCTTCCAGATTACCGATGACATACTGGACCTGGTGGCCGACCAGAAGCAGCTGGGCAAGCCAATCGGAAGCGACCTCAGGCAGGGGATAGTGACCCTTCCCCTGATTTACGCCCTCAAGCACAGCCCCAGGAGGGACAGGCTGGTTGAAATATTGATCAGGGGGCAAAAAAGCCAGGACGAGGTTGAAGAAGCCTGCTATCTCATCCGTTCCTGCGGGGGCATCGAGTACGCGGGCTGGGTGGTCAGGAAATACGTCGAAAGCGCCCGGGAGGAACTGAAAAACCTTCCCGGCATACCGGCCAGGGACACGCTGGACACCGTGGCCCGGTTCGTGGGCGTGAGAAAGTTCTAATGTAAAGGAAGATTTCTTTGCCCAAGTGCTATCCGATTTCCCTCAACGTCGAGAACCGGCTGTGCCTGGTGGTGGGGGGGGGCCCTGTGGCCGAGAGGAAGGTCGGGGCCCTGCTGGAGTGCGGCGCCAAGGTAAGGCTGGTCAGCCCGGCCGTCACCGCGGGGTTAAGTGAACTGGCGGGATCCGGAAGGATCCAGTACATTGAAGAATATTACCGGGAGGAACACCTGGAGGGTGTCTTTCTGGTCATAGGGGCTACCGACAGCGACGAGGTAAACGGGAGGGTTTCGTCGGACAGCCTGAAAAGGGGCCTGCTGGTGAATATCGTGGACGACCCTTCCCGGGGAAATTTTTTCGTGCCGGCAGTGGTCCGCCGCGGACCGCTGCAGATAGCGGTCTCCACCGGCGGTAAAAGCCCTCTTCTGGCCAGAAAGATAAAGGAACAGCTGGAAGAGATGTTTCCCGGGGAATACGGGGACCTGGTCCGCCTTGTGGGCGAACTGAGGGATAAGGTAATCAGGGAGGCGGGAGACCCCCGCGAGAAGGAAAGGATTCTGTCCTCACTGCTGGACAGACAGACCATGGCCCTCTTGAGGGAAGGAAATATCGGCCTGGCGAAGGAGCGCATAAAAAATGCTTATCTTGGCGGTGGGAGTGAACCACAGGACCGCTCCCGTTGAAGTGAGAGAAAAACTGTCCTTTTCGGAACACCACCTGGCCGAATGGCTAAGCAGGCTTAAGGCCTACCCGGCCATCGAGGGATGCGTGATTATATCCACCTGCAACCGGTCAGAAATATACGCCGCCAGCAGGGAGATGGACGAAGGCCTGGGGGCGGTCTGGGACTTCCTGTCCGGCAAATCCGGCGTGGACATATCCGAAATAAAGAACTGCACATACGTGCACACCCTTTACGACGCCATCAGGCACCTGTTCAGGGTGGCCTCAGGGCTGGACTCCATGGTCCTGGGGGAAACCCAGATCCTCGGCCAGGTCCGCCAGGCCTACCAGGCGGCATGCCGGTGCGGCGCCACCAACAAGGTGCTGAACACCCTTTTCCAGCAGGCCATCACGGTGGGCAAGAGGGTCCGGAGCGAGACCGGCATCGACAAGAATTCAGTCTCCATAAGCTACGCCGCCGTGGAGCTGGCCAGACAGATCTTCGGCAGCCTGCACGGCCGGGTGGTACTGGTCATCGGCGCCGGAAAAATGAGCGAGCTTACCGCCCTGCACCTGGTTTCCAACGGGGTGGAGGGAATAATCGTCTCCAACCGGTCATACGACCGGGCGGCAGCCATGGCCCGCAAGTTCGGGGGACGGGCAGTGAGGTTCGACGATCTTTTCCGGCACATGGAACAGGCGGACATAGTGATCAGCTGCACGTCAGCCTCCCACTATGTGGTCAGGCTTAACGACGTCCTGGAAGTAATGAGGAGGCGGGCGGGCAGGAAGATAATGATTATCGACATTGCCGTGCCCAGGGACATAGATCCCGCGGTGGGCGGGGTGGAAGGGGTCACCCTGTACGACGTGGACGACCTC
Source organism: Desulfovirgula sp. (assembly GCA_020725625.1). Taxonomy (GTDB): domain Bacteria; phylum Bacillota; class Desulfotomaculia; order Desulfotomaculales; family Desulfocucumaceae; genus JAILZP01. Next base: position 4,503 of record DYET01000073.1, on the reverse strand, counting down.
CAGAATGTGGTGGACCAGAACCTCCAGGAAAGGAAAAGGGCGGCGGTGGCCGGGGAAAGCATCATTGAGGAGGATCTGGAACAGTTCATGAAGTGGCTCGGAACCCAGTTCGTGGTTCCGACCATCGCCTCGCTGAAGGAACTGGGCGAGCGGATAAAGCAGAAGGAACTGCGCCGGGCGCTGAACCGGCTGGGGGAAATATCGGACCACGACCGGAAAGTGGTCAGCTCGATGGCCAATTCCATCGTCAATCAACTGCTGCACATACCGGTGACCAGGCTGAAGGAGTACGCCCTCACCCCGGAAGGACACCTGTACACCGAGGTGCTGCAGAACCTCTTCGACCTGGAGGTTCCCGGCCAGCAGCTCAAGTCTGGCCGGAAGGAAAGGGCGAAGATCAAACTGGTCAGGGAGCGCTGAGCGCAGCCTTCAGCCGCCGGGTACGCCCAAACCGCAAGGTCACAGGGATCACGGAAAGCCTTCAAGGAACCGCAAAAAGACATATTTTCAACAGCGGCCGGCAGTTAGCCGGGGGCCGCCGGGGGAAAATAAAATCGTCGGCTGCCGGGGACGGCGTGATATGTTCTTTTGTGTTCTTTTGTGTTTCCCTGTGGTTAATTTTTTTTGCACCGGTACACGGGGGAATGGTTGATGCGCGAGTACAGGATCGGCACCAGGGAAAGCCGGCTGGCCATGTGGCAGGCCGACTGGGTGGCCGGCAGGCTTAAAGATCTGCAGCCGGGTATAAAGGTCAGCCTGGTGGGTATAAGGACAAAGGGCGACAATATACTGGACGCGGCCCTGTCCAAGATAGGCGACAAGGGGCTTTTCACCAGGGAACTGGAGGCGGCCCTGTTGAACGACCAGGTTGACATGGCGGTGCACAGCATGAAGGACCTGCCCACCGGGCTCCCGGAAGGGCTAGTTCTGGGTGCCGTGTGTCGCCGGGAATACCCCGGTGACGTGCTGGTTTCCAGGAGGGGATCGAAGCTTGCGGATCTGAGGCCCGGGGCCGTTGTAGGGACCAGTAGCCTGCGCCGGATAGCCCAGTTGAAGCGCTTCCGGCCGGACCTGGCAACGGTGGATGTGCGGGGAAATCTCAACACCCGGCTGCGCAAGCTGGATGATCAGGATCTGGACGCCCTGGTCCTGGCCTACGCCGGTATGGTCAGACTTGGCTACCGCGACCGGATTACTGAAATGATCCCCTTTGAGGTGTGCCTTCCCGCCGTGGGCCAGGGATCCATCGGGGTCGAGGCCAGGGCGGACGACCGCGAGATCCTGGAATTGCTGGACCGGCTGGACCACGGCCCGTCCAGGAAGGCGGTCACCGCGGAAAGGTCGCTGATGCGGGCCCTGGAGGGAGGCTGCCAGATACCGGTGGGTGCCCTGGCCCTGGTGGACGGCGATGAAATTGTCCTGGAGGCCATGGTGGCCGACCTGGACGGAGGCAGCATGGTCAGGATGTCGATGTCCGGCCCCGCCGGCGATCCCGGAGGGCTCGGCCGGAGGCTGGCCGAAGGGATGATGGCCCGGGGCGCCGGCGAGATATTGAAAAAAGTCAGACAGGAGTTTGATGTCCGTGTCAAGTAAGGGCATGGTTTACCTTGTAGGCGCAGGGCCTGGCGACCCAGGGCTGATTACCGTAAAGGGCCTGGAGTGCGTGCGGAAGGCCGATGTGCTGGTTTACGACCGGCTGGCCGGACGGGACGTACTGTCCCGGGCCCGGCCGGAAGCGGAATTGATCTACGCGGGAAAGAGCCCGGAAAGGCACGCCCTGAGGCAGGAGGAAATAAACAGGCTGCTGGTGGAAAGGGCCCTGGCCGGAAAGACCGTGACCAGGCTCAAGGGAGGAGACCCCTTTGTTTTCGGCCGGGGCGGGGAAGAGGCCGAGGCCCTGTACGAGGCCGGCGTACCCTTCGAGGTGGTGCCCGGTGTCACCTCGGCGGTAGCCGTTCCGGCCTACGCCGGGATACCCGTAACCCACCGGGGTTTGGCCTCCGCCTTTACCGTGATCACCGGGAATGAGGACCCGGACAAGGAAGAATCCGACATCGCCTGGGATAAAATCGGCGCCGGGCCGGGAACACTGGTATTCCTCATGGGCATGGGAAATCTTCCGGCCATCGCCGCCCGCCTGATAAGACACGGCAGGCCGCCCGAAACTCCTGCGGCGGTAATCAGCTGGGGCGCCACACCCGGCCAGAGAACCCTGACCGGGACCCTCGAAGACATCGCCGAAAAGGCTTCCGCGGAAGAATTTACCAATCCCGCGGTAATAGTCGTGGGGGAGGTTGTGGGCCTGCGGGAGAAGCTGAACTGGTTTGAAAAAAAGCCCCTGTTCGGGTGCAGCGTGCTGGTCACCAGGTCCCGGGAACAGGCCAGTGATTTAAGCCGGGCCGTCGAGGAACTGGGGGGCCGGGCGGTGGAGTTCCCAACCATAAGCATTGCCGACCCCCCGGATTTTGAACCCCTGGACCGGGCCGTGGCAGCAGCCTCCGCTTACCGCTGGATTATCTTTACCAGCGTGAACGGAGTGAAGTACTTCCTTGACAGGCTCTTCAAATCAGGCGGCGACATCAGGGACCTCAAGGGAGTCAACATCTGCGCCATCGGGCCGAAGACCAGGGACTGCCTGGCCCGGTACGGCCTTAAGGTGGATTATGTTCCCTCCGAGTACAGGGCCGAAGAAATCGCGGCCGGGATCAGGGGGCGGATTTTGCCGGGCGACGCCGTGCTACTGCCCAGGGCCGACATAGCCAGGAAGGTCCTGCCGGAATTGCTGGAAAAGGAAGGCGCCCGGGTCGATGAGGTTGTCGCCTACAGAACCGTGGCCGGTGACGGACGCCGGGAAGAGGTGAGGAGGATGCTGCTGCAGGGTGAAATCGACGTGGTCACCTTTACCAGTTCCTCGACGGTGAGAAATTTTGCAGCCATGGTCGGGGACGACCTGCTTCCGCTGCCGGATGGGGTGAAAGTGGCCTGCATCGGCCCGGTCACCTCCGAAACCGCAAGGCAGATGGGTCTGCCGGTGCATATTGAGGCGTCCAGGTATACCATCGAAGGGCTGGTGGAGGCCATAGTAAGGGCCTGCGGAAGATAAACCGGGAGGTTTGCACCCGGGGCCCGCCGTCCCGTGCTTCGCATGAAAAGCGCGCAGGGGGGATCGAGTAACGATGATCAGTATCAGCAGGCTTTTATACGGAATGGAAAGCTACGGCGATACCTTGCGCTACCGCCGTGGCGTGGAGGACCGGACCTGGGGGGCTGCCGGCGGTTACGGACCTGTGGTTGTCTGGAACATGACCCGGGCCTGTAACCTAAGGTGCATTCACTGCTACGCGGATTCGGACGGGAGCGCTGCCGGGGACGAAATCACCACCGAAGAAGGGATCAGGCTTATAGACGACCTGGCCCGGTTCCGGGTGCCCGTGGTCCTTTTCTCGGGCGGCGAGCCGCTGGTCCGGGAAGACTTTTTCACCCTGGCCGGTCACGCCGCCAGGAGGGGCCTGAGGGTCACCATTTCCACCAACGGAACCCTTATCGACCGGGAAACGGCCAGGAGGATCAAGGAATTGGGTGCGGGGTACGTGGGCGTCAGCCTTGACGGCATCGGCGGGAACAACGACCGTTTCCGGGGCAGCAGGGGAGCCTTCTCGGCGGCCCTGGAGGGGATCAGGAACTGCCGGCGGGCGGGCCAGAAGGTGGGGCTGAGGTTCACCATAAACCGCCACAACTACGGTGATCTGGAAAACATTTTCGACCTGGTGGAGGACGAAGGCATACCCAGGGTTTGCTTTTACCACCTGGTATATTCGGGCAGGGGCAGCAAAATGGTGGACGAGGACGTCTCCCGCGAGGAAACCAGGGCCGCCCTGGACCTGATCATGGACCGGACCGGGCGGCTGTTCAAAAAGGGAAAACCGGTGGAGGTACTGACGGTGGACAATCACTGCGACGCCGTCTACATCTACCTGAAGCTTAAGAGGGAAAATTCATCCCGGGCCGGGGAGGTCTACCGGCTGCTGGAAAGGAACGGCGGAAACCGGTCGGGCATAGCCATCGGGGAGGTGGACTGGGCGGGGGACGTGCACCCGGACCAGTTTACCCGGAACCACACCCTGGGCAATGTCAGGGAAAGAAGGTTCGGCGACATCTGGACAGACCTTTCCCACCCCGTCCTGGCCGGCCTCAGGAACCGGTCGGCCCTCATCGGCGGAAGGTGTGCCGCCTGCCGCTGGTTCAATCTTTGCAACGGCAACTTCAGGGCCAGGGCCGAGGCCGTTTACGGCGACTTCTGGGCCCAGGACCCGGCATGCTATTTAACCGATGAAGAGATACACCCGGGTCAGGAGACAGGAGACAGTAGACAGTAGACAGGAGAAAAACTGCTTGATACTGTTTGGGTTCCGTGGGTATAACCGTCAGTAAACAAAGGTCAGGAGAAGTAATAAGATAGGGGAAGAATACATGCACGAAAAAGATTCTGTATTCTGTCTCCTG
>DYET01000010.1 GCA_020725625.1 Desulfovirgula sp. | reverse complement strand
GAGCGCCCGGTGCCGGACCACTTGACGGACCCGTCGGGGCGGCACACCTGCCACTCGTTCAGGCTGTGGTTGATGGTCCGCCCGCCGCCCGCCGCGCTGCCGTCACCGCTTACGGCCACCTGCCTGCCGGCCGGGACTCTTTCCGGGCTGACCGTGATGTTGGCCGCGGGGGGAGCCGCGGCCACGGCTATGGTCTTCGTTTTGCTGTCCGTGTCCCCGTCCGAGTCGGTGACCGTCAGGGTGACCCTGTACGTTCCGGCAACCGGCCAGCTCACGCTTGTCTTCTTGCCCGTTCTGGAGCCGATCCCCTGGATGTCCCACGCCCAGGAAACAATTCTTTCGCCGTTTTCTTCCCCCGGGTGCGAGGAACTGTCCTCCAGGGACACCGGTTCATTCTCCCCGGGGTTCATGTCGGACGCCGTGAAGTCGGCCTCCGGCCCCATGTCCGGCGGCTGAGGCGGGGGCGGAGGCGATGGGGGATCGGGAGGCGGTGGTGGTTCCGGCGGCGCCGGCGGTACCTCGCCCTGCGCCACGCTGACGTTCAGCGTCTTCCTGCTGGTGCGCCACACCCCGTCCTTCACCGTGAGTTCGAAGGATATCGAGCTGCCGGCGGAGGAAGCGACCCGGTAGGGAACGGTCATGTTGAAGCTGTTCCCTGGAACGCTGCCCGAATTGAACACGACGCCGTTTGCCCTCAGTTCGTATGACAGGCCCGGAAATTTGTCGGACATGACGTTTGACTTTCCGGATATCGTAAGATTAATTGTTTTATCCGGGCCGGCCTGCCGGGGTCCCCCCAGGTAGGCCTCCGGGCTGTTCGTCACCGTGGCGTAGCCTGTCCTGGTGCTGTGATCGTAGCCGGTAAGCTTGCCGCCGCAGAGCTCCACCAGGTCCCCGATATACATGCGCCGGCTTGAATAGGACCGCCACTCCAGGATGAAGGCGTAATCATTGTACTTCGACTGGACGAAGCCCAGGTCGCCGTTCAGCTCCGCGATCCAGTCCCTGATGGCGGAGGACGCCACGGTGGTATATCCCTTCCCGAGGTCCGGCGGGGCGCCTGCGGGCAGGTAGTCCACAATCATGCCCTGCCCCAGGGCCCTGCCGCCGTTCATAAGCGTCAGCGTGCCGACGTAGTAGTACGGGCTGTCATCCGGCGGGGTTGAGCAGGGGGCCCTTACCATGCGGAGCCGGTCCCCCACCCTGATCCCCGGATAGTCGGGGTACGTTTCGGAAACGTAGGCATAGGCCGAAACGGCGGCGGCCATCAACACCAGGAGCGCCGCCATGACCGCCAGCACCGTGCGCTTAAGTCCTGACTTCACCGTACCCCCCTCCTCCTTGAACTGATTTCACTGGCCTCACCTCCTGCTGAATGTAAAAAAGCTCCCCAACCAAAGAAAGAACCCCGCATCTCGCGGGGCGTGTTCCCTTTTCCTGATTGTCAAATGTCTCTACGGCGTGCTCACCACCACCTGGGTGTTTGTGAAGGCCGCTCCGGGCTCCCAGTTGACCTTGTATCCCAGGCTTTCGGCCACAAACCGGAGGGGCAGCAGTGTCCTTCCGTCCCTTATTTCCGGCGGTGTATCCATTTTCTCTTCCTTCCCGTTGACAACCGCGCTTTCTTCTCCGGGCTTCAATACCACCCTGTTCCCGTTGGCCGCCAGGTAAACCGTCTCCTCCGCCGGGTTCCACTGTATTTCTGCGCCGAGCCTGTCCAGGACGCCGCGCACCGGCACGTAGGTTTTGCCGTATTTCATGAAGGGCTTTACATCCAGGTAGTAGGGGACGGCGCTGTCCTCAGTGTAAAGGACTGCCGTCCACATGCCCTCCTGAGCGTAGGTGTTGACCCAGATCTCAACCTTCTTCGCCCCCGGGTCGCTTACCTCAACGTTTTTATAAAACTTGAGCACGCGCGGGTTTTCCGACTCGATTGATTCCACCAGCCTCCTGTTGTCCGGGGTGAGGGTTTGCTTCCACTTCCACACGGGCATGCCGTCCACCGAGTATATTTCCTGGCCGCCGACGTCCACCGGCGCGGAAAACGGCACCGTGTAATAGTGCACTATGGCGTTCTCGCTCAGCCCGTCGAACACCTCGATCAGGCTGTAGCAGTACCCCGGGCCGGGAATGCGCCCCACCATTTTGTGCGGGCCCTGAAATTCCTTGAAGTCGTACGTGATGTGATTGATTCCGTTTTCGTCAACCCTCCAGGTCATGTGGCCTCTTTCGCCCTGCTGGTTGGGCGCGTGTTTTCTGAACATGCCCTCGCCTGGAAGGACTTCCGGTCCTTCGTTGGCCCAGGCTGTGAAGGCGCAGGCGGCCAGCAGGAGGACAGCCAGGCCCGGTGCCAGTAGCCTTTTAAGCAAGGTATCAGCTCCTTTCCGGTTATTAATAATCAGTTAAAAGTGCGGCATGCCTATTTACCGGCGATCACAACCGGGCCCACAGTACTGTGAATGGTCAGCATCAGTTTGTCGGGGGCGCCGGATGCCGCCCTGGCGAAAAAGCCCAGCTCCACCGGGACCCTAATTATGCCCACCACCGCCGGCCTGGCAACCGTTTCCGAATAGCCGCCCCAGCTATAGGTGAAGGGAACGTCGTT
>DYET01000072.1 GCA_020725625.1 Desulfovirgula sp. | reverse complement strand
GAAAGCGGCGGTGGTAATCGGGGACAACACCACCGGCATCACCAAGCTTGCGGCCACCGTCTGCCAGGACAATCACGTGATGCTCATCTCCCCCACCGCTTCAGGCAGCGGCGTGGTGGAAATGGGCGACTACATATTCAGGATCGCTCTGTTGGATTCCGTGGCGGTTCCCGCCGTTGTCCGGTACCTGGCGGAGACCCTCGAATGGAAAAAGGCCGCCCTGGTAAAAAACATCGGGCGCAGTTATACCGAGGGGCTCGCCGCCATTTTCAAGCCGGCCCTGGTCCGCAGCGGGATTGAAATTGTAAATGAGCAAAAGATTAGAAAAAACGACACCGATTTCAGCGTCCAGGTGGCCGCTCTCAGGCAAAGCCCGTTTGACGGGCTGATCTTTCCCGGCAATTACACGGAGGCCTGCCCGTTTATAAAGGAAATGCGCAAACAGGGGCTGCGGCAGGCGGCTGTGGGCGGTGACGGGATGTACACCAGGGAATTGATTGAAAATGGAGGAACGGACGTGGAAGGCACCCTGGCCTATGCCGGATTTGCGGTGGACCCGGCAACCGCAAGCCCGAAGACAATGGAATTCGTTGAAAAATACAGGGCCGGAAACAACAATCTGACCCCCGATGTTTATGCGGCCCAGGCGTACGACGCCGTGAATCTGGCCGCAGACGCCATCAGGGCGGCGGGAAGCGCCGATCCGGCAAAATTCAAGGAAAAACTCGCGGAAACGAAGAACTGGCAGGGTGTTTCCGGGACCGTCACCTTCGACCAGGACCGTGAGCCTGTCAAAAGCCCGGTCTATTTGGTGGAGGTAAAAGAAGGACGTTTTGTGATCAAGGCGGTCATCCCGGCCGGTTTGGATTCCTGACCCTCTTTTGGAGGAGTTTCGAGTGGATCATGAATAAGCCCGGCTTCAACCAGATCATAATTGTTGTTTTTTATGTAGTGCTTTGCATTTTTTTGGTGGGATTCAATTTATCAAAACCGCGGGTGCTGGTTCTCCACAGCTACGACCCCGATTATTCATGGGTCAGGGACGTGGACAGGGGCATCCACGAGGTTTTGGGCAAAAAGCCCTTCTCGGTTAAATACTTTTATCTTGACACCAAAAGGCACCCGGATACCGGTTACATGACCAACGCGGGAATTGCGGCCAGAAACCTCGTCAACAAGTGGAAGCCCGGCGTGATCATCGCCGTTGACGACGAGGCGCAGATGCTGGTGGGCAAGTATTTTGTAAACCATCCTTCCATTAATATTGTTTTTGCCGGCGTTGAAGGTATCCTTGAGGAGTACGGCTACGACTCGGCCGTCAATGTAACGGGTGTTTTTGAAAAAATACAGCTGGACGCCCTGAGGGATACCATGATTCAGATCCTGCCGGAGGGCCGCAGGCGCGTCGCGCATATTTCCGACGCTTCCCAGCCGGCGCTTTTTTCCGGCGGGGAGATTAACTCCTATACCTGGAAACCCCTGGAGTTAAAGGATTCCACCAGG
>DYET01000071.1 GCA_020725625.1 Desulfovirgula sp. | reverse complement strand
TTAAAAAGCCAGCAGGTCTGCCCTGGCTTCCCGCAGCTTCTCCTTGTATACCGTCATAAACCAGCCTGTTCTGTTTCTGGTCGGCGGGTCCGTCTTGAGCTTACGCGAAGCTCTTAACTACTGACAGTACGAATATTTTCTGCAAAGTTTTCCGGATAACCCATCCTTTTCACCCCTGGTTTGGGCAAAAGTTCGAACTGCTAGCCGCACGCAGGAATTGGGGCGAGGACCGGGTATTCTTTGTTGGCCCCGATGGGCGGATACAGTCTATGCCGGCGACCTGGACTGATGTTGGACCGGGGGATCCCTTCGTAGTCCTGACCAACGGGCGTTGTCTATTTAAACCAGCAGACCTTTTAGCGTTGAGGCAGCTTATCGATGCCTTGGCCCAAGACGGGCGCAGAGGTGTAAAGTAAATTATGCCGCACATGTAAAGGTAATTATGCCGTTCTCCCTTAAGCCATGGTTTTGTTTCTATGCTGTAAATTAAGTATTAGTAGGAAAGTTACAAAATAAATGGTCTTAAGGCTTTACACCCAAAACATGTAGTGGCATAATTGTATTAACACATACTGGGAGGTGCATCATGCGCCCGGCAGACGAAAAGGAAAAAGCCTTACGCGATTGCCACGCACTTAACCCCAACCCGGGGGCCGTGAAGAATGAAATCTTCCGCTTGGGGGGTGAGTTTTTCGACCCCCGCGACCTGGTCCAGGTGAAATACGAGATGCTCCGGTGTGTTCACCGGGATGGGGTTTCGGTGTCCCAGGCCGCCAGCGATTTCGGCTTTTCCCGGCCGTCCTTCTACCAGGCCCAGGCGGACCTGGCGGCCCAGGGGCTGCCCGGTCTGGTTCCGAAAAAAACCGGCCCCCGGCATCCGCACAAACTAACGAAGGAAGTGATGGCCGCAATCAACGGGTGGCTTGCTGAAGAGCCGGGCCTGCGGCCAAAAGAATTAGCCGGACGACTCCAAGAACGGCTCGGGATCAAGGTGCATCCACGCAGCATCGAACGGAGCCTCCGGCGTCCGGTAAAAAAAGGGCGCCAAAAACAGAAGTAGATCAATGGACGCTACGCTACGAGGCGCTCCGGGCAGTCGTAACAGGCGGCGCGCCGGGGCCCTCCCCTCCGCGGGGTCTGGCCCTCTTTCTGTGCCGGGGTATGGTGGGATGGATGAACGCCTGGTCGAACTCGACACCTCCTGCACAGGTGGAAAGAACCACTCGCCGAATATCGGCAGAGAAAAATGAAGTGGTTATGGTCTTGGTGGAAATGGCCATGCAAGCGATTTTGTAAGTGTTGTGCACCAGCCGGTCTAAAACGGCATCGGCCACGGTGGGGCCCGGGAATATGAAAGAGGGAGAGCAATGTGATTTTTTCCGACCAGGTAGTGCTGCGATTATTGACCGGCTTGTCCACCACGCCGGGATCTTTTACATTAACGGGGCGAGTTACCGGTTAAAAGATAAGCAAGGGAAACGGCAAGGATAGAGGTTAGTTATTTAAACACTTTCTGATGTTAAGGGAGGCTTTAAAAATGTTTATTCGCTGGAAAGGAAGGTATGTTTATCTGGAGCAGCGCTACCTGGACAACGGGAAGGTCAGGTGTCGGTCAAAGTATCATGGCCAAAACCCGTTTAACGCCCTAGCCAAAATGTTTTCCGCCGGAGAGATTGACCGGCGCACCTACGAAAGAATTGTCAATTAGAAACCGGAAGGGACTCTCCAACCGACCGAAGACGGTGGGCTAAACATTAACGGAGGAACATTTGGATTTTGGAAGGGGGCGAAAATTGGTCTGTATTTTGGGAATCACTGGCTTTATGGCCGGGTTGAGGAAGACGAACAAGGCTGGCACTTAACGGATGAAAACGGCAATATTCTCGGTTTAAAACCCGGGATGAAAGCAAGGCTATGGATCTAAAATGACGTAGTTAAAATGCAAGCGGTAGACAAGGATAGTGCCCGCATCTTTTACCACTATAAAACATCACGGGCAGTCCCTTGTCTAGAAGTATTCAAATATCAAGGAGGGAAAAACTGTGGACAATCAAAAGGTGACGACCCGGCACCTTCAGCGGCGAGCCTACCTTTACGTTCGCCAAAGCACCCTCCGTCAGGTAATTGAGAACACCGAGAGCGCGCACCGCCAATATGCCCTGCGGGAACGGGCCGTGGCCCTGGGCTGGCCGCCGGAACGGGTGGTAGTCATTGACGAGGATCTTGGGCAATCAGGCGCTTCGGCGGCAGGGCGGGAAGGATTCCAAAGACTTGTGGCCGACGTAAGCCTGGGTCTGGTGGGGATTATCCTGGGACTCGAGGTGTCCCGTTTAGCGCGGTGTTCCTCAGACTGGTACCGCCTTCTAGAGATTTGCGCGCTTACCGACACTCTTATCCTGGACGAGGAAGGTCTTTACGACCCGAATTCCTTTAACGACCGGTTGCTCTTGGGCCTTAAGGGAACCATGAGCGAGGCTGAACTGCATTTTTTAAAAATGCGCATGCGGGGAGGCGTCCTGAGCAAAGCTCGCCGGGGCGAATTGAAGGGGCCGTTACCGGTGGGCCTGGTGTACGGACCTGATCACCAGGTGCATCTTGACCCCGATCAGCAGGTGCAAGAGACTCTCCGCTTGTTTTTTGCAACGTTTCGCCGCACCGGCGCGGCCACCGCCACAGTCAAGGCCTTTGGCGACCAAGGGCTCCTCTTTCCGCGCCGATTGATCACGGGACCACACAAAGGAGAACTTGCCTGGAGCCGGTTGACCCACTGCCGGGCAATCCAGACGCTGAAAAATCCCCGCTATGCCGGAGCTTTCTTTTACGGCCGGCGACAACGCCGAAAGGGGATCCTGCCCCGGGAAGAATGGATTTCCCTCCTCCCGGAGGCCCATGCGGGCTACATTTCCTGGGACGAATTCGAAGAGAATCAGCGCCGGCTAAGCGACAACGCCAGGGCCGTCAGAGCCGAACGCCGCAGCCCGCCCCGGGAAGGTCCCGCCCTGTTACAAGGGCTTGTCATTTGCGGTCGTTGCGGCCTGCGGATGTCGGTGCAATACCGTACTTACCGTAAAAAGATAGTTCCCGACTATGTCTGCTCTCGTCGGCACACCGAATATGCTGAGCCTTGTTGTCAACGCGTTCCGGGCCGGACCATTGATGAGGCCGTCGGGCAACTCCTGGTGGAATCTGTTACTCCCCTCGCGCTTGATGCTGTGCTGGCCGTTGATGATGAATTACAACAGCGGGCCGACGAAGTGAAACGACTGCTTCAGCTCAGCGGGCCCAGTACGAGGCCGATTTGGCCCAGCGGCGTTATCTGCAGGTCGACCCTGATAACCGTCTGGTGGCCAATACCCTGGAGGCGGAATGGAACAATCGGTTGCGCGATTTGGAGGAGGCCAAACGGCATTTTGAAGAGGAGATGAAAATAAAGGCTGTCGTTTTGACCGCGGAAAAACGGCAGCAGATCCGTGACCTGGCCGTCGATTTTCCGCGCCTGTGGCAAGATCCGCGGACACCCGACCGGGAGCGCAAGCGGATGGCCCGGCTCCTGATTGAGGATGTCACTCTAATCAAGGAAGAAATGTATACTGTCCATGTGCGTTTCCGGGGAGGGGTCTTGCGCACCATCAGATTACCGTTGCTTCCCAACGCGCCGGACGTCCACCGCACGCCCCGCCAGGTGGTGGAGGAAATCGATCGTCTTCTGGATCACCATTCGGAAGAGGAAATCGCCGTCCTGTTAAACGAACGGGGATTTCGCAGCGGCACTGGTCAGCTCTTCGATAAGCACAAGGTCATCATTATCCGTTGGACATATAAATTAAAGGATCGCTATACGCGCCTTCGTGAAGCCGGATACCTGACCAGGGAGGAGATAGCCGAACGATTGGGAATCCGTCCGGACACCGTTCTGAAATGGCGGAAACAAGGATTACTTCAGGGCATACCCTATGCTCAAAAAGGAGGGAGGGAATGGCTCTTTTCAGTGCCAGCCGACGATTTGCCGGCGAGAGCAAAACACAAACGTTCTGAAAGAAATTCATCCCGCTAATTTGAAAGGAGTGTAGTCTGATGCATCCTCTTTGTCGGCCACCTTGCAGATCGCCTCGATCATTTCCTCCTGGCCATAGTTTAGCTCCCGGGCCATTTTCACCGCCTCAGGCATTAGGTCAAGAAAACCGGTCCTAACAAAATAGGGTTCCAGTGCCGTCATGAGAGGATTA
>DYET01000070.1 GCA_020725625.1 Desulfovirgula sp. | reverse complement strand
GGGGGATATTTATTAGTACCCGGTTAAAAGATGGTTTGTAAAAAGCCCTGCTTTTTGTTCAGACGGAAAGCAGGGCTTTATGCTTTTGTAGGGGCAATTTTGGCTTCCGGGGAGGAAATAAAGGCACCGCCTAGAATATATAAATGCTTAGAGAAAAGGGGGGCTGTAGTTGCATGATGTGCTTTACCCCATAATGGCGGATCTTGCCGGGGTTAGGGAGAGGATTAATAGATATTATAAAATCAGGGCGGGAGAACTGCAAAATTTTGCTCATTTGGAGGACCGGCGGGAGAGTTACCTGTGTCCGGCGCTTGTTCTGTTCTCTGCCAGGATTCACGGAAGGGTTACAGACGACGTCGTTTCCTTTGCGGAGATGTTCCAGTTGGTATACCTTGCCTCTACTATACACCGCAACATCAATGAAGACGGACAGCTGCAGGGGTGCAGGTGCGCCGACCCGCGGGACGGGTGCCAGTACCCGATTCTGGTGGGAGACTACTTGTACAGCAGGGCCTTTTCCATTCTTGTGAACACCGGCCACACCAAATACATGTCCGGCCTTTCGGAAATAGTAACTAAAATTAACGAAGGAGGCATTTTAAGAAACAAAACCCTCCAGGGGGGAACTGCCAGACTGGAGATATGGAGGGAGATTATCCGGCTGGAAAAAGCCGAGCTGCTGGCCGGCTGCTGCCAAATGGGGGCGAAAGTGGCCGGCGCCAGTGAGGAAAGCCAGTTTCACCTGTCCAGGTTCGGGCACTCCCTGGGCCTGGCCGTAGGTATGAAGGAGATTAAGCGACTCGACCAGGCGGATGCTTACTTTAACGAGGCCCTGTCACACCTGGACCGGCAGACCCCCGGGGCAGAAAGGGACAACCTGAAAAACATGGTCCTGTACCTGATGGACAAGAATATTGACAACAGGAAGATGGTGTGCTGACCGGGAGGGAAGCGGCCGTGACCAGAATACCGGAAGGATACAACAGCAAGGAAGATTACGTTCACCATATATTTTCGAACATCGCCCACCGCTACGATCTTCTGAACACCACGCTCAGCTTCAACAGGGACAAATACTGGCGTAAATTTGCAGTCTCCAGGTGTAGTATGAAGCCTGGAGGTAAAGGCCTTGACGTATGCTGCGGCACGGGTATGCTGGCCCTGGAACTGGCCAGGGCGGCAGGCGGCCGGGGAGAAGTTGTGGGCCTTGATTTTTGCGAGAACATGCTGGCCAAGGCGGTGGAAAACATAAACAGGTCTCCCTTCAAGGGCATGATCAGGCTTGTTCACGGCCGGGCCACCGATCTGCCCTTTCCGGACGGCTATTTTGACTGCGCTACGATAGGCTTTGCCTTGCGCAACGTGCCCGATATCGGGAAAACCATAAGGGAAATGGCCAGGGTCGTCCGTCCGGGCGGCAAGGTGGTTTCGCTGGAGCTTTCCAAGCCCAGCCTGCCGGTTTTCAAACAGGCCTATTACCTGTATTTCAATCGGATCGTGCCCATCCTGGGCAGGATGGGCATCGGGATTAGCGGGCCGTACAGCTACCTGCCGGATTCGCTGAAGGACTTTCCGCACCAGTCGGAGATCAAGGATTTATTCTTGCGGGAAGGCCTGTACGACGTAATTTACCATGAATTGACTGGCGGCATAGTTACTGTGCACGAGGGAACGGTACGGTGACCGCAGCCGTCGAGCGGAGAGCTGCCGCCCAGGGAGAACCGGACCCCGTCCGGTACCGACGGTTTTTAACGTTATGCAGGCTGCCGTCGGCGGCCGGCCTTTATTCTGTTCTGGCTGCAGCGAGGTGTGTAATTTGGCCTACAAGGACTTGCGCGAATTTATCGGAGACCTGGAAAAAAAGGGGCTCCTCAAGAGGATCAGCACCGAGGTGGATGTCAATCTGGAAATAACCGAAATTACCGACCGGGTGTGCAAGCGGGGCGGTCCCGCCCTGCTCTTCGAGAACGTGCGGGGTTATGGCATGCCGGTCCTCACCAATGCCTTCGGGTCCATGGAAAGAATGAGGATCGCCCTGGGCGTGGGCGACCTGGATGATATCGGGCGGGAGCTGATCGAAATCATCCAGCCCTCGGAACTGCCGACCACCTTTATGGAGAAGCTCAAGGCCCTGCCCAAGCTGGCCCAGCTCTCTTCTTACCTGCCCAGGGTTGTCAAATCGGGGCCCTGCAAGGAGGTGGTGGTCAGGAACAACCCTTCCCTGGCCGATTTGCCGGTGCTGAAATGCTGGCCCCAAGACGGCGGCCCCTTTATAACTCTGCCGCTGGTTTTTACCAGGGACCCTGAAACAGGCGTCAGAAACGTCGGCATGTACCGGATGCAGGTGTATGACAGCCGGACTACAGGCATGCACTGGCACATTCACAAGGACGGGGCCGATCATCTAAACAAGGCCCGCAGCCCGGGCGGCAGACTGCCGGTGGCCGTGGCCTTGGGTGCGGACCCGGCGGTGATCTACTCCGCTACCGCCCCCCTCCCGCCGGGCGTGGACGAAATGCTGCTGGCCGGCTTCCTGCGGAAGGAACCGGTGGAGATGGTACGCTGTGAAACGGTGGACCTGGAGGTCCCGGCCCACTCGGAAATCGTCCTGGAGGGCTACGTCGATCCCCTGGAGACAAGGCTGGAGGGACCGTTTGGGGACCATACCGGGTACTACTCCCTGGCCGATCACTACCCGGTGTTTCACCTGACCTGCGTCACCAGGCGCAGGCATCCCATCTACCCGGCCACCATCGTGGGCCGGCCCACCATGGAGGACGCCTTCCTGGGCAAGGCCACAGAGCGCATCTTTTTGCCCCTGATCAGGATGTTCATCCCGGAAATCAGGGATATGAACATGCCTCCCGAGGGTGTTTTCCACAACTGCGTTATCGTTTCCATCACGAAGAGGTATCCCGGCCAGGCCCGCAAGGTGATGAGCGCGTTGTGGGGGTTTGGACTGATGATGCTGGCCAAGCTGATAGTGGTGGTGGACGGTGACGTCGACGTGCATAATCTGTCCGAAGTGGCCTGGAGGGTATTCAACAATATAGATCCGCGCAGGGACGTGGTGATGGCGGACGGCCCCCTGGACGCCCTGGACCACTCGTCCCCCGTGCCCTTTTACGGTAGCAAAATGGGCATCGATGCCACCAGAAAGGGTCCCGGCGAGGGGCACCACCGCCCCTGGCCCGATGACATTGTCATGAGTCCTGAAATAAAACTTCTGGTGGACAGGAAGTGGGGTATGTATGGCCTTTAGGAAATTAAGAATTTTCCTGGAGATGATCAAGGTCGAGCACACCATTTTCGCCCTGCCCTTTGCCTATACCGGCGCCCTGCTGGTGGAGAAGAAGGTGCCGCCGGCCCACGACCTGGCCTGGATTACCCTGGCCATGGTGGGCGCCAGGACGGCTGCCATGTCCCTGAACAGGATCATCGACCGCCACATCGACGCCAGAAATCCCCGCACCGCCAACCGAGCCATCCCCAGGGGACTTATATCATCCGCGGAGGTCTGGGCTTACGCCGTGCTTGCCCTGGGGCTTCTCTTTGTTTCGGCGTACAACTTAAGCCCCCTGGCTTTCAAGCTTTCTCCGCTGGCCGCGCTGGTCCTGATTTTTTATCCCTACACCAAGCGCTTCACCTGGACATGCCACTTAATCCTGGGCCTGGCCCTGGGCATAGCGCCCCTCGGCGCGTGGATAGCGATTGCGAACAGGTTTGACCTGGCTCCCGTGATCCTGTGCGCCGGGGTGATGTTCTGGGTGGCCGGCTTTGACATCATTTACGCCTGTGACGACTACGATTTCGACCGGGCGGAGGGGATTTACTCCATTCCGGCCCGCTTCGGGATCAAGACCGGCCTCCGGGTATCGGCGGCCTTTCACGTGCTGGCCCTGGTGCTTTTCGCTTCCGTGGCCCTGGTGCTTCAACTGGGGCCGATTTACTACACCGGAATGATCCTGGTGGCGGTGCTGCTTTTTTACCAGCACCACCTGGTCAGGCCGGATGACCTTTCCAGGTCCGGGGTGGCCTTCTTCAATCTCAACGCCGGGCTGAGCGTGGCCACCTTGGTATTCACCCTCCTTGACCTGACGGTTCCGCTGGAATAGCTTAATGTCAAAAACGGCTAAGGCCTTGGGAGAAAGGAGATGTTCCCGGTGCGGGCTTGCCTGAAGAATGGGGGCCTGGAAGATCTAGAAAAAAAGGTTAAGGCCGGGGAAAGACTTGGTTTCGAGGACGGCGTGCGCCTCCTGAAGTCGGCCGACCTCCTGGCCCTCGGCCGCATGGCCGACCTGGTAAGGCGCCGGAAGCACGGCGACCGGGTTTATTTCATTTTGAACAGGCACATCAACCACACCAATGTTTGCGTCAACAGGTGCCACTTCTGCGCCTTCGGAAGGGACGAGGGCGACCCGGGGGCCTATACCCTGACGCCGGAAGAGGTTGAGAAAAAGGCTGTGGAGTACAGGGGCCGGAAGATTACGGAAATTCACATCGTGGGCGGCCTGAATGAAAAGCTGGGCCTTGATTACTACAAGGAGATGCTGAGAAGGGTCCGCCGGGCGCTGCCAGGCGTAATTATCCAGTCTTTTACCGCCGTCGAAGTGGACTATCTGGCCCGCAGCCACAACATGCCGGTTGACGAGGTGCTTTCGGAACTGAAGGAAGCCGGGCTGGACTCCCTTCCCGGGGGCGGGGCCGAGGTGTTTTCACCCCGGGTGCGGCAACTTATCTGCCCCAAAAAAATAAGCGGCGATAGGTGGCTGGAGGTGCACGAGGCGGCCCACCGGCTGGGCATGAGGACCAACGCCACCATTTTATACGGCCATATTGAAACCCCGGAGGAAAGGATTGACCACCTGATTCGCCTGCGGGAACTCCAGGACCGTACAGGGGGATTCCTGGCCTTTATCCCCCTGGCCTTTCACCCCAAAAACACCCGGCTGGACCGGCCCGGGAAATCCGGTACTACCGGCTACGACGACCTGAAGATGCTGGCGGTGGCCAGGCTGATGCTGGACAACTTCGATCACGTCAAAGCCTTCTGGATCATGATCGGCCCCAAGCTTGCCCAGGTTTCGCTTTCTTTCGGAGTTAACGACCTGGACGGGACGGTGGAGGAAGAGAAGATAGTCCACGACGCCGGCGCCGAGACCGGCCAGCGGCTGCCCCGGGAGGAAATAGTCAGGCTGATCAGGGCGGCCGGCAGGATCCCGGTAGAGAGGGACACCCTTTACAATGTAATCAGGGAGGATTGTTAGGTGGCTATAATTCGCTTGGGACAGGTGGATTACCTGAACTGCCTCCCGGTTTACCACGCCCTCGAAGAGGGGCTGGTGGATTTCCGGGGCAGCCTGGTAAAGGGTTCCCCTGCCTGCTTAAACCGACTCTTCCTTGAAGGCGGGCTGGACGTCACACCCCTTTCTTCCATCGAGTATGCCAGGAACACCGAACAGTGCCTCATCCTTCCGGGCATTTCCATCAGCGCGGACGGCAGGGTGGCCAGTATCCTGCTCTTCAGCAGGTGCCCGGTGACCGAACTGGAAGGGAAAAGCATCGCCGTCACTACCTCCTCGGCCACATCTGTGGTCCTGCTGAGGGTACTCCTTGAACATTACTATCAGGTACAGGCCGAGTTCCGCCCACATGATCCGGACCTCAAAAAGATGATCCAGGAGGGGGACGGGGCCCTTCTCATCGGCGACGACGCCATGCTGGCGCACCGGATGGTTCTGGAGGAGG
This sequence comes from Desulfovirgula sp., assembly GCA_020725625.1. Classification (GTDB taxonomy): domain Bacteria; phylum Bacillota; class Desulfotomaculia; order Desulfotomaculales; family Desulfocucumaceae; genus JAILZP01. The sequence continues at coordinate 11,856 of DYET01000070.1, read as the reverse complement.
GCTGGGACCTGGCCGTCACCGACCTGGGAGAGGTCTGGAAGCAGTTTACCGGGGAGAGGATGGTGTATGCCGTCTGGGCCGTAAGGGAGGACTTTGCCCGGAAAAACCCCTCTGAGGTTGACAATCTGGCCCGTTTGCTGACGGCCTCGAAGGACCTGGGCCTATTCGACCTGAAAAGCATTATAAGAAAGTCTAACCGCCGGACCGGGCTGCCGGTGCCCGTGCTGGAGGATTATTTTCAAACCATTCGCTATGATTTCGACCAGCACTACAGGCGGTCGTTGACCGTTTTCTACGACTACGCATACAAGAGCGGCGTCATTGAGAACCGCGTCAGGCTGCGCATTTGGGGTGAAACGGAATGATCAGCGCCCGGCTGCTGGAAAAGGCGGCGGCGGGGGAGCGCCTGAGCATGGAAGAGGGCGTAGAGATTTACCGCCATTGTGAACTGATCGACCTGGGCCGGGTGGCCGACCTGATCAGGCGAAGGCTTCATCCCGACAACCGGGTCACCTTTGTCGTCGACCGCAATATCAACTACACCAACATCTGCTCCAGCCGGTGCAAATTCTGCGCCTTTTACAGGGAGGCGGGCGACCCCGGGGCCTACGTTATATCCCGGGCCGAACTATTTGAGAAAATCGAGGAGACGCTGGCCGCGGGGGGCACCGGGCTGCTCATTCAGGGCGGCCTGAATCCCGACCTGGGCCTGGACTACTACCTGGAAATGCTGAAATCGGTCAAGGAACGCTATGACGTTCACATTCATTCCTTTTCTCCCCCCGAGGTGGATCACATGTCGAAAACATCCGGTCTGCCGGTGGGCGAGGTAATCAACAGGCTCAAGGAGGCGGGCCTTGACTCGCTGCCGGGGGGAGGCGCCGAGATACTGGTGGACAGGGTTCGGGTATTGATCAGCCCGGCCAAGATTTCCTGGCGGCAGTGGATGGACGTCGTCCGGGAGGCCCACCGGCAGGGCCTAAGAACCACGGCCACCATGATGTTCGGACATGTGGAGACCTTGGAGGAAAGGGTCCTGCACATGGTCCGGGTGAGAGAGGCCCAGGACGAAACCGGTGGGTTCACGGCCTTCATTCCGTGGACCTTTCAGCCGGGAAATACCCGGCTGGGAGGCAGCCCGGCCACCGGGGCGGAATACTTGAAGACCCTGGCCCTGGCCAGGATAATGATCGACAACATTCCCAACATCCAGGCTTCGTGGGTTACCCAGGGGGCCAAGCTGGCCCAGGTGGCGCTTGCCTTCGGGGCAAACGACTTCGGCAGCGCCATGCTGGAGGAAAATGTCGTCAGGGCCACCGGGGTGGCCTACCGGGTGCCCCTGGAAGAAATCGTCAGGTGCATCCGGGACGCGGGTTTCAGGCCGGTCCAGAGGACCAACCTCTATGGGATAGTTAAAGAATTTTAAAATTTATCAGCCTGTTGGGAATTACATGGCTGCCAGGGCTTTAATGGCCGGGCCGGCCTCTTTTGTTTTTGGCCAGGAGGTATCTTGCAGCCATAACCAGCGCCGCACAAAGGGCCGCCAGCAGGAGGGCCTTCCACTGGTAGCGGTCGATCAGCCGGTTTATCTCGTCGATCCGCCCGCCGAATATCCTGCCGAGGGAGACAAAGGCGGTAATCCAGAGGGCGGCCCCAGCGGCGGCAAAGGTAACGGCCTTGTGGAAGGCCATCCCGGCGATGCCGGAAAGGTAGGGAGTGATGTGCCTCAGCCCCGGGGTGAAATAAGCAATCACGATGAATGCCGGGCCGAACCGGTTGAACCATCTTTCAGCCTGACGGATCTTGCGGTCGGTGATGCGGAGGTACCTCCCGTACTTCAGGAGAAAAGGCTTTCCCACCCTTAAGCCCACGGTGTAGCTGATGCAAAACCCGGTCAGGCTTCCGCTCAGGGCGGACAGGAAAAGGGGGGCGAAACCGAGGTGTCCCGACTGCACCAGGATGCCGGTCAGGGTAAGGATAGTCTTGGAGGGCAGGAAAACCCCCAGGGTGTCGATTAGAAAAAAGGCGAACAGCCCGGCATACTTGTAATTGGATATAATGTAAAGAGCATGGTCCCTGGCTTCCAAAGGAACACCCCTTCTAAGTGCAGCCCCTGATTGACGGGGGCGCTATTTTATATTAACATGACGTCAGTATTTTCGGAATAACCCAAAGAATGTGCATGGCTTGTCTTTTCGCCGGACAATAAACTATAATTTGGTAGGAAAAGCCGGACGGAGGAGTCTGACATGGAGGACCGGAAGTTCACGCTCAGGCAGATACCCAAGGTCGACGAGGTCTTGAAAATGCCGGGCATAGAAGACCTGACCGGCGTGTACCCCAGGGAACTGGTGGTGGAGGCGGTCAGAAAAACCCTGGATGAGATAAGGCAGATCATAATTGAGGGCCGGGTGGACAACGGGGGCGGGGGGGGCTGGAATGGCCCGGAAGGGATCCGCGGTCGGGTCGTCTCCGAGGTGGAACGCATGACCAGGCCCAACCTGAGAAGGGTAATCAACGCCACCGGGGTGGTCCTGCACACCAACCTGGGCCGGGCGGTGTTAAGCCCGGCCGCCATAGAGGCCGTGTACATGGCGGCATCGGGATACAGCAACCTGGAGCTTGACCTGGACAGCGGGAAGAGGGGTTCCCGCTACGCCCCGGTGGAGGGAGTCCTGTCCAGGCTCACCGGGGCCCAATCCTCACTGGTGGTCAACAACAACGCGGCGGCAGTTTTGCTTGCCCTGGGCACGCTGGCCCGGGGCAGGGAGGTGGTTGTTTCCAGGGGGCAGTTGGTTGAAATCGGCGGATCCTTCCGCATCCCCGAGGTCATGGAGCAGAGCGGCGCGGTCCTCAGGGAGGTGGGATCCACCAACAAGACCTACCCCGACGACTACCGGAGGGCCATCAACGAAAGGACGGCCCTGCTGCTGCACGTGCACACCAGCAACTACAGGATAGTGGGGTTCACCAGGGAGACCACGGTGGAGGAGCTGGCGGCCCTGGGAAGGGAAGCAGGGATTCCGGTGATGAGCGATCTCGGCAGCGGGTCGCTCCTGAACATGGACCAGTTCGGCCTGCCTCCGGAACCCACGGTCCAGCAGACCGTGGCGGCCGGGGCGGACGTGGTTACCTTTTCCGGGGACAAGCTGCTCGGTGGCCCCCAGGCCGGAATAATCGTGGGAAAAAAGGAACTCCTCGACCGGATGAAGAAAAACCCGCTGACCAGGGCCCTCAGGATTGACAAATTGACGGTTGCCGCCCTGGAGGCCACGTTGCGGGAGTACCTGGACGTCAGGGGCGTAGTTCAGAACGTTCCGGCACTGCGGATGATCAGCTCCGGCCGCGAACAGCTCCGTTCCAGGGCCGAGGCGCTGTCGCTGCTGCTGGAGGATGCGGCCGGGGAGAGGGCCGGGATAAGCCTGGAAAAAGATCAGTCCGCAGTGGGCGGGGGAGCAATGCCAACTGCTGACCTGCCCACCTGGCTGGTGTCGGTGAAGCCCGCCGGCATGGCGGTTGAGGAACTGGCCGGCCGCCTGAGGCAGGGCAATCCGGCCGTGATCGGCAGGATCAGGGACGACCGCCTGCTGCTGGACGTGCGGACCCTGTTGAAGGATGAAGACATGATTCTAGCCGGAGCACTGGCCGCAGCTCTGGGCAGGGAGTGAGAAAAGGGTGAGAAGCTTTATCGTAGGGACCGCCGGTCACGTCGACCACGGCAAGACACTGCTGGTCAAGGCCCTGACCGGCATTGATACGGACAGGCTGAAAGAGGAAAAGGACCGGGGAATTTCCATCGATCTGGGCTTTGCCTTTCTCGACCTGCCGGGAGGAAAAAGGGCGGGCATTGTGGACGTGCCCGGTCACGAGAGATTTATCAAGAACATGCTGGCCGGGGCCGGGGGCATGGACATGGTTGTCATGGTCATTGCCGCCGACGAGGGCGTGATGCCCCAGACCAGGGAACACCTGGATATAATCCAGTTGCTTCAAATAGGGCACGGGGTTGTGGCCCTGACCAAGGTCGACCTGGTTGATCAGGAGTGGCTTGCCCTGGTGAAGGAGGAAGTGCTGGAGTTCCTGAAGGGCACAGTTCTGGAGGGAGCTCCCTTGATCGAAGTGTCCTCGGTTACCGGCCAGGGGATAGCGGATCTCAAGGCCGAGCTGTCCAGGCTGGCCGGCCGCGTGGAGCGGAGGTTCTCCGCCGGGCCGATGAGGCTCCCGGTGGACAGGGTGTTTTCGGTCACCGGCTTCGGCACCGTGGCAACGGGCACCCTTGTTTCCGGAACCGCCAGTGTAGGGGATCCGGTGGAGGTGATGCCCCAGGGACTGAGTTCCAGGATCCGTAATATACACGTACACGGCAAAAAGACGGAGAGGGCCGAGGCGGGCCAGCGGGTAGCCCTGAACATCACCGGGCTGGAGGTTGAACAGATTCCCCGGGGCAGCGTGATTGCCGCTCCGGGGCACCTCAAGCCGACATTCAGGATGGATGTCCGGCTGGTGCTCCTGCAGGGCGCGAAAACCTTGAAGAACCGGGCCCGGGTGCGGGTATACTTGGGCACTGCCGAGATATTCGGCCGGGTGAGGCTTCTGGACAGGGATGAACTGGAGCCGGGACAGTGGGCCTACGTCCAGCTGGAACTGGAAGAACCGGCCGTGGCCGTCCGGGGAGACCGGTTTGTCATCCGTTCCTATTCGCCCATGAGGACCGTCGGCGGCGGCAGCGTCATCGATACCGGGCCGGTCAAACACCGGAGGTACAGAAAGGATGTACTGGAGTCCATTGCCACCAAGGAGCGGGGGACGCCGGGGGAACTTGTCCGGCAGGTCCTGAACGGAAGGCCGGCGATGCTGACGGCCGGGGAAATAGCCCGGACCGCCGAAATTGACGGCAGGGAGACGGAAGCCACGCTGGCTGGCCTGGTTCAAAGCGGAGAAGTTGTGCGTCTGGAGGGCGACGGCGCGGGCTATTACCTGAGCGGGGAACTTTACCGGAAGTGGTCCGCCGAGGTGGTCCGCCTTCTCGCCGACTACCACCGGGAGTATCCCCTGCGGGAAGGTTACCCCAAGGAAGAACTCCGGTCGAGAAGGTTCGGCGATTTGAACTCCAGGCAGTTTCAGCTGTTGCTGCAGGCCATGGAGGCGGACGGGATAATCAGGTCCGGCCCCAAAACGGTTTCTGACCCCGCCTTTGAACCGGGGCCGGGGCCCGGTCTGGAGGCCAAACTTGCGGTTGTCGAGTCAAAATACAGGGAGTCCGCCATGCAGCCGCCGTCCTGGGATGATGCCGCCGCCGCTGCCGGGATTGAACATCCCCTGGCCGGGGAGGTGCTGCATTTCCTGACCAGGCAGGGTGTATTGGTTAAGGTGGCGGAAGATCTGTACTTTCACGCCTCGGCCCTGGCCGGCGCCAAGGTCAGGCTGGCCGAAATTTTCGAGGCCGGGCGGGAGATAACCGTTGGTGAGGCCCGGGACATCTTCAACACTTCAAGGAAGTATACACTTCCCCTTCTGGAGTATTTCGACCGGGAAAAAATCACCAGGCGGGTGGGAGACTTGCGGGTGCCGGGTGCCAGGCTGAAAGGATAAGGAACCGGGCCGGGGGAAGATATATTAATGGAAAAACCTCCCCTGCCCCGGGATCCCTGTTTGAACCGTGGCTTTATGATCACCGCCGGTGCCGGTCAAGCCGGTTTTGGGATACGCTACGGTAATATTCTCTCCTTGGGCCACAGGAAGAGCCCGGTTTCATCATCAAGTGTGCGGGTGAAGGTCTGGTCCTGCCAGTCTTCCTTCACATCGGCCATTTCGGGGATGTATTCATTAATGATGTACTCGCAGGAGAAAACCAGGGTGCCCTCCATGAGATGCCCGCCGTAAAGCTTTCCCTGTCCGTCGGAGAGGGCCAGGTGGGCGTGGATAAAGGGCTGGCCGTCCTTTATGGAGACATTTCCCTGCAGGCTTATGATTTCCTGGTGATAGTTGTAATCCAGGCTCACATACTCCCTGGCTTCCTGCAGGTAGAATCCCACCACCGCTTTGCTGACGGCCCCGATGGCCTGGATTTTTCCCAGACGGATATTGGCCTCGGTACACAGGCGGGTGAGCGCCCCCAGCAGGTCGTCGCCCTTTTTGAGCCTGCCGATCAGGGTTCTGCCCCGCGCCACAGTTACAGGATACATTCGGTTACTGCCTCCTTAGGTTTTAAAGTTGATGCTTTAGAATATTATACAACCAAATTCGACCTATAAGAGATGTTTTTTATTTGTGCAGGGGGTATGGCGGTGGGTTCAAAGCGCGGGCAAAAAATAATGAAGGAGATACGCGCCTCGGGAAGGGTAACCTTCGCCCGGTACATGGACCTGGCCCTTTACCACCCAGAGGATGGGTATTACACCGGGGAAAATGAAAAAATAGGGGCGGGCGGGGACTTTTATACCAGCCCGGAGGTGAGCCCCCTTTTCGGCAAGGTGCTGGCCGACCAGATAGAAGAGATGTGGAGGCTGTCTGGCCGCCCGGACCGGTGGGTGCTGCTGGAGTTCGGTCCCGGCAAGGGGACCCTGGCCAGGGACATACTGCTCCACATGGCGAAAAAGCATCCCGGCCTGTTCGGGGCGATGGAATACCTTATCAGCGAGAGAAGTCCCTCCATGGTCCGGCTGCAGGAAAAGAAGCTGGCGGAAGTTTCTCCTCCCGGCCGCGGCGTCAGGTGGCTGGGGGGTCTTGAAGGGCTGCCTTCCGGATCCGTGACCGGTTGCATTTTTTCCAACGAACTGCTGGACTCGTTTCCGGTGCACAGGGTGGTAAAAGCGGGCGGACGGGTCCGGGAAATATATGTGACCTGCGGGGACGGCGGGATCGGGGAAGTAACGGGCAGGCTGTCCTCCCGGGAACTCCGTGATTATGTCAGCGGCCTCCCGGTCGGTCTGGAGGAAGGCCAGGCCATTGAAGTGAACCTGGCCATGCGGGAGTGGCTGAAAGAGGTTGCCCGGGTTCTCGCCAGGGGATTTTTACTTACCATAGATTACGGCGACACCGCCGGAAGGTTGATTTCCCCCGGCCGGCCCGGGGGGACCGTGAGGTCCTACCGGGGGCACCGCCTGGTGGACAGCCTTTATGAATATCCCGGAGGCCAGGACATTACCGCCCATGTAAATTTTACCGACCTGTTCAGGTGGGGCGAGGAGTTCGGCCTTAAAAAGGCCGGGTACGCCTCCCAGACGTATTTTCTGCTCAACCTGGGGATATTGGATTATCTGAATTCAAGGATCCCGGGCCTGGAATTCGATCCTTTAATAATGAAAGAAACCATGGCCGTCAAGAAGCTGATTATGCCCGAAGGGATGGGATCGGTGTTCAAGGTGGCCGTTCAGTACAAAGGGTTCGAAACAATGCCGGAACTGACCGGGTTCCGGGGGAAGTACGGGTCCCGGGCCTGACCGGCGGCTCAAAAACCCCTGAAAATCCCCGGCTTCCGCCGCTGTTCTTGCAGGCTCCTGATGTACCGGAGAAGCCTTTTATCCCTTTCATCGATGTCGCTGCGGCCTTTTTTGTCCAGGTGGTGTTTGAGGCAGTCCAGGTAGGTGGGGGGAATGTGGTTTTTGGCCGGCGCCTTCTTGTCCAGAGTGACCGCCCTCCCGGAAGTGGGGATTTTTAACAACAGATTAACATAGGCAACTCGAAAAACAGGTCGAAATACAACATCAGCAAAAAAATACCGGAGCTGATGGAAATGAAACACTATGAAATCGGGGCCGGGTCCGGAAAGCACAGGGTCTGGCTGTTTGCTACGGTTACCGCCCGGGGAATACTGGCCAGCCTGGTGGGCGGGGAGGAACCGCACCTGGGGGGAGTGGTGCTGAGCATTCCCAGGCCGAGCCTTGCCAATCCGGAGGTGGTCAGCTGTACAACTTCGGTCGTCCCCCTGGTGGGCCACAAGGATGACGAGGCTGCCAGGCCCCTGGCCGAGATGCTGGCCAGGAAAACGAATCTCCCGGTCAGCGTGGCCGCGGGCCTGCACATAGACAACGCCTCTGTTGAGGATATCAGGGAGCTTATGAAGAACTCCCTGGAGTGTGGGAGAAAATTGCTTGAACTGGCCGGGATTTGCCGGTAAAATAATTAAACGCAGCGGTGGCCATGTAAAAAATTTGAAGAAATAACTGGATTAAAAAGGTCCGGGTGGGCAAAATAAGCCTGGAGGTGATCTAATGACTGCAAGGGATAATAAACAAAAAGTAGCGGATAACTGTCCCAAGCAGGAAGTCGATACTCAGGATGTCTGCGCACCCTGTGAAGCCGTTCCCTGCGATGCCGCTGAGGACAGCGGTTGCGCCCCGTGCGAATAAGCAACAGATGTCAAAAATACCTGGAATCGGTACGGGAGAGTTAACCTCCCGTACTTTTTTGGAAAACAGGCCTGAAACCTGATAATCCCACTCCCGGTATCACCTTCAATCCAGCCCCCGGAAACCGGCCAGGCCTTGATTGCCAGTGCATTTTACCGGCCCGCGCCGGCGGCCGTTCCCGCAGGCCCGGCAGCCGCCGCTGCAACAGGCTGGAGCTAAGAGGGCGGCATAGCAACGGGGGCAGCGCATGGCCGTGGGGTCTTCCAGCGGGTAGCGGCAGCGGGGGCACTCCGCCTGCGCAGCGGGGGGCTTTTCAACCACCGCCCGGCCCCCTTTCTGCGGCCGCCCTGCCCCTGCGCTTGATTAGCAGGCAGACCAGGACCGTTGCCACGGCCGTCCCGAGGCAGGCCAGGATAATCCACACAATTCCCCTGGAACCGGTGCCGCCCCCGAAGGCGCCGTACAGCTGTGAAACGGCGCCGCCGGTCAAAAAGGCCGCCGCCCAGCTGCCGCCCCAGATCATGGCCGCCTCTTGTTTGGACCGCTCCTTGAAAATAATCAGGACGGATGCTATACAGGGCACGAAGAGGGTAACGGTAATCAGTGCGACGGCGGTCTGCACCGGAGTCAGGGCCATGTCCGTAAGGCCGGCGGCCCCGAAATCCCGGCGAACGATACCCATTATGAAAGCGGTGGCCGCCTCTTTGGGCAGATTGAGCCAGCCCGCGGTCAGAGGTGCCAGCAGGTCCTGGAGAAATTCTAGGATGCCGGTTACCTGGAGGACGCTGATGATCACGGAGCCAAGGGCAAACAGGGGAAAGGCCTCCTTCATGAAGTTGAAGGACTTCGTCCCGGTTTTTTTCAGAACGTTGTCCGCCCTGGGCAGACGCAGGGGAGGCAGGTCGATGATGAGGTCCGTGGGCCTGCCCGGCAGGACGGTGTTGAGGATGGTGCCGGCGACGACCAGGACTGTAAAAATAACCAGGGCATAAAGGGCCGCGTACAGGCCGCCCACGGCGGCAAGCATACCGGCAATGACACCCATCTGAGCCGAGCAGGGGATGGTCAACCCCAGCAGAACGATGGCTATCCGGCGCTCCCTTTCGGATGACAGGAGCCTGGTGGTGATGGTGGCCATGGTTACGCAGCCAAACCCTAGAATGAGTGGAATAACACCCCTCCCGTTGAGGCCGACGCCGTTCAAAAGGCGGTCCACCAAGGTGGCCACCCTGGGCAGGTAGCCGGAGTCCTCAAAAAGCGACAGAAAGAAATAGAAGCCTGTTACCAGGGGCAACAGCAGCCCCAGCAGATAGGTAAAAGTCATGGTGAGAAGGCCGAATTCCCCGACCAGTATCGTGCCCAGGGCGGACTCCCGTTCGACGAACCGGCCGGCAAGATCCTGCACCAGTGGTTCGTATCTTTCCAGCATGACGGTTTCTTCGGTAAAGCCCACCACCGTTCCGGCGATAAACACCCCTATGACCTGGTACATCGCGTAAAGGGCCAGGGCCAGGATGGGCAGCCCGGTGGCGGGCTTGATCATCCAGCGTCCCAGGAGGCTGCCGAATGAGGCCCCCCGGGAGGTTTCCCCCATTACCTGCCTGACGATATGGTTTACCCTTTGACGTCTTTTCAGGTAGATTTCCTCCCGGCGGTTTTGGGGCTGCAGGCCGTGGCGCCCGGCGACCACCGGGTCGCCTTCCAGAACCAGCAGGGCCTCCCCCCGGCTGCCGGTCAAGGCCAGCAGGCGGTCCGTCAGGCCGTCCAGTCCGGGGGTCATATGGCCTGCCCTGGCGGCGGGAAGGTGTTCCTTGAGTTCGGCGAACCCCTTTTTCCGCACCGCCACAGTGGGCACCACGGGCACGCCCAGGAGGTCGCCCAGAAGGCCGGCGTTTATGGTCAGTCCCTGCCGGCCGGCCTCATCCATCATATTCAGGGCCACCACCACCGGCACGCCGGTGTCGATGATCTGCTGGGTCAAGAAAAGGTCCCTTTCCAGGTGGACGGCATCCACCACATTTATCACCACGTCGGCGGAAAGGATGATATCACGGGCGATGCGCTCCTCGTCGTTGAAGGAGGAAATCCCGTAGACCCCGGGGGTATCGATGATTACGTCGTTGCCGAAGCGGCCCCGGGAAATCTCCAATGTAGTGCCGGGGTAATTGGAAACATCGGCGTACAACCCGGTCAAATGGTTGAAGAAGACCGACTTGCCGGTGTTAGGGTTGCCCGCCAGGACTATTCTCCTTGATCCTCCGGGCATGTTTTTCAGGCCGACGGAGCCATGGCATTGGGCCATTAATCAACACCTCACGTTTACTTTTGCTGGTTCTACAAGAATCTGACCGGCCAGCCCCCTACCCAGGGCCAATAGCTGGCTGTTCCGGCGGACAACAATGGGGCCGGCGGGCACCACCTCCTCGCAGCTTAGCAGCGCGCCCTCGGTAAGTCCGAAGCGGATGGCCTGGGTGCGGGTCAAATCGTCCATTATCGATGCTATTTTAAAGAATTGCCCCCTCTTAACCCGGTCCAGTGTCATTTTAAGTCACCTCCATGAAAGTCAAGGGTATGATAATAATATTCATTCTCATTTTATACTTTAAATTTCTGATGTGTCAATAGTAATGAAGGTAGGGTCCGGCAACGGCAGCCGGTGGAGGAGAACGCCCTTCCGGTGCTGTCAAGTGGAGGATTTGTTGAATAAGCTGTCGAAGAAAGAATAATATATTGATTAAAGAGGACGAAATTCTGAAGCTGCAGGGCGGGCTTTTTGCGGGCTTGGCCTGAGGGGGGATAGCAGTGGAGGTTCTCGGGTTGATTGTAGCGGTGTTGTTTTTTGCTGCAGGGCTGGTGGGAACGTTTTTGCCGGTCCTGCCCGGGGCTCCGCTGATCTGGCTGGGTATGCTGGCGTATGGGCTGATAGCCGGATTTGAAAAGCTTTCCGCCGGATTCTTCATAGGCCAGGCCCTGGCCGTGGCCCTGGTTTATTTCATCGACTACGCCGCCAACGTATGGGGAGTCAGGAAATATGGGGGGTCCAGGGCGGCTATCTGGGGCAGCCTGGCCGGCCTGCTGGCGGGATTGCTTTTGCTGGGGCCGGTGGGCATAGTGTTCGGCCCCTTCGCAGGGGCGGTGGCCGGCGACCTAGTGGCCCAAAAGCCGCTGTCTGCTGCGGTCAGGTCCGGGGTCGGCACCATCATCGGCATGATCGGCGCCCTGGCCTTCAAGCTGGCAGTGGAGGCCGGCATGATTATCTGGTTTTTCGTGGCCGTATGACCGTCCCGCAAAACATTCGCCGGCCGGCGCCACGTAACATGGGGTGACATTTATAACGGGGAGGACCATAACGGGGAGGACCGCATAACGGGGAAACCGGGACACGGGGAAACCCGGGAAACCGGGACCACTTGACTTTCGGTGTGTTTTATTGCATAATTTAATTTGTCAAATTCACAGAACGGCGCCGGGATGTAGCTCAGTTTGGCTAGAGCGCACGGTTCGG
>DYET01000069.1 GCA_020725625.1 Desulfovirgula sp. | reverse complement strand
TGGCCCAAGGCTTCATGCCTTGAACCATATATACTTTCGGATTTCCGAGAGACTACATAATAATCCAGGGGGAAAACCGGGTCAACAAACCGGACCAGGCTGAGATCGTTGGCATGTAAAAGGTTTTTATCAACGATTTCCTGTATTCTTTCTATGGCCAGTTGCTCAGTTCCCGCGATAATCATTGTTCCACCTCCGATAAATGATTCTCAAAGTATCTTAGGTGCCTGGCACCGCAGTTGGCCTGGCACCGCAGGCATGGCACCACAGGCATGCATGAGGAGACATAACTTAGTATCTTAGGTGCCTGGCACCGCAGTTGGCTGGCACCGCAGTTGGCCAGTTGGCATGTTAGGTGCCTGGCACCACAGGCATTGGCACCACAGGCATTATAACTTAGTATCTTAGGTGCCTGGCACCGCAGGCAGTACCCAGGCAGTGGCACCGCAGGCAGTACCGCCGCAGGCATGTGGAGAATGATAAGCCACCGTCCGGCCGGTGGCTGGTTTAATCTCTATCTTGCCGGGTATTGTTATGCCCATGGCATCACCTGCTTTGCAATTGATGCTTTTTCGTTTAGTTTACAATATCGTAAATATTGTTTTTCGTGATACAAGGCTTTTCGAATAAGTTTTTCCCTGTATTTTTCGTCCAGGCAGCTATTGATTAGTGACTTGTTGTAGAAAAACCAAAACTTGTGCCAGATAAACCTTACTTTGGTTAGCATAAACATACCTCCACAAATTTTGCATAAATCGACGGAGGCTCGTATCGGCAGCTGGCTGGCATAGCGTAATACGCCTTAGCCCCTTTAGCTTTGCGACACCACTTTTCAATGGTTGTACCTTTTCGTACGATTTATGTTTATATTTACTGTAATTCTAAAGTATTCAGTGGCAATAAGTCCCAGGAACTATTTTATTAGGACTATGGTCCTATTTTATCAGTGCCGCCCGTTAGTTTATTAGGTGCCTGGATAAAATATGTTTTGCGGAGCATTACATCTATACAATGGATTACAGTCTGAGAAAAAGGATGGACCTGAACGGACCCCAAAGCTGACAATGCACGCAGGGGGAGGATTTTCAAGCCGGGCGGAAGATACCGGAGGCTGTTACCCGGCTCCTTGGCGAAGGAGCATACGGGATGCCAAGCAGGCTGCAGGACGCAGCCGCAGCTTAAGTATGCATGGACGCACGTACGGAGGCGGCCGGCAGACCGTAAGCGACGAGCATAGAGCCGGTTCAGTCTAAATCTTGACGCAGACAAAACAAAAAATATTTTTGACTTTTTGCCAACGGCATGGTATTATTACAAACATCCATAGTTTAGGTCCTGCAATTTGCCTTTCCTCAAATCCATTTGGGTTAGGAGAGTCGGATTTGCGTATCTCCTAATACTATATGGAAAAAAAAAGAGGGAGGTTTTTCTATGTATCAAGACCGTTACCTGGTATGCCGTGACTGCGGATCGGAGTTCTTATTCTCCATCTCCGAACAGGAGTTTTTCGCAGAAAAGGGATTCACGAACGACCCGGGACGCTGCCCGGGGTGCCGCGCAGCCCGCAAGCAGCGCAACAGAAGGGACACCCGCAGTGACTACGGCAGGCGTGAACGGGTGATGTACCCGGCAGTATGTGCAGCCTGCGGTCAGCAGACCGAGGTCCCCTTCATGCCGCGTGAAGACAGGCCGGTTTATTGCAGGGACTGCTACCGGCAGGTACAAAACTACTAAGCAGGCAGAAAAATAAACCCGCCAGCGGGTTTATTTTTATTTTTTATGATCCGGGTAGGCCTGATTTATTTTTCGTAATTATGGGTCACTCGTCCCATTTCAGGATCATCCTGGCATCGACGGCGATAACCCCTTTTTCGGTCGCAAAAAGCGGGTTGATGTCCATTTCATCTATTTCCGGGTGCAGTTCGATAAAATTAGAAAGCCTGGTTAAAACCTCCGCCAGGGCATCCTCGTTTACCGGGGCGGAACCCCTGAATCCTTTGAGCAGGGGATAGCCCTTTATCTCGGAGATCATTTCCCTGGCGTCGGTTTCGGTAAGCGGAACTATCCTAAAGGAGACATCCCTTAGAACCTCGACCAGGATGCCACCCAGCCCGAACATCAGCATCGGCCCGAACTGGGGGTCCTTCGTCAGGCCGATGATGACCTCGGTCCCCCCTGCAATCATCCTTTGCACGGACACGCCTTCAATACGGGCCCCGGGATATTTTGCCCGGGCCGCGGCAATAATCCTGTCGTAGGCCTCCATGACCTGTTCCGGGCCGGCAAGGTTAAGTTCCACACCCCCCGCCTCGGTCTTGTGCAGCACGTCCTGCGAAACAACCTTCAGGACAACGGGATACCCCAGTTTCCCGCCCAACGATACGGCTTCTTCCCTGGATCGGGCTATCAGCGTTTCGTTCACCGGGACCCCCGCTTCTTTTAATACCTCTTTTGCCTCCACCTCGGCCAGGACGTTCCGCCCCTCATTCCTCAGCCGTTCCAGAATAGAACCTTTCATTCCGCACCTCCGTGCCGCATCCTTTTCCTGTTCAGATAGTAGTTCACCAGCTTGCTCAGAGCCGTGGCAGCGCTTCTGACCGAGGAAAAGACCGCTATTCCTCTTGAAGCCAACATCTCGCGCTTTTCCAGCAGCGTTTTCCAGCGCCATTCCCCGGTGTTTGACATTCCCAGCCCCGGGTTGGCAATGGTGACGACAAGGGGTTTGATCCCGGCAGATGAAATGTTCAGGTATTCGTTGACCTCGAATGTTATCAGCTGGGCCCACATAAAATCGTCAAAGGGGTTCTCCTCGGTGACGTTGCAGACCAGAAAATCAAAGCCGCTGCTTCCGGCCATGCCCTGCATGAGTTCCATCGGCGTAATCTTTGCTCCCGTCAGTATGGAAAAATCAACCGGGTTCCCCAGCCAGTTTATAAATTCCGGCGCCTTGTTTCTTATTAACTCCTTTACGTCTTCTGGCAAGGCCACGACATCCAGCCCGGCCTGTTCGCACTCGTCGGCGGCCAGCACCACCTTTCCCCCGCTGCCCCCTATCACCCCTACACGCTTTCCGTTTATTTCCGGGAGGAAGTTGAAGGCCACGGTCAAATCGACGAACTCGTCCATGTCCGCAGCCTGAACGGCGTTGCACTGCCGGAACATAACCTCCCAGGCGTTGAAGGACCCGGCTATGGACGCCGTGTGGGAAAAGGTGCTCCTGGTCCCCGCCCGGGTTCTGCCGCCCTTTAATACTATCACCGGCTTGACCGCAGCGGCCTTCTTCAGCGTTTTAAAAAACCGGCGGCCGTCCCTGACGCCCTCGATGTATATGGCGATCAGGCCGGTCTCGTCATCCCCGGCCAGGTACTCCAGCAGGTCTGATTCATTCAATCCTGCAGCGTTGCCGTAGGAGACCACCTTGCTGAAGGTAACCCCCCTTATCCCGGCATAACGGATAAAGTTGACCGATATACCGCCGCTCTGGAATATACCCCCGACTTTGCCGGACCTTTTCGGGAGGTCGTAGGCGTATGAGATTCCCCCTTTCGGATAATAAATGCCCATGCAGTTCGGGCCGATCAGGGATATGCCGAGCCTTCCGGCCTCCGAAGATATTTCCTTCTCCAGTTCGTGGCCCCTTTTGTCCCCGGTCTCGCTCATCCTTGCGGTGAACAGGTGGACTCCCTTCACGTTCCTGGCCGGGCACTGGCGGATCATTTCCGGCACATGCCTGGCCCCTATACACGAAATGACGTAGTCCACGTCCCCGGGGATGTCTTTCAGCGACGGGTAGGCCTTGAACCCCAGGATTTGGTCGCTGTTTGGATTTACAGGGTATAGAGTTCCCGTGTAGCCCGCCTTGATCAGGTAGTCCATGAACAGGTACCCGAAAGTGTTTGGAGTGGCGGAAGCCCCTACCACCGCTATCGACCGGGGGTGAAAAACAGCATTCAGCCTTTCTGACAATGTTCCTTTTGCTTTCAACCTCTCATAACCTCCGGGAACAGAAAATTAAGGATCGCGCCGGATATAAGACTGTTTACTTTTTATTACACTTTCTTTATTGTTTAAAATATTCCTTCACTAAAAGTTTAAAATTTAAGCAAGAATTTCTGAGAACAGGTTGGGGAACGACCAGGATGGCACGGAGTTTTTTGGGGAGGGTGGCACGACCGCCTTGAAAGCATACAAACCTTGTGCTATGATTACAGTGTCCATATATTAGGTTTCGTCAAATTCCCTTTCTCAATCTCATTGGTTGGGGATTTAGAATTCCTAATACCAATGGATAAAAATCGATTGAGGAGGGTTTTTGATGTATCATGACCGCATCCTGACGTGCCGTGACTGCGGCATGGAGTTTGTTTTTTCTGCAGCGGAACAGGAGTTCTTCGCAGAAAAAGGGTACACAAACGACCCCGGCCGCTGCCCCCAGTGCCGTGCAGCACGCAAAAACCGGGGCCAAAGGGAATTCCGCAACGGCTTCGGCCGTCAAAACCGCCAAATGTATAAGGCTGTATGCGCAGCCTGCGGCAAATCGACCGAGGTTCCTTTCCGGCCAAGCGGCGACAGGCCGGTATACTGCAAGGACTGCTACCGGCCTCCGCGGCTGAGAGTATAATACCGGCACAAATGGTAAAACTCGATAACCCCTGGGGCCTTCTGCTGCCGGGGGATTTATTTTGCATGGATTTCTACATAAACTCCCAGGGGCAAAACCTCCTCTCCAGCCACTCCAGAAACAGGTACAGGGTAAAACCCATGAATCCCATGGCAATTATTCCGGCGAACATGACGTCCCATTCCAGCCTGGCCCAGGCCTCCATCAAATGGTAGCCGATGCCGCCGAACCCCCCCCGGCTGGCAATGGTCTCGGAGAAAAACAGAACGGCTATGGCCGTTCCCAGGCTTATCCTGAGCGCCGTAAGGATTTTCGGCAGGCAGGCCGGGTAAATGACGTGAAGGTAAATCTGAAATTCGCTTGCCCCCAGAGACAGCACGGAGTCCACCATGCTCCTGTTGACCTGGCGGGAGGCGTCCCTGGCGGTGACCAGGATTTGAAAAAAAACGATTACCGAGATTAAAAAGATTTTCGAAATGTCCCCCAGCCCCAGCAGGGTAATAACCAGGGGAAGGAATATTATCTTGGGAATCGGATAGGTCAGGTAAATCAGCGGGGCAGCGTAGCGGTCAAGCCTTTCAACCCTGCCCAGGATCATTCCTAAAACCGCCGCCGGCACCAGCGCCGCCGCCAGGCTCGCCACCACCCTGGCGGTGCTGACTAACAGGTGGGCCCAGAGACCCTTGGCAAATTCACGGCCGAAGGCCAGGAAAGACTCCAAGGGTCCCGGAAAATAAGGTTTGTTCAGGCACAGGGAGGCTACCTCCCACAGGGCCAGCAAAAAAACCACCGCCCCTGCATAGTCGGCTGCAAGTTGTGCTGCCTTTTTCTTCAACGCTGGACAACTCCCCTTTCGATAATCTCCCGCACCCGGGAGCAGCGGTCGTAAAAGAGAGGTTTGTTGCGGTAGTTTTCATCACCCATTTCGCCGTTCTCGACGGTATGCAGAATTCTTCCCGGCCCGGCCGAAAAAATGAGGATTTTCTGGCCGAGAAAAACTGCTTCCTCAATGCTGTGGGTAACCAGTACCATGGTTGATTTCTTTTTTTTCCAAAACTCCAGGAGGGTGTTCTGAAGACCTTCCCTGGTCAGGGCGTCCAGGGAGGAAAAAGGCTCGTCCATCAGGAAGAGGTCGGGCTTTAAAGTCAGCGACCGGGCTATGGCCACACGCTGGCGCTGCCCCCCGCTCAGCTGGGCCGGGTAATGTCCCCTGACTTCCCATATCCCCAGCTCTTTCATGCATTCCTCAGCCGCGGCCAGGCCTTCCTTTCTGGAAAAACCCCTTATCTCAAGGCCCAGGGAAACGTTTTGCAGGGCCGTCCTCCACGGCAGAAGGCCGTAGTCCTGGAGGATTAAAGCGGTCTCCCGCCTTTTGGGCCGGACAGGTTCTCCGTTTATGGTCACTTCTCCCCCGGTATGCTTCAGCATTCCCGCCAGAACGTAAAGCAGGGTGCTCTTGCCGCACCCCGAGGGTCCGATAATGGCGCAGGTATGACCCTTTTCCAGGTTAAAGCTGACATCCTTTAGGGCCGGTACCTGCGTATTTTTATTCACATAAGTTACCTCAAGACCGCTTACTCTGATCATTTCAGTTTTTAGTGGGCAGAAGGTCCACCCTGGCCAAATCTTCGTAACTGAACTGCCGTTTCAAAAGCCCTTTATCCGCCATCCACTTGACGACCCTTTCCACCTGCTTTCTATCGGGGGCCTGCGGTTCGGGATAGCGGTCCATGGCGAACACCGACAGCGCCTCCTGGGGAACCCTCGCCTTTTCCACCAGCAAGGCCCTGTAGTCGCCCGGGCTGGCATTTATGTCCCCGGCCGCCCTTCCGTAGGCCTTCAGGAACCTGGCAACCGCCCCGGAATTCCGGCCCAGAAAGTCTTCCCGGAAATAAATCACCGTCTGGGACAGGTTCGAGGAGGTGTCGTCTATGACAAGATTCGCTCCCTTGCTTTCAGCCAGCGCCGCCAGGGGGTCGGGCAGGCAGGCCGCTTTGATTTTGCCTTCCAAAAGCAGGTTGAAACGTACCGGTATCTTCGGGATGATTTCCTTCTTAATCTCACCGGGCTCAAGGCCCTGTTCCAGCAAGAGGTTGTCGGTGACGTATTCAATGATGGAATTGGCCGAAACGGCCACCGGTACGTTTTTTAACTGTTCCGGCCTGGTTATCCCGGAACCGGGGGAGGAAAGGATGGCGAACCTGCCCTCCCTGCCGGTCTCGCCCAGGCCCAGTGACACCATTTTGACGGGACTGCCGCTGTTGTTGAGGGCCGCCACGGCCAGGACATCTCCCAGGGTGCCGTCTATCTCGCCGGCCTGAATGGCGCTGTCCCTTTCCACGGCACTGTCGAAATTAATCAGTTGGACATTTACGCCTTCCGCCTGGAAATACCCCTTATCGGCCGCTACGTAAAAAGGCAGGGAATCCACGATGGGCAGCAGGCCAATTTTGACTTTTTCTTCTCTCTTTTCGGCGCAGCCGGCAAGTAGGGCGGCAAGCAGGACAGAGGTCAGGAAAAGTTGCTTCACCCGGCGCAAAAAATACAAACCCCCCTTCAGTAAAATTCAATTAATTCTTATGGAAAGGGCCGCAGGATTTACCGGGCATTAGACCGGGTCGCAGCCTTGCCAGATACGGCTCAGCCCTTCCTTTTCCCGCTTCCGTACATGAACGCGGCGGTCAAAAAAACAATTAAAACGAAGGCCAATAATAGGTATGAAAACCCGGCTGCAGACTGGTTGTTGGAGATTTTAATCAATCCTGCCAAAATCATCCCCAGCCCGAATAATACCAACCCCACGACAAAAAGAATAAGCCTGATCCTGTCCAATGAATTTTCCCCTTTTGCACCTGTTAGCAGGGACCGCACCTTCTTTTCCCATGCCGCGGGTCCGGTGTGGCTCCCTCAAATCGAAATTAGTTTACCATTGAAATTTAAAAATTACAATCTTCAACAAACTTAATAACTCCAAAGTGCCGGACTATTGTTTAACTTTTAAGAAAACGACCTGCTTACATACATAAAAAAAAATCTTCCGGTAATGATAATATTAGCTACGTCAACAAAACAAGGAGGTATTGCCTAATGACAGTAGGCACCAAAATGCACCAGACCCTCGCCAGCCTTGAAGGAGCAGCTGCCGATTTAAAGACCTATGCCCTGGAAACCCAGGATCAATCGGCAAAAAAAATGTTCAACGATTTGAACCGGCAGCTGGAAAATATTTGCCAGTCCCTGAGGGGGCGCGTTAATTACACTGAAAAGGAAGAACCCCAGTATAAAATGGAATAGGTACGGTAAAAGGGGGATACATCAAATAATATCCGCAAATTCTACCCCTGGGGGCGAGGGAGGAGGCAACCTCACGGCTTAAGGACTCCTTCAACCCCCTGGACGTGACCGGCCCCGGGCGGGCGGTCGTCTACCTGTCCATTACCGACAGGGCGACATCCAGGTTGTATCCCCCGCTCCTGGTTTCATCGATGATGACCAGGTCGGACCTGCCGTCACCGTTCAAATCGGCCACCAGGGGAACACCCTTCTGACTGGATCCCCAGGGGCCGAAATCCCCCTGCCAGACAAACCTCTGGCCGTCCGAGACGGCCACCTGCCAGTGCCCCAGCCTGCTGTACAGGATCAGGTCGCACTTTCCGTCACCGTTCAAATCGGCGGCGAAGGGCAGCCATGCCCCGCCGGCTCCCCACCTGTCAATCCAGTTGCCGGCCGGGGCGAAGCTTTTCCCGCCCGGTCCCGCCAGCAGCACCTTCCAGTCGCCGCTGACGGTATTACAGGCGACGATATCGTCCCTGCGGTCCCCGTTAAAATCCCCGGCCAGCAGCCTTACGTTATTTCCCTTCAGATGATCGATGCTTATCCACCTGTTCCGCTTAAAGACCCCGTTTTCGCTTCTCAGGGCGATGCCAATCCTGCCCTTCTCCGGGTCGTGTACGGCCACGTCGGCCAATCCGTCGCCGTTGAAGTCGCCGGCCAGCGGGATTACCGATTTAATCCCCTCTAAACCGGGGGAAACCCTGCCCCGGGCTGCAAAACCGCCGCCGGTGTTCTCGGCAAGCTGAAAGGCACCGGAGCGGGGATTGAAAACAAGCAGGTCGTCCCTTTTATCCCCGTTGAAATCGCCGGCCAGGAGCACCGCGTCCTTCTCCAAATCCGGAGATCCCACCCTCAGCTCGGCAAAGGCCGTGATTCGTCTTGGAGAGTGCCAGGCCGCGGTATATTCGTACACCCGCCACTGGTTCTCCCTTCTGTTCCACACCAGAACCCCCTTTCCTCCCTCCGAACCAAACCGTCCGGCCAGCACGGCATCACCCTCCCGGAAGGGGATCGCTTCCAGCCTGTGGGCGGGTATGAACCGCACCAGCGAGTATACCGACACGAAGGTATATCCCTTCTCCCTGAAGGCGCTGACCAGGACATGCAGCGGGGACTTCTGGTCGTATATGTAATACACTTCTCCCCTGGCGTTGTAATCTTTGTACATGTACCTGAATTCCCTGAAGGGGTGGTAGAAAAATGAGGCCAGGTCGTTGCCCAGGTGGTCCAGTTTTTTTATCATTTTTTCCACATCTCCGTCCCGGTCAACACAGCCGAGAGGAGTCGGGACGGTGACAAATCCCCGGTAACTTCCGCCGGGGTAGTCGCTTACCCTGTAATTGCCGGCCATTTCCAACCGGTGCCTGTTTTCGTACATCAGGCCGGACTGCTCCTCAAAGGCCGGGTACTGCCTTAAAGAGGCCGTGTAATGCGGTGTCTCCCAGTAGGCAGGGGTGATGCCGGCCCTCTGAAACAGGCTGATGGCCCTGTCGATGCGGTCCCTGGCATACTCGAGGGTGTTCGGCACTACCGGGTTTTCCAGCGGGTCGTAAAACTCGAAACCCCAGCCGCTCGGGTCCCTGCCGCTTTGATGGGTGTACCCGTGAACGCCCACGATGCCTCCCATTTTCTCCATCTGCTTGATGGTGGATAAGAATCTCCTGGCATACGCCGTATCATCGGCTATGGTCACGTCGTATCCCTTTTTAGGCACCACCATGCGGGGAATGAGCGATATATGAAAGGGGACGCCCTCCCGGTGAAGGTAGTCCGCAATGACGTAGAGCTTGTGTAGACTCTCTTCGCTTTCGTAAGGACCGCCCGGGCCGACGTCCTCCAGCCTCAGCAGCGCCGGCTTGACTGCCATGGAAGGCCCGGGGGGCGCTTTCCCGGCCGCCTTGCTTTCTCCTATCACGTAGGTGTCGGCACAGCCGCCGAGAAAAAGGGCGGCCACCCATACCGCCAACAGTGTCAGTTTCCTCAGGTGCAGGGCTACCACTCCCGTACCAAATTCCCTAGTTTAAGGTATTTGCCGGTCTGCCTCAATTTCCTTCCGGCCAGAGGCGGTAAGACCCTTAAATTTTGCCCGGGCACAGTTTTTTGCCGGCTTTTCAATAGATGGCTTTTATGGCAAAATCATGCTAGGGTTAAAATAAACTTACACCATTTTCCGGGAGGAATGTTCATGTATTGCCCAGTCTGCAGTGAAGTGAAGATGCATGAGGTTATCAAGCAGGGGGTGCTCATCGATGTCTGCCCGAAGTGCCGGGGTATCTGGCTGGAACGGGGCGAGCTGGAAAAAATACTGGCCGCAGGCCGGTCGGAACCCCCGGATTACGACGAAATATACGGGGAAAAACAGCAATACCGGCCCGGGCACACCCACCACCATGACCATTACCACGGTCACGGGCATAACCGCGGCGATTACAAGTACGGGGATTACAAACACGGCAAGCACCACAAGAAAAAGTCTTTCTTCAAAATGTTTGAGGAAATTTTTGATTGATGGTCGGGAACGCGAAAGCTCCATTTTCGGTTCTTCTTTTTTGACACCATTCCTGAAAGGCTGTAAAACAATGAAGCCCGGGGGGAGCAAAGCCTTCCCCCGGACCCCCGTCCCGGCAGGCGCCTGCAGGCCCCACCGGATACTGGGGCCGGTACCGTCAACTGACCAGGTCGTCGGCCAGCTTGGCCAGATCCCGAGACATCGACCCCAGCCCCTCAATCCCGGATGTTATTTCCGCCGCTGATTCGGCCTGATGCTGGCAAACCGAGGAGATCTGCTGGATTTGGACACTCAGGCCGATCACCGTATCCTGGATCTTTTTCAGTTTTTCGCTGATCTCTTTTACCGAACTGTTGGTTTTGGCGGCAAGCTTGCAAATTTCCCCGGCCACCACGTTGAACCCCCTGCCCTGGTCCCCCGCACGGGCAGCCTCGATTGCCGCGTTCAATCCCAACAGGTGGGTCTGGTCGCGGAAATGCCCGGGACCGGGCCGCTGTTTTTTTAAAAAAGTACGTCCGAGGGCCGGGATGTTACCGCAGCCCGTCTTCACCCTTGACCTCCTCCACCTTCAGGCCGCCGATCCTCGCCAGGGGGCGGCCGGAATCCGTTACGGCGACAACCAGGACCAACTCGTCGGACCTGGGGGCATCCGGCACGCGGACTTCCATGGCGTCAAAGTGGGATCGGACAAAGGCCGCGTTCTTGAAGTGCAGGGGCACGTCTATGGCCGCCCCGGGATAACCTGTCTTCTTGGCCGAGGGGATAATGGCCTTGCCGCCGCCCACGTTATCCCGCATTGGCTTGCCCAGCTTGGGATGCATCAGGGCTGCGCAGTGCTCCAGCTCCCCTTGTTCACCTGCGATGGCGGCCTTCCCGTAACTGTGCACCGCGGCCGGGTCAATTCCCAGGGCGGCTACCGCCCTTTTGGTAAGCATTTCCCCCAGTTCCTCGCTCCAGTCGATGAGCAGGGAGAGGTCTTCCTGGTATCTTCCGGCATACGGGTTTTTAAAAACAGCCACGGCTGCCGCCTTGCGGGTGGGTTTGTCCAGGCTCTTTACCCCCTCGGCCCAGGTCTCCTCCACAACGGTGTACAATTTTCTGATTTCAGGCTTGCTTTTCATTTTGTCTCCTCCCCATGCGATAAAATACAAGGTCCCGGGAGTTTAAAGATGGGCGGGAAAGGGGGGAACTTAATCCCCCCGCTCCCGGCTGCTAAATGGCGTTTTTCTCCTTCAAGGCACCATTCACGTAGCCGATAAATTCCTCGGCCTTTTCCCTGGGCGGAGTAGTCAGGAGGCTGACGACGATATACAGGGACGCCGAGATAATCCCGCTCCACACGCCCGGTCCCCAGCCCAGGGGCTTGACGCCGCCGAACTGGAACCAGAAAGCCACGATTCCTCCTGTGACAATGCTGGTAATGGCGCCTGCCGCCGTTCCTCTTTTCCAGAAAAAGGCGCCGATTATTGACGGTACGATCACCAGGAGCCCCGCCGAGGACGCCACCGAGAGAACGGCAATCAAACCCAGTTTCAGGGTTGCGAAAAGGAAGGCCAAGATGGCAAACAGCGGGACAAAAATCCTGCCCACCGAATACAGCTTGCTTTCTTCAATATTGGGGTTGGAAACTTTCAGGATGTCCTGGGACACCATGGATGACAGGGTCAGGATAATCGAGTTGATGGTCGAGATGGCCGCTGCCGTGATGCCCACCATGACCAGAAGGGAAATGCCCACCGGAACGATGTCCAGGGCCAGCAGGCTGGGAGTGGCCAGGTCGCCGCTCTTGAGGCCGGGAATCAAGGCCCGGGCGGATAATCCCCACATGATGGAAATAAAGGTGTAGATGAATCCGAAAACCAGGAAGCCCATCACCATCGTCCTCATGGCCCCCAGCGACTTCGGGATGAACAGCCGCTGGCTGACCTGCGGGTTGGACAGGCAGAAGAAAAACCAGGGGAGAGCCAGGGCAACGAAGGCCTTGTGGTTGAAGAACCCCGGTCCCGGAACGGTCAGCCACTTGGGAAACTTGGTTTCCAGGGTTTCAAACAGGCCCCCGAAGCCGCCGAAGGCGCCGTAGACAACAACCAACAGGGAAAGGGTAGATACCGTGATCATGATCAGGGCCTGAAGGGAGTCGGTCCAGGCCACGGCCCTCATTCCCCCCATGTAGGCCCAGACAATGGCGATAAAGGTCGCAATAACGAGGCCCACCAAAAACGGAATGGCTCCCTTCGACATACCGTTCATCAGCGTCCCGATGCCGATAAGCTGCACGGCGCTGTACGGAATAAGAAATATTATCGAAGCAACGGCGGTGACAGCCTGCAGCGCTCTGCTTTGATACCTGTCACCCAGAAGCTCGGAAGGAGTGATATACCCGTACTTTTTGCCCGCCAGCCAGAACCTGGGGCCGAAAAAAGCCACCAGCACCAGTCCGGACAGATAGATAAGTTCAAAGCCCCAGGCGCCGACCCCGCCGATGTACGTCAGGCCGGCCAGGCCCACCAGCATGAAGGCGCTGTACGTGGTGGCGCTGTATGTGAGGGCGGCCACGAAACCGCCTATGGTCCTGTTGGCTATAAAGAAGTCTGAAACGCCCCGGCCCATGTCCCTTTTGGCGTAAATGGCCACAGCCGTGCCGACGATGAAATATAGGGCTATAGCCGTATAAATATAGGTGGCGTTCATGCGTTTAATCCCTCCATTTGCTGGTAATAATTCCTACACTGATAATTGCGACTATAGCGAAAACCCCCCAGTAAAGAAATGCGCCGGTAACCTTGGGCACGTTGGAGAGAAAATAAAAGGGAACGGTAAAAGCCGACAGCACAATGATGAAAAACCAGATTGCCCACCCGATCAGTTGGCCTTGCATCAGTTTCACCTCCGGCATGTTAAGTAATTTCGCCCATCCTGGCACTGCCGTCTCCTTTGGCACTCAAGGCGGCCAGGATCTTCTCCGGTGTTATGGGAAGGTCGTAAAACCTGACGCCCAAAGCGTCAGCCACTGCGTTGGCGATGGCCGCCGCCGTGGGAATCAAAGCCGGCTCTCCGACTCCCTTTGCCCCGAAGGGTCCGGTAATTTCCGGTTCCTCGACAATAATGGCATGAATTTCAGGGACATCCAGGCTCATAGGCAACAGGTACTCGGCATAGCGGGGATTGCCGATCCGGCCTTCAGTCAGTTTCACCTCCTCCAGCAGGGCATAGCCGATTCCCATCAAGCACCCCCCTTCAATCTGGCCTTCCACCGACTTTGGATTTATGGCCCGGCCCACGTCATGGGCGGCCACCAGACGTAACACACTAACTTTGCCCGTTTCTGTATCCACCTCAATCTCAGCCACCTGGGTGGCGTAACTGTAGGTGGCATAGGGAGCGCCACGGCCTGTTTCGTCCATCCCGGTGGTCTCCGGGTTGAACCAGCCGCTGCCCAGGGTCAGTTTCCCCTTTTTGCGGCAGGCGGCCAGGACTTCCTTCACCGTCAGCGGGGTTTTCTCCCCCGCCCGCCAGACATGGCCGTCACGAAGGCACAGGTCAGAAGCCGCGGCGGCCATAATCCCGGCAGCCTCCTCAAGCAGCACCTCCTTGGCCTGCCGGGCCGCCAGCAGGACTGCATTGCCGGAAATATATGTCTGGCGGCTGGCCGAGGTGGCCCCGGCATCCGGGCTGACGCCGGTATCCCCCGCCACCACCAGCACATCTTCAATATTCACGCCCAGTTCCCCGGCCGCAATCTGGGCCAGGACGGTGCTTGACCCCTGGCCTATGTCGGCGCACCCGGTAAGCACAAGAACGGTTCCGTCGTCTGTTAAGTCCAGGAAAGCACCGGCTGGATTCGGCATACCGGTGTTGCCGATGCCGTAGAACATGCAACCTACGCCAATGCCGCGCTTCTTCATCGCTTTCCCCCCAAAACACCCAGTTGGACCGCCCCGGCCCGGGCCTGTTCGATAGTCTGCCCTATGCCCACGCTCTGGATGAGGCGTTGCCCGGTAGCCGTGGCGCTGCCCGGCTGAAAACAGTTGCGCAGCCTGATGGTGAAGGGATCCAGGCCAAGGGCCCCGGCCAAGAGGTCCATCTGGGACTCGTGGGCGAAGGCCACCTGGGGCACCCCGAAGCCGCGCATGGCCCCCGCCGTGGGATTGTTGGTATATACGCAGTAGGCCTCGATAAACACGTTTGGCACCTGGTAGGGGCCGCTGGCGTGCACCGCCGCACGCTTGAGGGTGGCCGGCCCGTAGGAGGCGTACGCCCCGGTGTCGCCCACTATCTTTACCTTTACTGCCAGCAGCCGC
Source organism: Desulfovirgula sp. (assembly GCA_020725625.1). Taxonomy (GTDB): domain Bacteria; phylum Bacillota; class Desulfotomaculia; order Desulfotomaculales; family Desulfocucumaceae; genus JAILZP01. Next base: position 19,807 of record DYET01000069.1, on the reverse strand, counting down.
CCGTCGCCGTCACAGGCGCTGGTGTAATCTATGACGCAGGGATGGCGCTTGGGGGAAAACTCCATGGATTCCTCCCGGCTGTAAACCATCCTAACCGGCCGGCCGGACTTCCAGGCCGCCAGGCCCAGCAGGCATTGCACCGAAATGTCCAGTTTGCCGCCGAAACCCCCTCCGGTGGGGGCCTGTACCACCCGGACCCGGTTCTGGCCGATCCCCAGCACCCGGGCCACCTCCCGCCGGTCGTAATGCGGGTTCTGCGTGGACGCCCAGATCGTAACCTGGCCGTCTTCCACGGCTGCCAGCCCGGCCTCCGGCTCAAGGTAGGCGTGTTCTACCATCTGGGTGGTGTACCGCCGGCTGATCACCACCCTGGCTTCCTTCAGGGCGGAATCCGCATCACCTTTGACTATCCTGGTCACCGACTGGATGTTGCCCTGCCCGTGAATCGCTGGGGCCCCGCCGGCCATCGCCTGGGCGGGCGAAAAAATTCCCGGCAGTTCCTCGTACCATACCTTAATCGCGGGCAGGGCCGCGGCCAGGGCTTCTTCGCTCTCGGCCACCACCAGGGCCAGGGCGTCGCCCACCCTGCGGATGCGGTCGTCCACCAGTACCGGCTCGTCTTTAACGATAATGCCCACCCTGTTCTCCCCGGGAATGTCTGAGGCGGTATACACCGCCACCACCCCGGGCACCTCCAGGGCGGATCGGGCGTCGATCTTATTCAGCACCGCATGGGGAACCCGGCTGCGCAACACCCGGGCGAGGAGCATCCCGTCTATCTTGCGGTCGGCGGCGAAGAAGGCGCTTCCCTTGACCTTGGCGATCCCGTCCACCCTCCGGCAGTTCCTCCCGATTACCCCCGGGCCGTCTTTTAAGCACCCGGAGCCCCGGCGGTTCATACCGCGTCCCCCTCCCCGGACAGCTTGGCGGCGGCCAGCCTTACGGCTTCGATAATTTTTATGTAGCCGGTGCACCGGCAGAGGTTGCCGGAAACGGCGGTCTTTATGGCCTGGTCGGTGGGGCTGAGGTCCTTGTCCAGCAGTGCCTTGGCCGCCAGAATCATGCCGGGCGTGCAGTAACCGCACTGAACCGCCCCGGCCTCCAAAAAGGCCTCCTGGATTGGATGAAGGCCGCCTTCCGGGGCCACTCCCTCAATGGTGGTGATTTCGCATCCCGCCGCTTCGGGTGCCAGAACCAGACAGGCGTTGACCGGGCGGCCGTTCAACAAAACCGTGCAGGCGCCGCACTCCCCTTCGCCGCAGCCCTCCTTGGTGCCGGTCAGGCCCAGATCGTCCCGGATCACGTCCAGCAGCCGGCGGTGGGGATTCACCGGAAGGTCAACCGGACGGCCGTTAATCGTAGCTGTAAATCTGAAGGGCTTCACTACAGTACCCCCTAATAAATTACCTTGAGCCAATAAACAACAACCAACAACCGGTAACTAAATAGCTTACAGCTTACAGCCAAACTGGGGCGCTGCTTTAATCAGGGCCTCCCGGGCCACTCCCCTCACTGCGACCTTCTTGTAGGGAGCCGAGGGCCGGTCGCCCAGTGTTGCGGCTACGGTTTCCGCCACCGCGGTGACAGCTTCTTCCAGCAAGCTGGGATCGGGCCGCCGCCCCTTCAGCAGGGCCTCAGCCCGGGGGACCCTGACGGGCTTGGGCGCAACGGCTCCTAGGGCCAGGCGGGCTTCCTCGATAATCCCCGTTGCGCCGGGAACAAGAATGGCCGCCATGCTGATCCGGCTGATGGCCAGGCTGTTGCGCCTCCCCAGCTTGACGAAGCTGCTGGCTGCCTGTCCGGGAAGGACGGGAAAGACCGCCTCTGTAAGTATTTCTTCCTGCTCGATGCAGGTCCGCCCCAGCCCTTTTAAAAACTCATCCAGCGGCAATACCCGTTCGCCTCCCGCCCGGCACAGCCTTACCTCGGCTTCCAGCGCCACGAGGGGAGGCAGCAGGTCGCCGGCCGGCGAGGCGTTGACGATATTGCCGCCGATGGTTCCCTGGCTGCGTATCTGGGGCCCGCCCACCTGGAGGGCGGCCTCGGCCAGCAGGTTGTGGGGCCCCCTGAACGGGCGGAACTCGGCCAGCTGGCTGAAAGTAACCAGCGCCCCGATGTGCACGCGGCCTTCTTTTATTTTTATTTCTCTCATTTCGGCCAACTGCTTCAGGCTGACCACGTGGGCCGGGGACAGCTCCCCCCGGCGCAGGGCGGGGACCAGGTCGGTTCCCCCCGCCAGCACCTTTTTCGGCCCGGGCAGGGTGGCCATCAGGGACAGGGCCTCCTCCATAGACGACGGTTGGTGGTAATTAAAAGGCTGCAGCAAAAAAGCACCTCCCCTTCCAGAATTTCAGGGACAACCGGCCACCTTATTTATTAACCCTTTATTTATCATTCCTTTTCCTGAATTTTTAGTGCCCGGCCATCCCAGCGCCGGACCATCGAATTCTCAATCCCCAGCAGGTCCATCACGCGGCCGACGGTCTGGTTGACGATGTCGCCGATGGTCTCCGGCCGGTGGTAAAACGAAGGCATCGGCGGCATAATTACCGCTCCCGCCCGGGCCACCCGGATCATGTTTTCAAGGTGGATGACGCTTAGCGGGGTTTCCCTGGGTAGCAAGATCAGGGGACGCTTTTCCTTCAGCGTTACGTCCGCGGCCCTCGAAATCAGGTTGTCGGCATACCCGGAGGCAACTGCGGACAGGGTTTTCATGCTGCAGGGCGCAATCACCATTCCGCCGTGCCTGAAAGACCCGCTGGCAGGCGGGGCTCCCTGGTCGTCCGGGGAGTAACAGCGGAAAGCCATTTTAGCCACCTGTTCAGGAGAAAAATCGGTCTCCAGCCTGATTGTCTCCCCGGCCCACCTGCTTATAACCAGGTGTGTCTCAACCCCGGCCCCGGCCAGGGCCTTAAGCAGAGTAATCCCGTAAACAGCCCCTGTGGCCCCGGTAATTGCTACTACTACGCGCAAAGGCCATCCCTCCAGCGGCCCGTATATACCGCCGCCCTTTTACGTTCCTAACTTTATTTTTTTCACCATTGACCGGACAATTTCCTCCGGCGGCTGTGCCTTGACAGAAAATGGCTGTCCCACAGGCCTGGTGGCATCGATAATCATTGCTGACCCCAGGATTTCATCGGTTAATGAAGGGTCCAGGACCTGGCCCTGGGTCCGCTTGATTATATTGACGTCCTTGTCGGCCTGGGACCTGGTGGACCAAGCCCACATGACCTGCTTCAGGTTGCCCGGGTCGATGTCGTCATCCACCACAATCACGTGCTTGATAAAGTTGCTCAGGCTCATTGCGGCCATGGCCGCCCTTACAGGCTCGCCCTCGGTTTTCTTGGTCATGCTGATGATCAGGTTCAGCGGGCCGCCGGAATCTACCCAGCTTATGTCTTTTACAGCCGGCATGATATTCTTGAGATTCTGGTATATATCGGCCTGGATGGGCAAGTGAGCGTAGAGGTTATCCTGGTGGGCCCCGAAAACGCTGATTATGGTTCCCCCCCTGCGGGCGGTCACCGCCCTTACCTCCACCAGCCAGGAAATCCGCTGGGGCCCGGAATAACCGGTAAACTCGCCGAATGGACCCTCCACGGACCTGCGGTCGGGCAGTATCACACCCTCAATAACAAATTCGGCGTCTGCCGGAACCAGCAAATCCCCGCCAAAGCTCTCGGACTCCGCCACCCGCACGCTTTCTCCCATTACGCCCCCGGCCACCTCGTACTCGTCGTCGGAAATCTTCGTCAGACCGGCGCTAACCAGGAAAAACGCCGGGTGATGCCCCAGCACTAAGGCTATGGGCAAGGCCTCCCCTTTTTGTTCGTATTTTGAGAACAGACTCCATAAGTGCCGCGGCGACATCCACAATCCCAGGTGATTCCGGTCTATAACCATGGCCCTGTTCCAAGAAATGTTGTACCTGCCGGTCTCTCCGTCCCTGGCCACAACGGCCGGGGTCAGGTACGGCCCGCCGTCCATTTCATTAATTCTCGGAATTGGGAAGTGGTATAAGTCCACTTCCTTGTCCCGCCAGATTAATTCTTTTATGGGCGCACCGGCGCTTTCCACCCTGACTACGGGCCTCTTGTCAAGGGAAAGCCGGTAGTATTGTTCCATAATCAACTTTCTATGCGGTTTTTCCGCTCCCAGCGCCACAGCCTGTTTTTCCATGGTGGAAAAAGCGTTGAACAGAAGCTTAAAGCCGGTTTTTTCCCGCCTCAGGTTTAGCGGGTTATTGAATATAACCAGCGGGTATTCTTGCTCCCTTTCATAAAGCTCCATTATAGCGGAGGCCTCGTAAGCACCGGGATCAACCGGGTCGTTAAAATCCACTATTTCCTTTGGATATAGGCTTCTTAAATCTTTCAGGAAAGACTTCAGATCTTTCATTGGACATTCTCCTTCGTTCATTGCCAGCGGCGACAGGAACCGGGTTTTACAGAAACGCCACTCTGTTTTTAAGCCTTTTCGGGCAGATAGATTATTTCGAACATGTTTTCCCCGGTAATAGGCTTGTTGAGCCTGGCCAGGGTGGTGTCCCTGCGGCTCTCAAAGATCCTTGAGTACTCTTCGAAGCGGTAGTACTTGTCGCAGCCGGGACAGTGTATGGGTACTTTCAGGTTAACCAGGGTAACGTCTCCGTAAAAAAACCTATTGCACTCCGGGCAGGTAAAGTTAAACATTTTCATTTCAGCGTCACCTCCGTACACGTGATCAACAAGCGGCTATAACCGGATCTGCCTGCCGGCGGTCAAAGGCGTCACTTTGTCCCCGAACTCCTGCCGCAGGCTGCACATAAAACCAAAACCGGTACAGTGGCCCACTATAAGCCTGTCTATAACAAAATTACCCAGGTGCCTGATGGTAAGTCCGGCCCGATCCGGCGGCACCCCCTCCATGTGCAACCCGCCTATCAGGGCAGGTATTCTTTTACTGCCAAAGATTTTCAGGGCATATTCCAGCGTATTGATCACGCCCGCATGACCGCACCCGGTCAGAACTGCGGGAGCGGCGCCAACATCTATAAAAACAGCCATATCATCTTCAAAATCATCGGGAACGAATTGTTCTCCGTCGCGCACGAAGAAGTTTCCCCGGTTCTCCTCCCAGCGGTGAGCCCGGGGGATTGGCCCGGATACCAATATTCCCCGGCCGACTTCCTGGACGGCGGACACCGGCCTGAATATCGCGCCGGCTTCCACCAGGTCGCTTCTGGTAAAAGGAATGCCTATCCTGTTATATTTCTCGTCCCTTTTTCCGTACCTGTCTTTAAAAATCCCCTCGTGGCAGTATACCTCGGTTTTCTTTTTCCTTTCCTGCAGGAAGGACTTCAGCGACCCGGTGTGATCCAGGTGCCCGTGGCTGATAACAACCTTGTTGATATTTTCAATGTTAAAGCCGCACTGGGCCAGGTTGCCCACCAGCGTCCGCCCCCGGCCGGTGTCGTAGAGCACTTGTTCCTCCCCGTTGTCAATTAAAACAGCCAGCCCGTGTTCGCCCAACACTCCCGGAACACTGTCCGGGGCAAATGGAAAGGCGACGCTGTTTTCCACCAGCACGGTCAACTGGATTTTCCCGGCCTCACTTAACATTTCCATGCCTCCGCCTGTCCTGCTTCTGTCTCCTGTAAAGAGTCATTTTGCATAGGCCTTTTACTTCAGAAACATCGGCACCGCCCTGCCTCATCAGCGCCCGTCCAGTCGGTGCCGCCCGGAAGGGGGCGGGACCGGCCGCCCCCACCGCCAGGCACGCCTTATCTATGTTTGCCTCCCGTTACTTGACCCATCCCTTTTCTTTATAATACTTCAGGGCGCCGGGGTGCATGGGAATGCCCAGTTCCTTGCCCATGTTCTCCTTCTTGGCCAGGGTCATTGCCTTGGTCACGGTGGCGTAGCGGTCAAAATTCTCCGCTATAGTCTTCACAATGCTGTAGGCCACATCCTCGGGCATATCCTCACGGCAGATAATCAGGCAGGTGGTGGCGATGCCCTTGACCGGGTAATCAACGCCCTTGTACGACCCCGCAGGGAGGGTATACGGCTCCGTACCCTTGTTGTCCCTAACTATGGCCGCAATCTTATCGTCGGACAGAGACAGCATCTTAATTGACTTCTGGGAGCTGACGTTTACTATGTTCGGAGCGGGGTAGAGCATGGCGCCGTAACAAATTGCGTCCAGGTGCCCGTCGAGCATTTGCTGGGCGGCTTCTTCAAAGCTCAGAAAGGCCGCCTGCAGGTCATTGTACGACATGCCGTAGGCGTTTAAAACCCTCCTGGTGTCCTGCTCAACCGCGGAGCCTTTAGGTCCCGGAGACACTTTCTTGCCTTTGAGCTGCTCAAGCGAATCAATGCCGGAGTTGGCCATCACCACTATTTGCGTAGGCTCCGGAAAAAGCGTGGCCAGGGCACGGATACTCTTGATTTGGCCCTTGTCCTTGAAAAAGTCCTTGCCTTCCCACGCGTCCCCGACAGTGGCCGACAACGAGAAGGCAACCTTGAGTTTGCCCTCGTGCACCCCCATGATGTTGGCGGCGCCGCCCACGGGCATGGTCGATCCCGTTAAATTGGGATTGGCCTTGGTCACATCCTCAAGCATGGCGGTGCCCAAAACTTGCCAGGCCCCGCCGGCCGGGGCCGTGCCCCAGGTGATTTCATACTTGGATGCGGCCTGGCCCGAATCAGCCTTTTTGCCGTCCTTCGCCGGCTGCTGGCCGCCCTGGCCGCCGCAACCCGCCAGTACCAACGCGCTCAGCGCCAGTCCGCTGATTAAACAAAACGCCCACCTTTTCATTCCATGACCTCCCGTAAAATATTTTGACAAACTGTTGCCCGTCCAGGTCAAGGACCTGCGCAGCAACTCCGGTTCCTTCTGCGCTGCAATGCCGCTCGCTTTGCCTAACCTTTCACCCCCTTTGCGGAATATTTTCCGTCCGCCGCCCCCCGGCCGCGGAACTGGGCCAGAAAAACCAGTGCGATCAAGATGCCGCCGGCCATGCTGACCTTCCAGTTGGGCACTATCAGCATCAACGCCGCGATACCCGAAACCACCCTCTCGAACCAGATCAACCTGCGCATGAAATAACCTTCACAGGCTACGGCCAGGAACAGCACTCCGATTAGCGCTGTAATGGTATGTATGATGATGTCCAGAATGGAACCGATAAGCAACAGTGATTGGTCGAAGGCAAACATAAATGGTATGATATAGGCCACCAGCGCAAGCCGCGCGGCGGTCCAGCCCGTTTTCCAGCCGTCCGATTGGGCAATGGCCGCCGCCGTATAGGACGCCGCCGCCACCGGCGGGGTAACAATGGACAGGCAGGAGTAATAAAAGGCGAACATGTGCGCCGCGATCGGGGGCAGGCCCAGTTTTATGAGGGCCGGGATGACCGTGGCCACCTGGACGATATAAGCCGGCGTGGTGGGAAGCCCCAGGCCCAGAAGCAGGGCCACAAACATCCCCAAAAGGAGAGCAAGGAACAGGCTTCCGCCGGCCAGGGTAATAAAAGCGGTTCCCAGGCGTTGCCCGAGCCCGGTCAGGTCCACCGTGCCGACGATTATGCCCGCCGCCGCGCAGGAAACGACGACGATAAGCATACCCTTGGCCCCGTCCTCCAGGGCGGCGAATATGGCCGGCAGGCCCATCCGGGTGGTCGAACGCAGCTGGCAGGCCAGCAGGGCTGTGATGATGCCCAGGCCGCCGGCCATCCTGGGGGTGTAGCCGGCAACAAGGAAATAGACCAGGACGACTATGGGAATAATCATATGGCCGTAGTCCCGCAGGGTTTCCTTCAGGGTAACTTCCGGCTCCTGGCCGGGGAGTTTAAGTCGCCTGGCTTCCAAGTCCACGGTGAGAAAAAGGCTGAAGTAGTAAAGGATGGCCGGGAAAAGGGCGTAGATTATGATTTCCGAGTAGGGTATGCCGCTGAAGGCCGCCATGACAAAAGCGGCGGCACCCATAACGGGGGGCATGATCTGCCCCCCGGTGGAAGCCACGGCCTCCACCGAAGCGGCGAAGTGCGGCTGATAACCGGCTTTTTTCATCATCGGAATGGTTACGCTGCCCGTGGTGGCCACGTTGGCTGTCCCGCTGCCGGAGATGGTGCCCATCAGAGAACTGGCCACCACCGCCACCTTGGCCGTCCCGCCCACTGCACGGCCGGAAAGGACCGTGGCCACGTTGCTGATTAAAAATGACCCGCCGCTCCGCATCAGGATAGCCCCGAATATAATAAACAGGGCGATGTCGGTGGCCGATACGCCAAGGGGGATGCCGAAAATACCCCCCAGGGAGAGGTAATTGAAGTCAAGCACTGCAGTCCAGTGAACGGGTGTGGCGTACAGTACGCCTGGAAGGTAAGGGGCTGCGTACGGGTAGGCCAAAAACGCCAGGGTTATGTAGAACAGACCGGTGCTGACCACCCGCCGCGTTGCCTCAAGCACCAGAATTATGGTTGCTATGCTAAGTACAATTTCGTACCAGTACAGTGAGCTGATCAGGGTAAAGCGTTCAACCGTTATCCAGTCATAGTTGGCGATCAGGTATCCCATGACCACAATAACCGAAACAGCCATAACCAGGTCCAGCAGGCCGATGGTTTTTTTATCCTTTTTTGAGTTATATACCAGAAACACCAGCACCAGGCCCAGGCCCAGGTGGACGGACCGCTGCAACAGCGCGTCGAAGCACCCGAACAGGGCGGTATATATGTGAAAAATTGTCAGTATTATGCCCACCACTGCCGCCGTTCTCTGGTAAAGCGGCCGGTCATGCCACACTTCTTTCCAGGTCACTGATGTCACTTTCCGGTCCCCCTCTTTCTATATTTAGTTCAGCCGGAAATAACCTCTTCCAGACTTAACGGGAGATTATAATACTGCACGCCTGTGGCACGCGACACGGCGTTGGCAATGGCAGCCGCCGCGGGGATCGTTGAGGGCTCGCCAATACCGCTGGCCCCGAAAGGCCCCCTTTGGTCACTGATGGGAAGTACCAGGCATTCAACCGGCGCCACATCGAGGACGGTGGGAATAAGGTAGCTGTTGAAATTGTCGTTCAATACCCTGCCTTCTTTGAGCTTTACCTCCTCAAAAAGGGCATAGCCGATCCCCATGGCCGTGCCTCCTTCAACCTGCCCTTCGAAGAGAACGGGATTGATTACCCGGCCGACGTTTAATATGCAGGCCACTTTATGCAGGCCGACCTGTCCTGTGTAAACATTGACGCCCAGGCCAACCAGCTGTACACCATAGGTATACACGCCGTAAGGACTCCCCTGCCCGTTCTCATCGTCCAGGGGAGTGGTCGGCGGGTCGAACCTGGTGGTAACCTCCAGGTTGATATTGGCCTGGCGGGCGCGCCGGAATACCTCCCCGAGGCTCAGGGCACCCTTGGGGCCGGCAATCACGGCCCCGCCCCCCGGGCCGGCCGACAGCCGCAGTTCGCCGGCTTCTGTGTTCAGCAAGGCCGCCGCCGCTCCAAGAAGTAGGCTGCGCCAGCATTCGGCCGCATCCTTGACGGCCCGGCCCACAACGGCAGTCAGCCTGGTCCCCGAAGTGGTGCCCGAATCCAGGGTCAGCCTCGTGTCGGCGGAAACAAGTTCAATCTGGCCTATATCCAAGCCCAGCGCTTCAGCCGCTATCTGGGCCAGGATTGTATTGGACCCCTGGCCTATGTCCGGCGATCCGACGGCCACATGTACCCTGCCGTCATCCAGCGGCCTGACCGTGGCCACCCCAGGGTCGTTCATGCCGGTTCTCCCGTTTCCGTAATGAAAGCAGGCTATGCCCCAGGCAGTTTTTTCGTTTGGCCGCGCGGGGAGGGGTGAACAACTGTCCATGATTTCCCTCGCCTTGATTATTCCTTCCCTGAGGCCAACGACATGGTCCACCTGCTGGCCTGTAGCCAGTAAGTCACCTTTTTCCAGGACATTTCTAAGCCTTATCTCTACAGGATCAATGCCCAGTTTTTCAGCCAGGCGGTCCATCTGGCGTTCGCAGGCAAAGACGACCTGGGGCACACCGAAGCCCCGCATAGCTCCGGCTACGGGGTTGTTGGTGAGCACCCCCCGCCCTTCCAGCCAAACGTTCGGCACGCGGTATGGTCCCGCCCCGTGAATAATCATGCGCTGCATAACCGCCGGGGTATAATCTATGTAAGCGCCGGCGTCCCCGATCACCTCCAGCCTGACCGCCGTCAGGTTGCCCCGGGCATCCGCGGCGTGGGTGTATTTCATAACGCAGGCGTGCCTCTTGGTGGACACCTGCATGCTCTCTTCCCTCAACAAGGTCATGGTCACCGGCCGCCCCGTTTTCAGGCACAGGAGGGCCGCCATGCAATTCAGGGTCAGGTCGGACTTGCCGCCAAAACTCCCTCCGATATGGGGGGCGACTACGTGAACGCCCTCCAGGGGAAGGCCCAGCACCCTGGCAATTTCCTTCCGGTCCAGGTGAACGCTTTTAGTGGTGGACCAGACCAAAACCCCGTCGCCCTGCGGCTCGGCCAGGACTGCCTCGGTTTCCAGGTAGGCGTGTTCCACCATTTGCGTCCTGTATTCACCGGTTACCACCACGGCAGCTTCTTTTACCGCCTTTTCCCAGTCACCCCGCACCACCTTTTTGTGCCAGCAAAGGTTGCCTTTATCCGACACCTGTGCCGACCCTTCATCCAGGCCCTGTTCGGCGGTCTCCACCACCGGCAGCGCCCGGTATTCCACCGCAACCTTCCTGACGCCTTTTTCAGCCGCAGCCGGTGTCTCCGCCGCGACCACCGCCACCGCCTCTCCGCGAAATCGCACTTTCTCCTCGGCCAGCACAGGCTGGTCCTTGTTGCCGGTCATGCCCACGTGGTTTTCACCGGGTATATCCCGGGCCGTCAGTACAGCTACGACACCGGGAACGGCCAGCGCTCCTTCCGTTTCGATGGAGAGAACAAGGGCGTGGGCGTAAGGACTGCGCACCGCCCTGGCGTACAGCATGCCCGGCCTCTTCAGGTCACCGGCATAAAGGGCCTTTCCGGTGACCTTTTCCAAGGCATCAGGTTTGATTACGTTTTTACCTACCACCCGGAGACTCATCTCAAGCCTTTACCTCCTGCCAATTCCCCCGCTGCCATCCGCACAGCCTTGACAATTAGCCTGACCTTTTCAAAAACCAATGTTAACCGGTTTTATTTTTTTTCGGACCCTCATCCTCTTTCTTGCGCGAAACCTCGTATTTACCCGTCAGATCCGACTTTCTGACCGCATTGCCAACGTGCCCACCAATTTCCCTGTATTTCTCCAGGGTCATGGTGTATTCCACCGGGGCCACGGTGGCCGGGGTGGGCACCCAGGTAAAGGCTTTGGGTACTGTTTTCTCGACGTCTACCCGGAAGTTTATTCCTCCCCCGGGAAGGATACAAGTGGGTGCCCCGCCTATGGTGAGACTGGCCTCCCCTTCATGGACTGCCCGGGTCAGCCTGATGGGGTAGCTGGTAACCCCGGCCCTGGCGCTGCCCCCGGTTCCCCCCACGAAAAAGGCCGAGACCCTGGCATCCTCGCAGTTGGACCTGATCAGGTCCACCACCTCTATGGCCTTCCGGGTCAGGGGGATTTCCTCCACCTCACCTTCTGCCGTAACGGTAAACAGGGCCGCTTTCTGGCCGGTAGTTTCGGTAACCAGAATTTTGATCCCGGGGGAGGCGACGCTCATGTCCACTCTCAGGATGGCGTCTCTCGGATTTTCAATGCTGGTTCCACCCCAGCCGGTGCCTTGTTCTCCGAAATAACGGCCCCGGGTGCTTTTCCGGGCGTTGGGCACCACCCCGCTCCACCTGAGCCCCACGTCTTCCCCGGCCAGGTGTTCGGAAAGCAGGCCCACCACGTGGTGGTCCAGGATAATGGCTTCGTCCACAGCCCCGGCAAGCTGCCGGGCAAACATCCCGATGGTGGCGCTGCCGCACCCCACCCTCATCTTGCTGTCGACCTGCCCGTTGACGACCGGGGGCTTGCCCACCTGGATTTCCAGCTTGGCTCCCTTGTCCACCTTTAAGGCGACCCTCTCGCCGTTGCAGATCTCCACTATTGTCCTGGCCACCATGAACCCGGACTCCCCGGTAAGAAGGTTGGCCCCTCCGATGGAAATCATCTTGGAACCGTATTCCTCGGTTTCCACCATGCCGACCACCTGGCCGCACCTTCTCACTCTGGCCCCCTCTTCCCCGATAAAAAAGTTGGTGTCGATTTTGACCTTGACACCGCTGTAGCTGAGCGGCGCTTCGGTGACCACGGTGACCACGTCAATTCCGTCCACCGTGTCCATAACTATATGAGGAGCGGGGCGCAGGCAGGGGTATGTGGTTCCGGCCCCGACGCCGGTGATCAGCGGACGTTCCAGGTACGGCTTGCGCCTGGAATTGTAGGCGGGCTCCGTTACCAGCGGCCTGCTCCTCAAAAGCACCCCCCCGGTGTTGATGAACCGCCGGCAGGCCCCGTAAAAACCGGGTTTTATTTCACACTGCACCGGGCACGACGGGCACTTTACTGCTCCCGCCTCCATTTCGGCCGGGCGGCTTATGCTGCCGAACTTGCATACCCGCATGCAGACGCCGCAGTTTACGCACTTTTCGTCCGCCACGGCCTTGCGGTCGATCACTGTTATCGCACCGGTGGGGCAATTCTGCTCGCAAACCCCGCAGCCCTTGCAGCTTTCTCTGTCTATCTCAACCATGGATTCCCCTCCCGGGTGACTGTTTAGACCTCACTTACTTTCGCTTGGCGCCTGGCCGGGGGAGTGTTCCTGCTGGCCATAACCCTGATCATCCCGTCGATGATGACCATTGAAACCCCGGGAAGGTCGCCGGCTTCAACGGCCTTTAGGGCGTCGTCGCCCACCGATCCCAGCGGGGCGTCGATAATCACCAGGTCCGCTTCCCTGCCGGGAGCGATTACCGAAGTGTTGAGCCCGAAAACCCGGGCGGTGTTTCCGGTGGCCATGGCCACGGCCTTTTCCGCGGGAATCTGCGACATGGAGGAAAGCTGAACAATGGTCCTCAAGATGCCCAGGGGTATTATGCCGGTGCCCGACGGGGAATCGTTGCCGATGACAATCCTGTGCAATTGTCCCTTTTCGTTAAGGCGCCTGGCTACATAGTCGGCCACCCTGGGGTTGCCGCACTGAACGATTTCCAGCGGCAGGTCGCAGCCGTCCACCAGCCTGTCAACCTCCTCCGGCGGAATGGCGGTGGTGCCGCCGTTGATGTGGGAGACCAGGGTCGGATTGACCTTCAGGACCATTTCGGCGGTTACCGTCGAACTTCCCGGAATGGACGTTCCGCCGGTATGCATGGCCACCTTCATGCCGTACTTCTTTGCCCACTGAACCATGGGCGCGGCTTCCTCCGGGGTTTTTATGCTCCCCAGGCCCACTTCCCCCACCAGCCAGACCCCTTCCCCGGCGAGTTCGGCGAAGTCCTTTTCCTGCAGCCCCTTCTCAAGAATCAGGGCTCCGGCATGCACTTTCAGGCCGCAGGGCCTGAAGTTTTTAAAGGACTTGAAAGCCAGAAGGGCGAGGGCCTTGGTTCCCGCCGGGTCCTTGGGCCTGCCGGGGGTATGGGGCTCGCCCGCCGAAATCATGGTGGTCACACCCCCGTGCACCGAACTGTCCAGGTAATCCAGGGTCTTCTGCCGGGGTGTGAAGTCGCCCAGGACCGGGTGGGCGTGGGAGTCGATGAGCCCGGGTATCACTGTGGAGCCTACGGCGTCAACCAGGCGGTCCACCTTCACCCCTTTCAGCAGGCCGGCGTTCCCGACGCTTTCTATCTTCCCGTCCGCCACCAGGATGGTGTCCCCTTCCAAAACGGGTTTGTTCATGTCCCCGCTGACAATGGTCCCGATATTGGTTATGGCCAAGGAAGCCACCTTTACATCATCTCCCTAAAACTAATCTTAAATAGCTGCCTTCGCCCCCGCCGACCCCGGTCTCCTGTATTCCGACGGCTGAGGGCCGACCGCCGGTTTACCACACAAAGCTGTCGTCCTTGCCCAGATCGATGGACTTAAGCCACTGGCAGACCACCACTTTCTTGTCGGTATAGAAATCCACGGCATCGGCCGCGCGCCCCCGGGTAGACCCGAAACCGGAAATCTTCCTGCCGCCCACGGGATAAAAGGCAATCGGGGCGGGCGTGCCGATGTTTACCCCAACCTGGCCGGTGTTGACCCGGCGGATGAACTCCCGGGCATATTTCCCGGTTTCGGTGTATATGACGGCGGTATGTCCGTACTTGTTCCGGTCTATGATGGAGACGGCCTCCCCGAGGCTCTTCACCTTCTTCAGGCACCTTACCGGCCCGAAAACCTCCTCCTCGAAAATGCGCATCCCGGGCTCCGCCTCGAAAATGGTGGGGCCCAAAAAGCAGCCGTTGGGATAGCCCTCGACCCTGGCGTTTCTGCCGTCCAGAAGAAGCCTGGCCCCCTCCCGGACTCCGTTTTCAATTTCCTTCAAAAGCCCGTTCAGGTGTTCCCTGTCCACCACCGGCCCCAGGGTTACTCCTTCATCGAAGCCGTAACCCAGCTTCAGCCGGCGGGCGGCCTCCAGAAACTTTTCCTTGAACTCCTCGTAAACCGATTCCATCACCAGGATGTTTGACCCGGCGAAGCACCTCTCACCGACGTGGCCGAAGCACGAGTTGATAATATTCCGAACAACCCCGCCGTCAAGCTGCGCGTCCTCCATGACCACCAGGTGGTTTTTGGCCCCTCCCTGGCACTGGGCCCTCTTGCCGTGGGCGCAGGCAGCCTGGTATATTTTCAGGCCGGCGGACGACGATCCCACAAAGGTGACCCCGGCTACGTCGGGATGGGTGATCAGCCTGTTTCCGGCCTCAGCCCCGCTGCCGTTGACGACGTTCACCACTCCCGCAGGGAAGCCGCACTCTTCAACCAGCTTGGCGATTTCGATCATGGTGTTCGGGCAGTACTTGCTGGGCTTGACCACCACCGTGTTGCCGCAGGCCACGGCCCATACAAAGTACGAGGCGATCATGGCGGGGAAGTTGAAGGGGGGCAGAATGACGAATACCCCTAGGGGCTCCCTTATGTAGTATTCGTCCACCCCGCCGGCTATGTCCTCGGTGTAAGCTCCCCGCATGGTTTCGGTGACTGTGCAGGCGTCCTCGACGTATTCCAGGCAACGCCCCATTTCCTGCAGCGACTCCTCGTAGGTTTTGCCGTGCTCAAGGGTGATTATCCTGGCCAGTTCCCTGGCGCGCTCCTCCATTTTGTAGCGCAGCTTATACATCAACTTAACCCGCCTGGGAACGGGCGTATTCCTCCACCCCTGGAAGGCCTTCCTGGCGGCGGCCACCGCCGCGTCAACCTCTTCCGGCAGCGAAAGCGGGTACAATGAAATAACCTCGTCCGTGGCAGGGTTTCTGATTTCAAGGAAATCCTTCGCTTTTGAGGGAACCCATTCCCCGCCGATGTAGTTCTTCAGTACCGGGACGCCCGGCTGCATGTCCAACCACTCCTTTTCCGGCTTAAATATTTTTGTCTGCGGGCCGGCATCTATCCGCCTGGAAGTATGTTGACGCAAAAAGGATGCCAGAAAAAAAAACAGGCCAAACACTGGCTCTCGAGGGACCAATACTTTTCTGCCCTGGAGAATGTCTCATATCTGACATATTGAAGCGATCACAACTGACATAATGCATCATAAATGATACAATTACCGCCTCCTAATCCCGTATTTCCGCATTTTTCTTGCCAGGGTGGCCCTGCTGATACCCAGGCTTCTGGCGGCGCTGGCGGTGCTCCGGCTGTTCTGCAGGACGCTGAAAATTACGTTTTTTTCAGTTTCACTCAGGACCTCATGGATGTTCACTCCCCTGGGAATGCAACCCCCTCCTGCCTGCAGGAGGTTCGGGGCGGCCGTGTCCAGCGGAAATTCCTCCGCTCCCAGGATGTTTCCCTTGCTGGTGACCACCATTCTCTCCACCAGGTTGACCAGTTCGCGGACGTTGCCCGGCCAGTGGTAGCTTTCCATAACGTCTATCAGCTCGGCCGAGAGCACTTTTTCAAAGCCGTACCTGCGGTTGAAGTGCCGCACGTAGTGCTGGGCCAGGGCCACTATGTCCTCCTTGCGCTCCCGCAGGGGCGGCACCTTCAGGGGCACCACGTTCAGCCGGTAGTAAAGGTCCTCCCTGAACTTTCCCTGGTTCACCAGATCCTGCAGGTTCCTGTTGCTGGCGGCGATTACCCTGACATCAACCCGGACCACCTTTGATCCGCCAATTCTCTTAAACTCCTTCTCCTGAAGCACCCGAAGGAGCTTCACCTGCAGGTCCAGCGGCAGCTCGCCCACCTCGTCCAGGAAAATGCTGCCGCCGTCGGCCAGCTCGAACAGCCCGGGCCTGCCCTCCTTGGCGGCCCCGGTAAAAGCGCCATATTCGTACCCGAAGAGCTCGGCTTCCAGCAAATCCCGGGGAATCGCCCCGCAGTTCACCTTGATGAAGGATTTTTCCGACCGGCGGGGGCTGGCCCTGTGCAGCAGGGTGGCCACCACCTCTTTCCCGCACCCGGACTCGCCGACAATCAGCACGGTGGTATCCACCGCCGCCAGCCTCCGGGCCAGGTCCAGGATATCCAGCATCTTCTTGCTTCTCACCACGATGTCTTCCTTCTGCATCTGGGCGATCCGCATGTCGGTCAGCTCGGCCTGGTAGCCGCCGGCCAGCTTCTGCGACTGCCTCAGGCTCTCCTTCAGGGCGTACAGTTCGGTGACATCGTGGCTGTTGACCACCACCATCTCCACCCGGCCGTCTTCCCCCATGACGGGGACCCCCGTGGTGAGGCACCTGACCCCCGATCTTACCTCCTGCAAAATGGTGAAGGGCCGCCCGGTGGCCAGCACCCTGGAAGAGACGCTTCTGTTGAATATTCCTTCATTCACCAGATCATCCACGTTTTTGCCCACGTAATCATCCGGCTTCAAGTTGTAAAGCCTCTGCATGGCGGGGTTGGAGGAAACTATCTTGCCGTGCCGGTCGACAATGCTGATCCCGTCATGGCAGTGTTCAAACACCGCCTCCAGTTGCCGCAGCCGGTTTTTCACCTGGTTCAGCTCATCCAGGGCGGCTTTATTGCCTTCTTCGAAACCCACGCATTTCGCCCCCTTGATGGTGAATATGGAGACCTTTCCCGTGTTTGCCGGAACTTTTCAAAAACCCAGCAGGATAATGTCGCAGGTGAAAATGATCAGGCCCAGCAAAAGCCTCCCGCCCTCCATGGGAAAATCGGCGTCGCGCATATCCCTGTGGGCGTTTTCAAGTTTAACTATCCTGGCCTCGATATCCTGCAGCTGGGCAAATAGCACATCCCGTTCGGTCCCCTCCGCCCGGTCACTGATATACTTCCGGATCCTCTCCGGGTAATCCGGCGCCGCTGCGGTCCGGCCGCCCCCGGGAGAAAGCCGCCCGGCCAGAACGCCGATCATGTTCCTGCACGCCCGGGCCGCCCGGGCCGGCCCTCCGGGGTTCTCAATGTCTTCAAATTCGATCAGGGTTGCGTGCATGTTGTCGTACAGGTCGGGCGCCAGGTCGTTCAGCCTCAGCATTACCTGGTCGGCCACCAGGTTGAGGTGGTCGTAAAGCATGGTGGAGAGATCGGCCACCCTGGAGGCATGCTCGTAAGAGCTGTAGCTGTCCAAAATGGTGTGGGAAATCGCCATTTCTTCAAAGGTGATGCTGCTGAAGGGCAAGTCGTCTCTGAAGTTGACGGCCAGCGCCTGGTCCCTTTCGTCGTCAGACCCTATGGAATAAAAAAGGCGCAGGTCACGTCCGGTGATCCTGTACGCGGGAATCAGCGATGCCCCGTACAAAACCCAGTGGATGGGGTTGGCCTCGTGGATTTGCTGTGCCCCGAGGTATGTCTCGTCGTTCAGAAGGGCTTCGTGCAGCCTGTCCCTGAGCCTGAAGCCCATGCCTTCAAAGGCCGCCACAAAAACCTTCTTGTTGTAAAGGAAGTCCATGAAATCCGGCCGCAGCGACTGCCAGACCGGGCGGGGGGGTATGAAAAACCCGCGCCAGATTTCTTCGCGGTTTTTTTTGTCCCTCAGGTAGTCCATGGCAACTATATCACCGGTAAAAACCTTGAGGTGCAGGTTGGCGGTGTCCTGCAGGAGCAGCTGCCGGAATATTTCCTTGATTACGGGCAGCCCGTCATACCGGTCAAACCTCTCGTGGTCGGCATCAAAATGAAAGGCAATTTTCATAATATCCCTCCCATGGCGTTTTACCTGACCAAACTGCCCGAATAAGCGGATTACGGCAACGGGTTCGCCGTAACGGTTTTTAGATTGATTTTTCGAATCCCTCCAGCAGCGCCCTGACGTTCTTTCCGATTATCCGGTGGTTGTAGCCCCCTTCGAGGGCGGCAAAAAACCGCCCCCCGCAAAACTTGCGGGCGTGGCCGGAAATCATCCTGCCGATGGTGGCATAGTCACCGGTGCTGAGAATACCCCCCCAGTCCTCGACGTGCATGTCGAACCCCGCCGAAACGGCCACCAGGTCGCAGCCGGTATTCCTTGACAGGCATCGCTCCAGGTCCCTGATGCCGTCGAGGTGGTAGTAAACAACCTCGGGTACGCCCGAAAATATATTGTTGGTCCCGTCGCCGTAATGCAGGTCTATGTCCACTATCAGCACCCTGTTCACCGCACCGGCCCGGCGCAGCTTTTCCACCGCCACGGCCACATTGTTGAACCAGCAAAACCCCCAGCAGGAATTGCTGCTGGCATGGTGTCCCGGCGGCCGGATGAGGGCGAAGGCCGGATCACCCCGGACGGCGAGTTCGGCCGCCTTGATCGCCCCGCCCGCGGACAGGGCGGCTATCTCGTAAAGCAGTCCCCTTTCCCTGACCCGCTCCAGGTGGCTTTTTTTGTGCACCAGAAGCAGGTCTTCCTCCTCTGCGGGGAGCGGTGTTACAAACTGGTAGGAAGGACGAAGTTCGTCCACTATGCCGTCCAATCTTCCCAGGGCCGCCGCAGGATCGGAGTCGTAAACCTCCCGGTATCTCTCATGGAAAACCACTTTCATACGGACCCTCCCGTTCTGCGCCCGGATTATCGTTATCCGGCCAAATCATCCGGATCAACCAGCTTTATAACCCTATTAAATCAGTTGCGGCCGCCGTGTGTCAATGAGGATGGAAACGGCCTTGAAAAACACCGTCTCTGGCGACGCGGGGCCGGCCTGCGCACAAATGAAAACGAACCATTACAACTGTTCACATTCGTGAACAGTTGGAAGCCGTGCCCGGTCCGGCTGCGATTAAGGGAAAAGCTTGTTTCTCCTGCATAGACCCATTATGTCATGACTGGCACACGTATTGCATGTTATCAAACATGTGTATGAAATATTAAAAACTTTCTGAAGTCGGGAGGCAATCCGCGGCAAAACGAAAAAACTGCAGCTTCAACCGGGCCGAGCGCCGGCCTGTATCCGCCCTGACCGATCCTCCGGCGGCCGCCGCGGGCAACCGTGCGGACGCCGGGAAAACCCGGGCCCGAAAACATGAAGGAGGGAATGCACTTTTATGGAAGGGAACAACTTAAAAACCTTGTACGGGGAATTGAAGGAAAAAGAAAACGAAATTCTCAAGGGCGGCCATCCCAAGTACCACGAAAGCAACGCCAGAAAGGGCAAAATGTTCGCGCGGGAAAGGATCCGGCTGCTGCTTGATCCCGGCACCTTTGTGGAGGACGGATTCTGGGCCAACAACCTGGCCGGGGATTTGCCGGCCGACGGGGTGGTCACCGGC
>DYET01000009.1 GCA_020725625.1 Desulfovirgula sp. | reverse complement strand
TACTGGGAGTTCTACCTACTAAATCTTGACGCAGACTAGAAACAAAGACCGGCTTTACTTGAATGTGGGTGTGGGATATAATAACCCAATAGGGTTTATGGAAATCAGAAGTAAATTTACAAGTACCTGCAAAAGGATGGTGTTGCCGGGTGGGGTTTAAGCCCGCCGGGCTGCTTACTGGCATCGGCAGCGTCCCTTACACAGATCCGGATGAGGCCCTCTCGCTTATTTTTCAAAATATGCCGGAAATACCCCATTGGCCCCAAATGCCGAAACGGGGATTCAAAGAAGGATTCGCCTTCCAGTTTTTAACCCCGCTGGTCAGGACCGGGCTGATCAGGCTTGAAGGCGACAGGGCCTACTTTGACACCGGCAGCGACCGGTGGGAGGAAAGGATGGCCGAATTTTACGCACTGTACCTGGCGGCGGCCGGGGGGGACGTTGAGGCCCTGGAGGCCTTTTCCATACCCGGGGAATCGGCAGCGGGCTTTTTCTCCTTTTTGAACCGCGTCAGGCAGGAAGGTCCCGGGGAGGCCTTATATTTCAAGGGCCACCTGGCCGGCCCGCTGACGGTGGGGTTCAACCTGAAGGACGCCGGAGGGAGGCTGGCTTATTATGAGGACCAGCTAAGGGACCTTCTGGTGAAAACCCTGGCCCTGCACGGCAGGTGGCAGGCTGTCAAGCTGGCCGGCCTGGGCAGGCCGGCAATCATTTTCGTCGACGAGCCCGGGGTCAGCGTGTACGGTAAATCCGCCTACATAACTGTTACCAGGGAGATGATTATCAGGGACTTAAACGAGATATTCGACCAGATTCACGCCACCGGCGCCCTGGCCGGGGTTCACTCCTGCGACGCCGTCGACTGGTCGATCCTGTACAGCTGCGACCTGGAGATAGTAAACCTGGACGCCTACAATTTCGGGAACTCCCTCCTGCCTTTCGCCGCGGAACTGAAGGAATTCATTTTGCGCGGAGGCGTCCTGGCCCTTGGAATAGTCCCCACCAGCGAGAAGGCCTTTGCCGAGACCGGACAAAGCCTCGTCAACAGGCTCAGGGAAATATGGGAAGGGCTCCGGGACAGGGGGGTGCCCGGCCGGCAGCTGCTGGACCAGACAATGATCACTCCGGCCTGCGGGACCGGCCTGCTGGACCCCGGACTGGCCTCCCGCATCTACCGGCTGGCCCGGGAGGTATCCGGGGCGGTAAGGGAGATAACTTCTGCATGATCCCCGACTATCACATCCACACCTGCCGCTGCGGCCATGCCCGGGGAGAGATGCGGCACTATGTAGAAGAGGCCCGGAAAAGGGGGCTGCGGGAGATAGGCTTTGCCGACCATGTGCCCATGTACTGGCTTCCCGGGGAAAGGAGGGATCCCGGCCTGGCCATGCACGAGGGCGAATTTCCGGACTATGTAGCCGAGGTGTTGAGCCTGACCGAAGCATGCCAGGACATAGCCGTCCGCCTGGGAGTGGAGGTGGACTATGTGCCGGGACATGAGGAGACGGCCGCCGGCATCATTGCCGGCTATTCCTTTGACTACGTTATCGGGTCGGTCCATTTCATCGACGGGTGGGCCTTTGACAGTCCCCACCAGCTGGAGGAGTACGGGAGGCGGGCAATAGAGGATGTCTACCGGGACTATTTTCAACTCCTCTGCCGGGCTGCCGGAACGGGGCTCTTTGATATCATGGCGCACCCCGACCTGGTTAAAAAATTCGGGTACCGTCCCAAGGCCGACCTTGCCGGCCTGTACCGGCAGGCAGCCGAGGCCTTCGCCCGGGCCGGGGTGTGCGTGGAGGTCAATACCGCCGGACTGAGGTGGCCCGCCGGGGAAATTTATCCTGCCCTGGAGTTTTTAAAAATCTGCCGGATGGAAGGGGTTCCTGCGGTCACCGGTTCCGACGCCCACGCGCCGGATCAGGTGGGGCTGGCCTTCGCCCAGGCCCGGGAGCTTCTCCTGGCGGCCGGCTATACCGAGGTTGCCCTGTTCAGGGGCAGAAAAAAGCGGATGGTGAAAATATAGCGAGGGGGAGGCAGGCGGCGGTTTTCCGGCCGCCTTGAAAGTAGCTGCCAGCTGTCAGCTTCCAGGCGTTGGCTGTTAGCTGCCGGCAGCCCGGAATCATTCTGCTGTTATCATCATTAAGGCGAATTCTTCAAGTTAGTTTTATTTTTTTATTACCGCGCATAAAGTGCGGTTTTTTTATGGTAATTTACAATATATTGTTGATTATTTTATTTCAGTGCCCAATATATTGACACTGACGGTGCTTTTGTTTTTTGCTGCCGGCTATTTTTCCGAACTGGCCGGTTTAGAATTTAAAAATTTTTTTACTGTTCGATTAAAAAAAGAAGGATCTGGTATATTAAAAGAGAATATAAGTGGGGAAAAGTGAGTTAAAGTGGATCGAAGTGGTGGATCGATGGTTGTGAGTGGGGTGAAAGAAAATGTTTATAGGTGAATACCAGCACACCATCGACGCCAAGGGGAGACTCTTTATTCCTGCCAAATTTCGCGAAGGCCTGGGAGACAAGTTCATTCTGACCAAGGGATTGGACGGCTGCCTGTTCGTATACCCCCCCAAGGACTGGTCGGCTCTTGAGCAAAAGATGAGGTCCCTTCCCTTTACCAGGGCGGACGCCCGGGCCTTCATGCGGTTTTTTTTCTCGGGAGCCACCGAGTGCGAGGTGGACAGGCAGGGGAGGATACTGATTCCCTCCAACCTGCGGGAATACGCCGGCCTGGAAAGGGAAACCATGATTATAGGGGTGTCTTCCCGGGTGGAAATCTGGTCCCGCCAGCGCTGGGAGGACTACAGCAAGATGGCTTCAGGATCCGCCGACGAGATTGCGGAAAAGATTGTGGATTTTGACTTGGGCATTTGATTGTTCCGGACACCGCCGCCGGATCGGGAGACGGGCTTCCGCCGCCCGGCCGCACCGCCCGCTTGAGCAGCCCCGGTGTTCAACGGGGGGCTGCATGCAGGCAGGGGGACTGGAATGAAGGAGAACGGAAGATTCAGGTATAAACACCGGCCGGTCCTGGTCAGAGAGGTTCTGGACTGTCTTAAGCCCTCTGATACGGGGATTTACGTGGACTGCACCCTCGGCGGGGCGGGGCACGGCTACGAGATATTACGGGCCTCTTCCCCGGGAGGAAGGCTCATCGGGCTCGACAGGGACGCCGACGCGATCGAGGCGGCGTCCCGCAGGCTGGCCGAATTCGGAGACAGAGCAACCATAGTGCGCGGAGTCTTTTCGGATTTGCCCGAAATCCTTGACAGCCTCGGCGTCGGGCAGGTGGACGGGATTTTGTTTGACCTGGGGGTAAGCTCGTACCAACTGGACAGTCCCCACCGGGGCTTCAGTTACCAGAGGGACGCTCCCCTGGACATGCGCATGGACAGGGAGACCGGAGTCACCGCCGCCGACCTGGTGAACACGCTGACCGAAGAGGAACTCGGGGAAATCATCCGGCGGTACGGCGAGGAGCGGTTTGCCGGGAGGATTGCCTCCTTTATAGCCAGGGAGAGAAAAAAGGCTCCCATTACCACCACCGGCCGGCTGGTGGACATTGTCAAGATGGCCGTCCCGGCAAGGCACAGGCGTGAAGGCCCACATCCGGCCAGGAGAACCTTCCAGGCCCTGCGCATGGCCGTAAACAGGGAACTGGAAATGCTGGGGGAGGCCCTGCGGGGGGCGGTCGGCCGGCTGAAGCCGGGAGGAAGGGCCTGCGTGATCACCTACCATTCACTGGAAGACCGGGTGGTCAAGGAATTCTTCAGGGAAACGGCCGGAAGCTGTACGTGCCCCAGGGACTTCCCGGTCTGTGTTTGCGGGAAAAAGCCGCTGTTAAAAGTCATTAAGCCGGGGGGAATAACCCCTTCGGCCGGGGAATTGAAGGAGAACCCGAGGTCCAGGAGCGCCCGGCTGAGGGTGGCCGAGCGTCTCCCATAGGACGGGGCGGGTAAAGACAGGGGTTGGCCGGCGCCAATTCCCGGGGTATTACTCACCCTGCCGGGTTTTTGCCGGCCGGTAATATTATTTTGAAAAGCATTGCTGTTCTAAACAGGCTGGAGGGTGAATAAGCTTTGGTAGTAGCGCAAGAGCGGTACGATCACTACAGTCTGCCCGAGGAGGAAAGCCGGGTGACCCGGCGCCCCGGACGCAGCCGGCTCCCCAGCAAAGGCAAATTTTCCCTTGCACTGCTGGTCTTGCTGACCTTCTGCACCGGCATGCTGATTGCCTTTTATTACTCCCAGGTAATAATTTCAGGTTACAAAATATACAGCCTGAACAATGAACTGGCCTCCCTGCGCCAGGAGACCGTCTCGCTGTCCGAGGAGGTAGACAGGCTTAACTCCTTAAGCAGGATCGAGTACCTGGCTACCACCAAGCTGAAGATGGTCAAGCCCAGCAGCAGGGATGTGGTTGTGGTGCAGGCGGACCTGGCCGGAAACGGCAGGGAAGGTGCCGCCGGGACGGCGACGAACCCTGCAGCGGACCCCGGGGGGCAGCAGGCCGGCGGCCGGCCGGATGCGACAACCAGGAGTAAGGTGGTACAAGCCTTTGCAAACTTAATAGGAATAAAGGGGAGTTAAAGGGGTCAAGCCACCGGGTGGGCTTCAGGTCGGAGGTAGAATTGTATGCGGACTACCGGCATACTGATTCGAAAAAGGCTCACCTGGCTTTTTTTGCTTTGTTCCACGGCCTTCATGGTGCTTGTTTTCAGGCTGGCCTGGATCCAGTTCGTACAGGGTGACTACCTCCAGGAAAAGGCCCTGGAAGTAAGGATGCGGGATGTTCCGGTGGAGGCCAAGCGGGGGACGATATACGACCGGAACGGCAAGGAACTGGTAACCAGCGTTAGCTGTGACTCCGTATACGCCATTCCGTACCTGGTCAAAAATCCGCGACAGGTGGCGGACCAACTGGGCCCGGTGCTGGAAATGGACGCCGACCGGCTGTATCGAATACTGACCCGGAAATCGTGCTACGAATGGGTCAAGAGAAAGGTAAAACCGGAAGTCTCGGCGAAAATTAAGGAGTTAAAGCCGGAAGGCATTCACCTGGTGGAGGAGAGCCGGCGCTTCTACAGGCACGAAACCTTGGCTCCTCACCTGCTGGGCTTCACCGGGGTGGATAACCAGGGACTGATGGGCATTGAAAAATCGTACGATGATGTCCTGAAGGGGAGGCAAGGCCGAATTCTCGTGGAACATGACGCGGCGGGGCGCAGTGTGCCCGACCCCATTCACCGCTATTATCCCCCCGAACAGGGCAACCACCTGGTGCTGACCCTGGATGAAAGCATCCAGTATTTTGTGGAGCGCGAGCTTGACAAGGTGGTGGCCAGGTACCGGCCAAAACTGGCCGTGGCCATGGTGATGGACCCGCAGACCGGTGAAATCCTGGCCATGGGGAACAGGCCCACCTTCAACTCCAACAACTGGAGCGACGTTCCCAGGCATGTCTGGGACCGCAACCCGGCCATCTGGTACAATTACGAGCCCGGGTCCACCTTTAAAATAATCACCACTTCGGCAGCCGTCAGCGAAAAGGTCGTCAGGACGGAGGACCGCTTTTACGACCCCGGGTATGTCAAGGTGGCCGACAGGAGGATCAGGTGCTGGAAGGGCGGGGGGCACGGGAGCCTCGATTTTGAAGAGGTGGTTATGCATTCCTGCAACCCCGGCTTTGTCGAGGTGGGCCTGCGGCTGGGCCGGGAAAGGTTTTACAAATATGTCAGGGCCTTCGGTTTCGGCGAAAAAACCGGTATCGACCTGGACGGAGAGGCCAGGGGCATCGTGATTAAGGAAGAAGACGCCACCAACCTGAACATTGCCACCATGGCCATAGGCCAGTCCATCGCCGTCACCCCGATTCAGCTGCTGTCGGCAACATGCGCCCTGGCCAACGGCGGGACCCTGATGAAACCGCTGCTGGTCAGGGAGATAAGGGACAGCCGGGGAAAAACGGTTAAAACTTTCAAGCCCCATCCCATCCGCAGGGTGATGGCCAGGGAGGCTGCGGACCAGGTCAAGGCCCTGCTGGAAAACGTGGTGTCCGGAGGCACCGGGAGAAACGCCTTTGTGGAGGGCTACCGGGTGGCAGGCAAGACCGGCACCGCCCAAGTGGTCGGGGAAAGCGGGGGCTATGTAACCGGCCGGCATGTGGCATCCTTCACCGGCTTCGCTCCGGTTGAGAATCCGAGGGTGGCCGTAACAGTGATGATTGCCGAGCCCCAGGGAGGAGTTTACTACGGCGGAGTTGTGGCCGCCCCGGTGTTTCAGGCGATCATGCAGGATACCCTGCACTATCTGGGGTTGCCCGCTAATCCCGGCCTGATCAAACCTCCGGGCCCGTCTTCCTGGTACGAGGCCCCAAGGGTCAGGGTAAAGGTGCCCAATGTGGTCAACTACCCGGTGCACGAGGCCGTCAGGATACTCAGGGCTCAAGGGCTTTCCTTCCAGACCAGGGGCAGCGGGTCCATTGTTTACGGCCAGGTGCCCCAGGGCGGCGCCGAGACAATGAACGACGTCACCGTCCTGCTCGATTTGAACCCTCCCGCGCTGGGCGGGGGCGAAGGGATAACCGTTCCGAATTTAAGCGGCCTTACTGAGAAGGAGGTAAGAACCCTGCTGGAGGAAATGGGGCTGGTCCTGGATCCGGCAGGAACAGGCCTGGTTTGGTCCCAGGATCCCGCGCCGGGGCGGAAGGTAACCAGGGGAACCGCGGTCAGGGTCGAGTTCAGGCCTCCGGGGGCCGTTCGCCCGGGAGCCCCGGAAGCTGCGCCCGGCATGGCTTACGGTGGTAATATTATCATGGACTAAAGGCCGGATGCCGGCGATATATATTACTAACACCGGCTGTCAGATGTTGCCGCCGTCCACCGGGCGGCCGCAGTTGGCCGGGAGGGTTGCCGGCCGGAAGAGCAGTTATCACCAAGAGACACTGTAAGTCAACCATCCGAAAGCTGAGAGCTTGCCGCTGGCAGCCGGCGGCTCAACAGTTGTTGCGGGCCTGCCGGAAGTTCCGAGGCCGGCAGGCTTAAAAAGACAGCCCGTTGGGAAATAATACCTGATAGAAAAGGGGACGGGTTTGTGCAACTGGGTGAGTTGATTAAAAATTTAAAAGTGATCAAGATCGACGGCGGCGTCGAAAAGGAAATCAGGGGTGTTTCTCAGGATTCCAGGATCATGGAGCCGGGGTTTTTATTTGTGGCCATTAAGGGGTATAAAACGGACGGGCACCTGTATCTGGACGACGCCGTGAAGGCCGGAGCCCCTGCGGTGGTGGTGCAGAAAGAGGTGGACGTTCCGCCGGGTATCACCCTGGTGGTGGTGGAAAACACCAGAGCCGCGCTGGCCCTGCTGGCTGCCGACTTTTACGGCCGCCCCTCGCAGAAATTGAGACTGGCGGGAGTGACCGGAACAAACGGCAAAACCACCACCACCTACCTGATTTCGTCCGTATACCGGTCCGCCGGCCTGAAAGTGGGCCTGATCGGCACCATCGCCAATTATATAGGGGACAGGAAGCTGGAAGTAATGCACACCACCCCCGATGCCGTCAGTTTGCAAAAGCTGCTGCAGGAGATGGTGGACGAAGGGGTGAAGACGGCGGTGGTGGAGGTGAGTTCCCACGCCCTGTCCCTGGAAAGGGTAACGGGCTGCGAATTCGACGTGGGTGTGTTTACCAACCTTACCCAGGACCACCTGGATTTTCACCGGGATATGGAGGAATACCTGCGGGTAAAGGCCGGACTTTTTAAAAGGATCGGCGGCGGCGAAAAAAAATGGCCCAAGTTCGTGGTGGTCAACCGGGACGATCCTTACGGCGGAAGGATCATCCAGGATGTCAGGGTGCCGGTAATTACCTACGGGATATACGGGGACGCCGATGTCAGAGCCGTTGACGTCAAGGTTTCGGACCAGGGAAGCTCTTTTACCGCAGTCAGCCGGTGGGGCAGTGTAAGGCTGAACATCAGGCTGGCCGGCCTTTTCAACGTGTACAACGCCCTGGCGGCCTTCGCGGTAGGGCTGGGATCCGGCTTCAAACCGGAACTGGTGGCGAAGTCCCTGGAGTCCGTTGAAGGGATACCGGGCAGGTTCGAACTGGTGGACTGCGGCCAGGATTTCACGGTGGTGGTGGATTACGCCCATACCCCGGACGGCCTGGAAAACATACTGAGGGCGGCCCGGGAGATTACCTCCGGCAGGCTGATCACCGTTTTCGGCTGCGGCGGCGACCGGGACCGCAAGAAGCGTCCCGTCATGGGCAGAATAGCGGGCCTATACAGCGACCTGCCCATAATCACCTCGGATAATCCCAGGACGGAAGATCCCATCTGCATCATCGGCGATGTGGAGGCGGGCATCAGGGAGGTGGCCCAACCCGGGCGGTACATGGTCATTCCGGACCGGCGGGAGGCCATTAAGAAGGCCATCCTGGAGGCAGGAAAAGGGGACCTGGTGATTATAGCCGGAAAGGGCCACGAGGACTACCAGATCGTTGGCGACCGGAAGCTGCACTTTGACGACCGGGAAGAGGCCAGGAAGGTCCTTGGATCCATAGTCAACAAGAAGCTTTCGGTGATCAACAAATAGTTTTTCACGGAGGATGCAGGTGTTTTCTTTAAGCGTGCCGCAGTTGGCTTTTGTCATGTCCGCCACTGTGGAAGGCGGGGGAAGGGACAGAATATTTGAAACGGTCTGCACGGACTCCCGGAAGGCCAAGGAGGGAGACCTGTTTTTTTCCCTCCCCGGGGAGCGTTTTGACGGGCATGACTTTGCGGGTCGGGCGGTGCAGTCGGGCGCCCGGGGCGTGGTGGCCCGGCGGTGGGTGGAAGGGCTCCCGCCGGATGTCCCGCTATTCCTGGTCAAGGACACCCTGAAAGCACTGCAGGAGCTAGCCGGGCACAACCGGCGGCTATCCGGCGTGCCGGTGGTGGGAGTTACCGGCAGTTCGGGCAAGACCAGCACCAAGGACCTTGTTTACAGCGTTCTTTCAACTAGGTTCCGGACCCTTAAAACGGAGGGCAATCTCAACAACGAAGTGGGGCTTCCCCTGACCCTGCTGGGGCTGGACCCGGGGCACCAGGCGGCGGTAGTGGAGATGGCCATGAGGGGTACGGGCGAAATTGACCTCCTGGGCCGCATCGCCCTGCCGGACGGGGCGGTGATCACCAGCATCGGGGAGGCCCATCTGGAGCTCCTGGGTTCGGTGGACAACATCGCCCGGGCCAAGGGTGAAATACTGGACCACGTACCGGAAAGGGGTTTCGCCGTGCTGCACGGAGACAGCCCCTACATCCGGAGGGAGGCCCGGCGCTGCCGGGGCCGGGTGGTATTTTACGGCGAGGACCCGGGATTTGACCTGTTCGTCCGGGAGATCACCCCCGAGGCCGGAGGGAACCGTTTTACGGCTATGGTTCATGGCCGGGAGGAGGAGTTCTTCATCCCCCTGCCGGGGAGGCACAACGTTATTAACAGCCTGGCCGCCGTCGCCGTGGGGCGGGAGATGGGGCTGGAGTTCCGGGAGATCCGGGACGGGCTGGCGGCGGCCAGCCTGACCGCCATGCGTCTCGAAATATCCCTCTGGGAAGGAATGAAAATAATCAACGATTCTTACAATGCCAACCCGGCTTCAACCAGGGCGGCGCTCCAGGTCCTGACCGAGGCAGCCGGTGAAAAATCCAGGAAAATAGCCGTTCTGGGCGATATGCTGGAGCTGGGCGACAAGTCCGAATCCGCCCACCGGGAGGTCGGCAGGGCGGTGTGCCGTGCCGGTGTGGACTTGCTGGCGGCGGTTGGGGAACGGGCCAGGCACATCGGCCTGGGAGCCGAGGAGTCCGGCCTTTCCCCGGGCCGGGTTCGCTATTTCCGGACTGCCCGGGAAGCCGCCGGGGAATTGAAAAAGTTCCTGCGCCCGGGGGACGTGGTTCTGGTCAAGGGGTCCCGGGGGATGAAAATGGAAGAATTTGTTTTCGCCCTGAAGGAGGACAACCGGTAAGGGGCGGGCGAATTATTCAAGGCGCGCTGGCAGCTATTCAGTAATATATAATATACCAGAAAAATATACCAAACAGGAGGCGCCGGCCCCGGTGCCGGATCGGAAGATGGAAAACGTCTGGCTTGCCATAGGGAAATCGCTTTTTTTGTCCTTCATCACCACGGCCCTTGTGGGGATCTTTGCCATACCGGTGCTGAAAAGGATGAGATTCAGGCAGAATGTCCGCAGTGACGGACCCGCCAGCCACCTCTCCAAGGCGGGAACCCCCACCATGGGCGGAATAATTTTTTTGGCCGGCATAGCCGTGGCCGGGGTTCTGGTGGCTTCCAGATACCCCGAGGGGATTCTGGTGCTGGCCACGGTGCTGGGGTTCGGACTGATCGGCTTCATCGACGACTTCCTCAAGGTAGCCCTGCGGAGGCCCCTGGGCCTCAGGGCCAGGGAAAAGCTGGCCGGGCAGTTCCTAATCGCGGCGCTGCTGGCCTTTCTGGCGGTTTCAACCCTGGGCCGGGGGACAGACGTGGTCCTGCCCTTCAGCCTGAAAACAATCGACCTGGGCACGGGTGCCTTCATGCTGTTTGCCGTGCTGGTGGTGGTGGGCACGGCCAATGCCGTGAATCTTACGGACGGGCTTGACGGCCTGGCGGCGGGAGTAACCGCGGTCACCTCCTTGGCCTTTGTAGCCGTCGCCCTGGTCTTGAACAAAACCGGGGTGGCCCTGATCATGGCGGCGGTAGCCGGTGGATGCCTGGGGTTCCTGCTTTACAACCGGCACCCGGCCAGGGTTTTCATGGGGGACACCGGGTCCCTGGCCCTGGGTGGAGCCCTGGGGGCTGCTGCGGTAATCACCAGGAGCGAGTTTTTTCTTTTTATCATCGGCGGCATATATGTCCTGGAGACCCTGTCGGTGATGGTGCAGGTCTTCTCTTTCCAGGTCTTCGGCCGCCGGGTGCTGAGAATGAGCCCCCTGCACCATCATTTCGAACTGGGTAACTGGAGTGAAAACCGCATTGTGATAACCTTTGTCGGTGCTACTATATTGTTTTCAATAATCGGTGTTGCCGGTTTTTATAAAATGGGCTTATGAAATCGTGTTTCGGGAAAGTGTCCCGGGAGGAATCAGGGGAGAATTCTTAACTAAGGAGCTTTGTCGTGGAACTGAAGGATAAAAGAGTGCTGGTGGTGGGAGCCGGGAAAAGCGGCACCGCCGTGGCCCGGTTTTTAGCCGGGAAGGGATCCCGGGTATGTCTTACCGATGCCAGGGATGCGGACAAGTTCGGCGGCCAGCTGGACGACCTGGGGAGCCGGGGGGTCGACCTGGCCCTGGGCGGGTACCCGCCGGTCGGAGGCTGCTTTGACCTGCTGGTAATCAGCCCGGGGGTCCCTCTGGACGTGCCACCGGTGTTGGAGGCCGGGGAGGCGGGCATACCGGTTATAGGGGAACTGGAACTGGCCTACCGGTTTGCCAGGGCGCCCATAGTGGCCATTACCGGTACCAACGGCAAGACCACCACCACCACCCTGGTGGGGGAAATGTTCAAGGACGCCGGGTACCGCGTCCTGGTGGCCGGGAATATAGGAATTCCGTTGGTGGAACGGGTGGAGCTCTACGGCCCCGGGGATGTAATCGTGGCCGAAGTGTCCAGCTTTCAGCTGGAAACCGTGAAACACTTCCGCCCCAAGGTTGCCGTAATACTTAACCTGACCCCGGATCACCTGGACAGGCACGGGGACATGGCGGGGTACGCCGCGGCCAAAAGCCGGATATCCATGAACCAGCGCCGGGGGGATTCTCTGGTGTTGAATTACGACGACGACCTGACCAGGGGGATGACCGGAAGAGGCGGGGGAGATGTAATATTTTTCAGCCGGCAGCATATTTTAGAAAAAGGGGTGTTTGTCCACGGCGGCGCCGTTACCGTCTGCCGGAACGGGGTCCGGAGGACCGTCCTGGATGTGGTTGAACTCCGGATCCCTGGTGCGCACAACCTTGAAAACGCCCTGGCGGCCACTGCTGCAGGCTGGGCAATGGGCATACCGGAAGGCAGCCTGGCCGGGACGCTGCGCAGATTCACGGGGGTGGCCCACCGGCTGGAATTCGTGGCTGAAATTGACGGCGTAAGGTATGTAAACGATTCCAAAGGAACCAACCCGGACGCCAGCATAAAGGCCGTCGAGGCCTTCCAGGGGCCCCTGGTGCTGATTGCCGGCGGCAGAAACAAGGGCAACGATTTCACCGAGTTCGCCCGCCGGGCCTGTCCAAAGACCAGGGCCATGGTGGTAGTCGGGGAGTGTGCCGACGAGATGGCCGGGTCGGCGGCCGGGGCCGGCATAAAAAATATCATGCGGGCGGGAAGTTTCAGGGATGCGGTTCTTCTGGCCAGGTCGGCCGCCCGCCCGGGGGACGTCGTGCTTCTCTCCCCCGCCTGCGCCAGTTGGGACATGTTCAGCAACTTCGAGGAAAGAGGAGACCTGTTCAAGGAAATTGTACGGGAACTGGCAAATAGGAAGCAGGAGGCAAGAGGTCAGATGTCGGATTAAGAAGGAATTTGATCAAAATCAAATTCCAAAAAAATTCAGGCCTCAAACCTCTGGCCTCCGACCTCTTTAACGGGGGTGGATGCTGATGCCTTTAAAAAAGAGGGCCCCGGACTTTATCCTGTTTATAACGGTTATGATGCTGATCAGCATAGGCATCGTCATGGTCTTCAGCTCCAGCAGCTACTACGCCATGTTTCCGCCCTTCAACAACCCGTTCTGGTTTTTGATCAGGCAGCTGATTAACGCGCTGGTGGGCATTCCAATCATGATTTTCATGATGAGGTACGACTACCGGAAGCTGAAAAGGTGGGCGCCCGCGCTGCTGGCGGCCGCCGTCCTGCTGCTGATACTGGTGCTCACGCCGCTGGGAACCTCCAGGCTGGGGGCCCAGCGCTGGATAAACCTGGGTTTTTTCAGTTTTCAGCCCTCGGAGTTTGCCAAGCTGTGCGTGGTCATATTCGCTGCCGCCAGCCTGTCGCAAAAAGGGATCAGGGTGCAGACCTTCAGGGAAGGGATCCTTCCCTACCTGGCATTAATAGCAATATTTGCCGGGCTGATCCTGGCCGAGCCCGATCTGGGCACGGCTATAACCCTGGTGGGAACGGTCTTTATCATGCTCTTTTGCGCCGGGGTGAGGATCGGCAGCCTGACGGCTGTTGGCATAGCGGGCGTGGGGCTGGTGATGGCCGCCATTTTCACCGAGGAGTACAGGAAAAACAGGTTTTTGGCCTTTCTGAACCCCGAGGCGGACCCCACCGGTGCGGGCTGGCACATCCTCAATTCCCTGATGTCCCTCGGTTCCGGCGGGCTCCTGGGGACCGGCCTGGGACAGGGCCGGCATTCCAAGTTTCTCTACCTGCCGGAGAGGCAGACAGACTTCATTTTCGCCGTCATCGGCGAGGAACTCGGGTTTATCGGCGGCTGCCTGGTGATACTTCTGTTTATACTTTTCGTATGGAGAGGTTTCAAAATAGCTATCACCTCGCCGGATCCCTTTGCCAGCCTCCTGGCGGCAGGAATTGTTTCCGGGATAGCCCTGCAGGCCATTATCAACATAGGCGTGGTCACCAGCTCGCTGCCCATTACCGGCATCACCCTGCCCTTTGTCAGCTTCGGGGGGACTTCGCTGGTCTTCACGCTGATGGGAGTCGGGGTGCTGCTCAACATTTCGAGGTATATAACCCCAAAATAGCTTATAGCTGTTAGCTGCCGGCCAGTGTTGTCGGTTATGGGTAGCAGGTTATAGGGGGTTAGACCAATTGCCTGTTAACACGTCCGGCCACTTATACGACGGAGGTGCGAGTTATTGAAATTTATTGTCACCGGCGGCGGCACCGGGGGACACATCTATCCTGCCCTGGCCATTGCCGGGGGGTTGAAGGACCGGTTGGGAGCCGAGGTTTTCTATGTCGGGGGCACCCGGGGGCTGGAATCTGAAATAGTTCCCAGGGCGGGCCTCCCTTTTCAGGGCATTCCCCTGGCCGGTCTGAAGCGCGGTTTTTCGCCCTCTAACCTGCTGGCGGCCTGGAAGGCCGCCAGGGGCCTAATAAAGGCGTCTGCCCTGATCCGGGAAATCCGGCCGGCGGCCGTTATCGGCACCGGCGGGTACGTGTGCGGGCCGGTGGTGCTGGCCGCCGCACTTTCGGGCATACCCACCATGATCCACGAGCAGAACGCATTTCCGGGCGTGACCAACAGAATACTGTCCAGGTTCACCCGCTGCGTGGCCCTTACCTTCGGGGAAGCCAGAAAGTACTTTCCGGCCGGGACGGCCTGCAAAGTGACCGGGCTGCCCGTACGAAAGGAAATTCTGGCCCGGGACCGGAACGAGGCCAGGGAAAAAATGGGCCTGCCCCCGGACGGGGTCCTGGTGCTGTCCTTCGGCGGGAGCCAGGGGGCCAGGAGCATAAATGCCGCAATGGCAGAGGTAATCAGGCATTTCGCCGGGCGGAAAGGGTTGTATTTCCTGCATGTAACCGGTCCCGCCGGTTACGACGGCTTTATGGCGGAAATTCAAAAGGGTATAATTGTGCCTGATACTGGGAATATTACCATTACTTCCTATTTGCACGACATGCCCTCCGCCCTTGCCTCGGCGGACCTGGTTATCTGCCGGGCCGGCGCGGCAACCCTGGCCGAAGTGACCGCCGTCGGCCTGCCGGCTATTCTAATCCCTTATCCATACGCCGCTGCGAACCACCAGGAATATAACGCCAGGGCTCTGGAGGGAAAAGGGGCAGTGGTGGTGATCAGGGACCGGGATCTCAGTGGAGGTTTGCTTATTTCGCAGCTGGAGAGGCTTGCCAGCCGGCCGGATTTGCTGGCGGGCATGAGCCGGGCCAGCAGGGCCCTGGGCAGGCCCGGGGCGCTGGACGATATCCTTGACTGTGTTATTGATATATTGGATAATAATCGAAAGCGCGGCCGTCCAAAAAAAACTTCGGGCGGCGTTTAGGCTGCGGCTTTCTCCGGTTCGGCACCCCGTTACGGTCTCGGGCCGGAGTCTTTCTCGCCCGGATCCTCCGGGACGGCGCCGAAGAGGGTTCCGGAAAACATGCCGGGAAAACTGTCACGTTTTATTATCCAGAACCGCCGGGCCTGACAGGGCCTGGTTTTAACATTGTTTAACTTTTAACGCGGGTGGTGGACAACCCCTCCGGGTCCCGGTAACACCTTTAATGCAACAAGCATACAATAATTCTATCCCCGGGATAAAATCCCGTTTAAATCCGGAATTCGCATACGGAAGGGAGTTGGTACCAAATTGCAGCATATTCCTGAAAGGATTCACTTTATCGGTATTGGCGGGGCGGGGATGAGCGGACTGGCCAGGATACTTATCGATCTGGGACATAAAGTCACCGGATCCGACCTAAGCCAGACCCACATCACCAACCGGCTTGAATCCATGGGGGCTGTATGCAAAACCGGCCATTTCGCCCGAAACGTCGAGGGCGCCGAACTGGTGGTGGTGTCCACGGCCATCAGGCCCGACAATCCCGAGCTGGTCAGGGCCGTGGAGAAGGGCATACCGGTAGTCCACCGCGGGGAGATGCTGGCCCTTCTGATGAAGAGGCAGTCCGGGATCGCCGTGGCGGGTGCCCACGGCAAAACTACCACGACATCCATGACTGCCATGGTGCTGGAGAAAAACGGCCTTGACCCCACCATAGTAATCGGAGGTGAATTGAACGACATTGGCGGAAACGCCAAGTTGGGGCGGGGCAAATACCTGGTTGCGGAGGCAGACGAAAGCGACGGGTCGTTTTTAAAGCTTTCTCCGCTGATTGTGATTGTAACCAATATTGAAAACGACCACCTGGACTATTACGGGTCGGTTGAAAAAATAAAGGAGGCCTTCAGCACCTTCCTGGCCAAGGTTCCGGGAGACGGCCTGGCCGTGGTCTGCCTCGACGACCCAGGGGTACGGGAGGTCATCGGGCGATACCGCGGGCCTTTGGTCACTTATGGCATTCAGATTGCTGAAGCAGACTACGTGCTGAAGAATATCCAGCTCAATGGAATGTCCTCAAGAGGGGAGGTCTACCACCGGGGTGGGAGGCTGGGAACCCTGGAGCTGTCCGTTCCGGGCCGGCACAACCTTCTCAACGCCCTGGCCGTGCTGGCGGTTGGCCGGCACCTGGGCCTCGGCTTCGGGGACATCGCCGGCACCCTGCTGGAGTTCAAGGGTGCCGGGCGCCGCTTCCAACTTCTCGGGGAATCGTCCGGGGTCAGGGTGGTGGACGACTACGCCCACCATCCCAGTGAAGTAAGGGCCACCCTCAGAGCGGCCAGGCAGGTGGGTGCAAAAAGGATTATCACGGTCTTCCAGCCCCACCGCTATACCAGGACACACCTGCTGGGCGAGGAATTCGGTTCCGCCTTCCTGGATTCCGACGTGGTCATTGTGGACGATATATACGCCGCGGGGGAGCAGCCCATCGAGGGCGTAAGCTCCAGGCTGATTATCGAAGCCATGGAGAGAAACGGGCAGGAAAACGTGATTTACCTGGGGTCTCGGGACAAAATAGTGGATTACCTGGAGCAGTTTGTCAGGCCCGGGGACCTGGTCCTGACCATGGGAGCGGGAAACATCTGGACTGCCGGGGTGCGCCTGGTTGAAAGGCTGCAGAGGCCGGCCGGGAGGGGTCTTCATGTCGGTTCCTGACCATTGCGGCGAAATCAGCAGGCTGATCAACAGCCCCGTAATGTTCCGGGAACCCATGCATTTGCACACCAGTTGGCGAATTGGCGGACCGGCGGAAATATTCGTCGAGCCCCGGGGAATTGAGGACCTGAGGGCGGTGTTGACCTACGCCGCCCAAAGCGGCCTGCCCCTTACGGTGATCGGCGCCGGGACCAACCTGCTGGTGAGGGACGGCGGAATCAGCGGCATTGTCCTCAAAATCGGCGGCGGCTTTTCCGGCATCAGGGTGGACGGGGAAACCATCACTGCCGGCGGGGGGGCGAAACTTCACCGCCTGGCAGCGGCCGCAAGGGACGCCGGCCTGGGCGGGTTTGAATTCATTGCCGGCATACCCGGGTCGGTCGGCGGGGCGGTGGTCATGAACGCAGGGGCTTACGGGTCCTCGGTGGGGGACCGGGTTGTGGAGGTAACCTGCCTTGGTTACCAAGGGGACCTTTTGTGCCTGGACGGGCGGCGGCTGGACTGGGGATACAGGAAAAGCGCCCTCCAGGGCAAAGAGTCTGTTGTAGTGGAGGCTGTTTTCAGGGGATACCCCCGGGATAAGGACCTGATTTCCTCTGACATGGAAAAAATCCTCGGCAGCCGCAGGGCAAAGCAGCCGTTGGAATACCCGAGCGCCGGGAGCGTTTTTAAAAACCCGCCGGGGAACTATGCCGGTAAACTCATTCAGGATGCAGGCTGCCAGGGGATGAGGGTGGGGGACGCCCAGGTTTCCACCAAGCATGCCAACTTTATCATCAACCTGGGGAAAGCAACGGCCTCGGACGTTTTGAAGCTTATCGCCGCAGTGAGGGAGAAGGTGATGGAGAAGTTTGGGGTCAGCCTGGAAATGGAGGTTAAGGTTTTGGGGCGTGACTGAGGCGGAGGTATCAACATGCAAAAGTACATGATTGTCGGTGGAAACCGCCTCCAGGGAAAGGTGAGGGCCAGCGGAAGCAAAAATGCCTCCCTGCCCATACTGGCAGCCTCTCTACTGGGTTCAGGAGAAAGCGTAATTCACGATGTGCCAAATTTAAGAGACGTTTCGGTAATGATGGAAGTGCTGCAATGCCTGGGCGCAAGGGTAAGAAGAGAAGGTTACACGGTGTTTGTGGACACCAGGAGCATTGAAACCTTCGAAGTCAG